>DASUWX010000133.1:0-40457 GCA_036378185.1 Streptosporangiales bacterium | reverse complement strand
TCACCCGGATGCGGTGCGGCCGGCCCGCGTCGATGCCGGCGAGCAGCGCAGGGCCGACGTCGTCGACGTGGACGTGCACGCTCCACCCGTCCTCGACGCCGCCCACCACGACCAGCGAGTCGCCCAGCGCGGCGAGCCGGCGGCGGAGCGGGCCGATCGCCTCCTCGGGCGCGTCGAGCAGGTACATCACCTCGTAGGCGGGGCCGGCGCCGTCCACCGGCGCCCGGTGCCTGCCCGGGCGCCGGGCGGGGATCTCCGGCGGCCCGCCCGGCGCCGGCTCGTCCGAACACACGGTGGCGAGCGCCTCGAGCACCACGACCAGGCCCGCCGCGCCCGCGTCGACGACGCCGGCCTCGGCGAGCACGGCGAGCTGGTCCGGCGTGCGGCCGAGCGCCTCCCTCGCGCCGCGGGCCGCGGCGCCGGCGACGGCCGGGAGCGTCCCGTCCCCGGTGGCGGCACCCTTCGCGGCGGCCTCGGCCGCGGCCCGCGCGACCGTGAGCATGGTGCCCTCGACCGGCTCGCCGACGGCGGCGTAGGCGAGGTCCGTGGCGTGGCCCAGAGCCGCGGCGAGGTCGGCACCGGTGGCCGGGGCGCGCTCGGCGAGGCCGCGCAGCAGCTGGCTGAGGATGACCCCGGAGTTGCCCTGGGCGCCGAGCATCGCGGCCCGCGCGACGGACGCCCAGGCGGCGAGCGGCCGCGCCTCGGCGTCCGCGGCGTCGGCGGCCTCGGCCGCGGCGAGCATGGTGCGGTGCATGTTGGCCCCGGTGTCGGCGTCCGCGACCGGGAAGACGTTGAGCTCGTCGATGGCGTCGCGCACCTGGGCGAGGCCGGACACCGCGGCGTGGCACCATGCCCGCAGCCCCGCGACGTCCAGGTTCATCACGCCGTCAGGCTAGCGTCGGGCACGGCCAGGGGCCCGGATTCGCACCCTCGCGGCTCGGTCGGGTAGCCTTGACAGGCTGCTCGTGTGCCGGGCGGCTTCCGATGTACGTCCCGAAACACGCCAGGAGTTGACCGTGGCTGCCGTCTGCGACATCTGTGGCAAGGGCCCGATGTTCGGCAACAACGTCTCGTTCTCGCACCGTCGCACCCGCCGTCGGTTCAACCCGAACATCCAGACCGTGCACGCGAAGGTCGGCAGCACCCGCAAGCGGCTGAACGTCTGCACGTCCTGCATCAAGCGGGGCCGGGTCTCCCGCTGACACCCGGGCGGGCCGGCAGCTGTCCGCCCCGCCCGACACAGGGCGCCGTGCCACTCGACATGGCGCGATCCGAAGATCTGTCCCGTTCGTCCTGGTCGCGATCGAACCGCGCCAGGTGAAGTCGGACCGCCGCTAGGCGAAGCTAGTCCAGCCGGACGGCCCCTCGTACGGAGCGCCGTCGACGGTGACCCCGCTCCCCTCCCGCACCTCGCCCACCACGCGCCAGCCCTCCGGCACGTCCGCCGCGGCGGGGAAACTCGCCGCCAGCGCATGGTCCTCACCGCCGCTCAGCACCCACGCCAGCGGTTCGGCGCCGCCGAGCGCCGCCGCGACCTGCTCGAACACGTCGGGTATCTCGAACGCCGCCGCCCGCAGGTCGATCGCGACGCCGCTCGCCTCGGCGACGTGGCCGAGGTCCTGCACCAGGCCGTCGCTCACGTCGCACATCGCCGTGGCGCCCGCCTCGGCCGCGGCCGGGCCGGCGGCGTACGGCAACTCGGGGCGCCGGTGCGCGTCGACCACCACCCGCGGCGAGCGGAAGCCGCGGCTCAGCACGGCGAAGCCCGCCGCCGACCAGCCGAGCCGGCCGCATACGGCCACCACGTCGCCGGGCCGGGCACCCGACCGCGTGACCGGCTCCCGGCCGCCGAGGTCGCCGAGCGCGGTCATGCCGAGCACCACGTGGTCGTCGCGGACGACGTCGCCGCCCACCACGGACGCGCCCGCCGCCGCGCACTCGTCGAGCAGCCCCTCGTTCAGCTGCTCCGCCCACGACGTCTCCAGATCCGGCGGCGCCGCGAAGCCCACCAGGACGCCCGTCGGCCGCGCACCCATCGCGACGACGTCGGCGAGGCTCGCGGCCACGACCCGCCGCCCGATGTCGTAGGCGCTCGACCAGTCGCGCCGGAAATGCCGCTTCTCCACGTACATGTCGGTGCTCGCGACCACCCGCGCGTCGGGCGCGCGCAGCACGGCCGCGTCGTCGCCCGGACCGAGCAGGACGCCACCCGCCGAACGGTCACCGCGCGCGGTCACCCGGGCGATCAGCCCGAATTCACCCAGTTCCCCGATAGTGATGGCTGCCTCCATGCCGCTGCTGAGTCTATGGTTACTAACTCGACTCTGTAGAAGCCCCTTCGTCTGCCTGAAGCCTCTGTCAATAGGGCTTCTTTCGAGCCGATCAGTAACGTGTGCTTGCACCCGATCCGCGAAGGAGCACGGTCCATGGTCCAGGCGTACATCCTCATACAGACCGATGTCGGCAAGGCAGCCGACGTCGCCCACGAGATCGCCGGCCTGACAGGAGTCACCCTCTCCGAGGACGTCATCGGACCGTACGACGTCATCGTGCGCGCGGAGGCCCGCACGGACGACGAGCTCGGCAAGCTCGTCGTGGCGCGGATCCAGCAGATCGAGGGAATCGCCCGCACTCTGACCTGTCCGGTGGTGCACATCTGAGGACGCGCCCGACCTTCTGTCTGGTCCTCGCCGGTGCCCTCGCCGTCGCGGGATGCTCGAACGCCGTCGACGTCACGCCGCCGACCCCGCACGGCGCCGCGCAGCGGGTCTGCCACGCGCTGTCGGCGAAACTGCCGAAACGGGTGTCCGGCGAGGACCGCCGCGCCGTCGACCCGAAGAGCGAACTCACCGCCGCCTGGGGCGATCCCGCCATCACCCTGCGCTGCGGCGTCGCCAGGCCGCGCGCCTACACGCCCACGGCGCAGCTGTTCGCGGTGAACGCCGTCGCCTGGCTGCCCGTGCCGCAGGACGCCGCGAACCCGACGACGTTCTACGCCGTCGGGCGGACGGCGTACGTCGAGGTGGTGGTGCCGAAGCGACAGGCGCCCGCATCCGACGCGCTCGTCGACCTCGGCGACGTCATCGCCAAGGTGGACCCGAAGGACCCGGACGCGAAGCCCTGAGCGCTCAACGGCCCCGTCGCCACTGCGGCTTGCGCTTCTCCAGGAACGCGTGCATGCCCTCCTGGGCATCCGGCAGCTGGCTGGTCGCGGCCATCACCTCGGTGGCGAGGTCGTAGGCCTGCCGCTGCTCCAGCCCGATCTGGGCGTAGAGCGTCTGCTTCCCGATCCCCTTGCTCTGCGCGCTGCCTCGGGTCGCGCGCTCGAGCAGCTCGTACACGGCGGTGTCGAGGTCGGCGTCGGGCACGACCCGGTTGACCAGTCCCCACGCCGACGCCGTGGCCGCGTCGATCGTGTCGCCGGTCAGCGCGAGCTCCATCGCCCGCTTGCGCCCTATGTCGCGCGCGATCGCCACCATCGGCGTGTGGCAGAACCAGCCGCCCTTGCCGCCGGGCGCGGCGAAGCCCGCCGACTCCGCGGCCACGGCCAGGTCGCAGCTGGCGACGAGCTGGCAGCCCGCCGCCGTGGCGAGCCCGTGCACGCGCGCGACCACCGGCTGCGGCACCGACTGAACCGCGTCCATCAACCGGCGGCAGGTCTCGAGCATGCGGCGGACGCCGTCGAAGTCCCCGGCGGCGACGTCCGCGAAGTCGTGTCCGGAGCTGAACACCGGGCCGTTCCCGGCGAGCACGATGCCGAGTGCGTCGCCGGCGCCGACTTCCTCGAACGCCGCCCGCAACTCCTCCATGTGCGCCGTCGACAGCGCGTTCCTGCGCTGCGGCCGGTTCATCGTGATGACGGCGAACTCGCCCCTGCGCTCGACCAGCACGTGCTCGTATCCCATGCCGGTAGTCTCACGCAGTACGCCGGCCCGGGGGAAGCGGGAAGACGATGACCGGACCCGAGACGGATCCGTTGCGGCGGACGCTGCACCGGCTCGTCGACGAGGGCACGCTGTCGGCCGCGCAGGCACAGCGGGTCGACGCCGAGCTGCGCGCGGCCGGGCTCGGCGCGCGGGCCGGTGCGGACGCCGGCCGGTCGGTGCCCGTCGAGGTGCTCTCGTACGTGGGCGCCGCACTCGTCGTCGGCGGGCTGACCCTCGTCGTGGGCCTGTCGTGGTCGGCGCTCGGGCTGCCGGGGAGGGTGGCCGTGTGCACGGCGATCACCGCGCTGCTGCTGGCCGTCGCAGCCGTCGTGGGCCGGTGGCCCGGCGCACCGTTCGGGCCGCGGCGCAACGTGGTCACGTCGGTCGTCGCCGTCCTGGCGTCGATCGCCGCGGGCATCGCCGCGCTCCAGTTGCCGGACGCGCTGACCGAGTCGGGACGGACGCCGGACGGCGGGCTCTGGGGCTCGGTGGCGTTCGGCACGGCCCTGGTCGTGGTCGGCCTCGGCGCGTACCTCGCGTGGCACGCCGCGCCCTCGGTCGTCGGCATGTTCGCCGGCGGCGTGGTCGTCCTCCTCGGCGTGCTGACGTCGCAGGCCGCCGGACGGCACGACTGGCCGGTCGTCGAGGTCGCGTCGTTCTGCTACGGCGCGGCGTGGGTCGGCGTCGGCGCGGTGCGGCTGGTGTGCACGCCGCACGCCGCGGCGGTGCTCGGCGGCATCGCCGCGGGCGGGTCGGCCGAGGTGCTGGCCGCGGAGTCCGACCATGCCCTGCTCGGCCTCGGTCTCGGCGTGCTCACGCTCGCCGCGATGTTCGCGTCGTTCTGGCGCACCCGGCGCTGGTGGTACGCCGCCCTCGGGGTGCTGACGACGCTCGTCGTGCCGCCGACCGCGGCGGCCGGTATCTGGCACGACGACACGGTCGCGGCGATCGTCTGCTCGCACTCGGCGTGCTGCTCGTGACCGCCGCGCTCGTCGTGGCCGGGCGGCGCCGCACGGCCGGCTGACGGTCAGCGCAGGCCGACGCGCCTGTCCAGTGCGATCCGCAGCAGCCGGTCGACGAGGGCCGGATAGTCCAGGCCCTGGGCCGCCCACAGCTGCGGGAACATCGACATCGGCGTGAACCCGGGCATCGTGTTGATCTCGTTGACGAGCAGCCGCCCGTCGTCGGTGTAGAAGAAGTCGACGCGCGCGAGCCCCTCGCACGAGAGCGCCTCGAACACCCGGACGGCGAGCTGTTGTGCCCGGTCGGCCACCGCGTGCGGCACGTCGGCCGGGATGTGCAGCGCGAGGTGCTCCTCGTCGAGGTACTTCGCCTCGAAGTCGTAGAACTCGTGGTCGCTGCCGTAGCCGACCTCGCCCGGCGGCGTCGCCTCGGTCGGGGCGTCGCCGATCCCCTGCAGCACGCCGCACTCCAGCTCGCGCCCGGGGATCGCCGCTTCGACGAGCACCTTGGGGTCGTGGGCACGCGCGTTCTCGACGGCGGCGACGAGGCCCGCGACGTCCTCGGCCCTCGACACGCCCATGCTCGAACCGGCACGCGCGGGCTTGACGAACACCGGGTAGCCGAGCCGCCCGACGCGCTCGATCACGCCGTCGCGGTCGAGCCGCCAGTCCCGGTCGGTGACGACCTCGTACGGGCCGACCTCGATGCCGTGGCCCTGCAGGATCACCTTCGTGTAGTGCTTGTCCATGGCCGCCGCGGAGGCGAGCACGCCGGAGCCGACATAGCGGATGCCCGCCATCTCGAACAGCCCCTGGATCGTGCCGTCCTCGCCGTACGGCCCGTGCAGCAGCGGCAGCACGACGTCGACGGCGCCGAGCTCGCGTGGGACGTCGTCCTGCTCCATCACGACCAGGCCGCGGTCGCCGCCGTCGGACGGCAGCACGATCTCCGCACCGGTCGGGTCGACCTCGGGCAGCTTGCCGTCCTCGATCATCAACCGTTCCGGCTCGCCGGAGGTGAGCACCCACCGGCCCTCGTGGGTGATGCCCACCGGCACGATCTCGTAGCGCTCGGCGTCCATCGCCTGCATCACGCTGCCCGCGGTCGAGCACGAGATCGCGTGCTCGCTGCTGCGGCCGCCGAACACCACGGCGACCCGTACCCTGCGCGTGCCTTCGTCACCCATGCGGCCCGACCCTACTCTTGACCTCGATGACACGTGAACCCGAAGACCTGGGCCGGCTCCGCCCCGGCACCGTCGCCGTGACGGCCGGGCGCCCCGCACACACGCCCGACAGCCCGCTGAACCCGCCGCTGGTGCTCGCGTCGACGTACGCCGCCGGCGGCGACCTCGAGTACGGCAGGTACGGCAACCCCGTCTGGCAGGCGTTCGAGGGAGCGCTCGCCGCCCTCGAGGGCGGCGGCCGCGCACTGGCGTTCGCCTCCGGCATGGCCGCCGCGACCGCACTGCTCGAGTGCGTGCCGGACGGCGGCACGCTCGCCGCGCCGCGGCACGCGTACCTCGGCGTGCTCGGCATCGTCGCGGAGGCCGAACGCCGCGGGCGGTTGACCTCCCGCACCGTCGACGTCGCCGACACCCCGATGATCGAGGCTGCCTGCGCGGGTGCGGACGTGCTGTGGCTGGAGTCGCCGACGAACCCCGCCCTGGAGGTGGCCGACCTGCCCGCGGCCTGTGCCGCGGCGCATGCGGCCGGCGCGCTCGCGTTCGTCGACAACACGTTCGCCACGCCGATCCTGCAGCGGCCGCTGGACACCGGAGCGGACGTCGTCCTGCATTCGGCGACCAAGTACCTCGCCGGTCACAGCGACGTGCAGCTCGGTGCCCTCGTGACGCGCGACGACGCGCTCTACGAGCGGCTGGAGGCGTACCGGCGCAGCACCGGCGCGATCCCCGGCCCGTTCGAGACCTGGCTCGCGCTGCGCGGCCTGCGCACGCTGCACCTGCGCGTCGAGCGCGCCCAGGCGAACGCCGCCGTGCTCGCGGAGCGGCTCGCGGCCCACCCCGCCGTGTCGCGGGTGCGGTACCCAGGGCTCCCCGGCGACCCCGGGCACGCCCGCGCGGCCGCGCAGATGAGGGGTTTCGGCGCGATCATCTCGATCGAGCTCGCCGACGCCGCGGCGGCGGACGCGTTCGCCGCGAAGCTGGCGCTGTGGGTCAACTCGACCAGCCTCGGCGGCGTCGAGTCCACGCTGGAACGCCGCCGGCGCTGGCCCGGCGAGCCGCACACGATCCCCGAGGGCCTGCTGCGGATGTCCGTCGGCGTGGAGGACGTCGAGGACCTGTGGGCGGACCTGGAGCAGGCCCTCCCCTAACCGCCGCCCGGTCCTGTCGCCGCGGCCCTGCCCCACCGTGCCCGGCCCACCGTGACGTGGGTACATCGCAGCGGCTATAGCAACGGCAACGTACCCACGTCAGCGTGAGGCGGCCGGCGCCCCGCTTCCTGGCAGCCGCCCGAGCCCAGCCCGCCACCTGGCCGCCTGCCTGCCCCAACCCACCGTGACGTGGGTACATCGCAGCGGCTATAGCAACGGCAACGTACCCACGTCAGCGTGAGGCGGCCGCCACCGCCGTCAGCCGTACCACTCCGGCTTGGCGCTGCGGGACATCAGGCTGCGGACCGCGTCCCGCGGCGGGACTCCACCGTGCACGACGCCCACGACGGCCTCGGTGATCGGCAGCTCCACGCCGTTGCGGCGGGCCAGCTCGAGGATCGACCGGCACGACTTGACGCCCTCGGCGACCTCCCGGGTGTCCGCGACGACGTCGGCGAACGACTCGCCGCGGCCCAGCCGCTCGCCGAACGTCCGGTTGCGCGACAGCGGCGAGCCGCACGTCGCCGCAAGGTCGCCCACGCCCGCGAGGCCCGCGAACGTCTGGATGTCCGCGCCGAGCGCGGTACCCAGCCGCACGGACTCGGCGAGCCCCCGGGTGATCAGCATCGACCTGGTGTTGTCGCCGAAGCCGAGACCGACGGATATGCCCACGGCGAGCGCGATCACGTTCTTCGTCGCGCCGCACACCTCCGCGCCTACGACGTCGGTGCCGGTGTAGGTGCGCAGGTACGCGGTGTGGCAGGCGTCCTGCACCGCCGTCGCCGTCTCCTCGGCGGCGCTCGCGACGACCGTGGCCGCCGGCTGCCGCGCCGCGATCTCGCGGGCGAGGTTGGGGCCGCTGACGACCGCGACGCGTTCGGGTCCGGCCCCGGTCACGTCCTGGACGACCTCGCTCATCCGCTTGCACGTACCGAGCTCGATCCCCTTCATCAGGCTGACGAGCACGGCGTCGCGCGGCAGCACGGCCGACCACTTCTCCAGGTTCTCCCGCAGGCTCTGCGACGGTACGGCGAACACGACGATCGCGGCGCCGTCGGCCGCCTCGGCGGGGTCGGTGGTCGCCCGCAGCGCGTCCGGCAGCCGGGTGCCGGGCAGGTGCTCCGCGTTCTCGTGCCTCGCGTTCACGGCGTCGACGACCTCGGGACGGCGCCCCCACAACCGCACCTCGCCGCCGGCGTCGCACAGGACCTGCGCGAACGTCGTCCCCCACGACCCGCTGCCGAACACCGCCGCCCGAGTCACGTCCGCCCGCCCTGCTCTCTGTCACGCGCGCCCGCTTGCTCGTTCACCTCCGGCAGGTGCCGGGACGACGCACCCGAAGGCAAACGTCGGCGTCGCGGCCCCTTCCTCCGGCTCACCCGTCAGCTCCAGCGCTCCGGTCGTAGAGCCGCTCCGGCGCCGTCTCGCCGCGCAACGACGCCACGAGCGCGGTGACAGCGCGCATCACGCGGTCGGTCACCTCGTGCACCGTGGCCGCGTCCGGTGTCCGGTCGCGGTACTCGCCGAGGTCGACGGGAGGCCCGGCGACCACGCGGATCGTCTTGCGCGGCAACGGCCGCGGCCTGCCGTGGTACGGCCACACCTCCTGCGCTCCCCAGGACGCCACGGGCACGACGGGCGCTCCGGTCTCGAGCGCGATCCGTGCGATGCCGGTCTTGCCGGTCATCGGCCACAGCGCGGGGTCGCGGGTGACCGTCGCCTCCGGGTACACGACGACGCAGGCGCCGTCGCGTACGGCGGCGATCGCGGCACGGAACGCCTCGCCCGCCTTGGCCGACCCCCGGTACACCGGTATCTGCCCCAGACCGAGCAGCGCGCGGCCGAGGACGGGCACGTGGAACAACCCGTCCTTCGCGAGGAAGCGCGGGAACCTGCCGGCGTCGTAGATGAAGTGCGCGACGGCGACGGGATCGACGACGGACAGGTGGTTGCACGCGACGACGACGCCGCCCTCCGCCGGGATGTGCTCCGCGCCCGCCCAGTCCCGGCGCGTGAGCGCGGCCGACGCGGGACGCACCAAGGTCGCCGCGAGGCGCCGCAGCGCGCCGCGCCGTTCCGGATACCGCCGCTCGTTACCCACGCGGGCAGTCTTCCCTCCCGGCGACGTAGTGTCGAGGACCGTGGGGTCGTGCCGGATCAACGAGAGGATTCGACCCGTGGGCAGCTGGGCACTCGTCGTACCGGTGAAGTCACTCGCCCTCGCCAAGAGCCGGCTCGCCGAACTCGCCGGCGACCGGCGTCCCGACCTCGCGCTCGCCATGGCCGCCGACACGGTCGAGGCCGCGCTGCGTGCCGAGTCGGTCGTGACGGTCGTCGCCGTCACCGACGACGACCGCGCGGCGAAGGTGCTCGGTGATCTCGGTGCGTCGGTCGTCGCCGACGAGCCGGACGCCGGGCTGAACCCGGCGCTGCGCCACGGCGCGAAGACCGCACGCACCCAGGCGGTGAACGTCGGCGCACTGTCGGCCGACCTGCCCGCGCTCCGGCCCCACGAGCTCGCACACGTCCTGGACGCCGCCGCCTGGCACGCCAACGCGTTCGTGCCCGACGCCGCGGGAACGGGCACGACTCTCTACACCGCGACGAACGGGCACGCGTTCGTGCCGCGGTTCGGCGTCGACTCGGCCGCTCGGCACAGGGAATCGGGAGCGGTGTCGCTCGAGCCGACGGCGTCGGCTCCGTTGCGGCGCGACGTCGACACGAGAGCGGATCTCCTCGACGCCGTCGGCCTCGGCGTCGGTCCGCGCACCCGTGCACTCGTCCGGGAGCTCGGCGTCCATTAGGTTTTGGGCATGCAGGGCACGGTCAAGACGTTCGACGCGACCACGCGCAGCGGGGCGGTGTTCCTCGACGACGGCACCGAGCTGACCTTCGACGCGCAGGCGTTCGACGCCGGCGGCCTGCGGCATCTCCGCCTGGGGCAACGGGTCCGGCTGCGTACGACCGAGTCCGCGAGCACCGGCAGGCTGCGGGTGACGGTGATCACACTCGTCACGTTCGACCTGCCGCCGTTGCCCGTTCCGCCCTGGGAACGCGACGAAGGCGGCCAGGCCCGGAGGACCTGACCGCCTTCGTCGTCGTGGGCTGCTAGCGCTTGGCCGCCTTCTTGGTCGCGGTCTTGCGCGCGGGCGCCTTCTTCGCCGTCGTCTTCTTGGCGGTGGTCTTCTTCGCCGTCGCGGTCTTGGCGGCGGCCTTCTTGGCCGGGGCGCTCTTCTTCGCCGCGGTCTTCTTGGCGGTGGTCTTCTTGGCCGGGGCCTTCGCCACCTTCTTCGCACCGGAGACGTACGCCTTGAACTCCGCACCGGGGCGGAACTTCGGCGCCGAGGTCTTCTTCACGCGGACCTTCTCGCCCGTACGCGGGTTGCGCGCTACGCGGGCGTTGCGCACGACCTTCTCGAAGACACCGAAGCCGGTGATGGCGACCTTCTCGCCCTTGGCGACGGACGCGGTGATCGTGTCGAGGACGTGCTCGAGGGCCTGACCGGCCTGACGCTTGTTACCGTCGAAGTGGTCGGCGAGCTTTTCGACCAGTTGTGCCTTGTTCACTTACTTCCCCTCTGCGAAAGACACCTTGCCTGTCGAGCCCTTCCGACCCGACTCGCCGCGAGACTAAGACGCAAATCGCCGATACACAACGACCCAAGGGCACATTTTTCTTGTGTCGCAAGGGTTTTCGCCCCAGAGGGGCCGTTTCAGGCCTCCGAATGCCGGTTCTCGGGCCTTCCGGCGCCTAGGATCCGGCGCAATGCGGCCTCGTCGAGGTGTGCGGCGACGGCGTCGGCGAGCCGATCCAGCATGGCCGTACGGCGTTGCGCGAAGCCCTCCGCGTCGGCCTCGGGCGTCCACGGAGATCCCGCCTGTCGCGCGATCTCCGCGAGCCACGCGCGCCGGAACGCGTCGTTCTCGAACGTGCCGTGCCACATCGTCCCCCACACCGTCCCGACCCGGATGCCGCCCGGGAACCCTTCCGCGCCAACGGTGTCCGCCGTGACATGAGCCTGCCCGTGATGGATCTCGTACCCGCCGACGCCGACACCGCGCCAGGCACCACGCGGCCGGCCGAGGATCTTGGCGGCGCCGAACTCGACGGCGACGGGGAGCAGGCCCAGCCCGGCGACGGCTCCGGCCCGCGACTCGACCGGGTCGACGATCCGCTGCCCGAGCATCTGGTACCCGCCGCAGATCCCGAGTACGGGGCACCCGAGCCGGGCCCGCGCAGCGACGGCGTCGGCGATCCTCCGCTCCCGCAACCACTCCAGGTCCGCCACCGTCGCGCGGGTACCGGGAAGGACGGTGACATCGGACGCGAGGACGTCGTCGGGGTCGGCGGTGACCGCCACCGAGACGCCCGGCTCGGCGGCGAGCGCGTCGACGTCGGTCGCGTTGGAGACACGGGGAAGGCGGACGACGGCCACCCGGAGGAGCGATCCGGCGGACGCGCGCGACCAGCCGCCGGTAGCGAGCGCGTCCTCGGCGTCCAGCCACACGCCGTCGAGCCACGGCACCACGCCGAGCACCGGGAGGCCGGTGCGTGCCCTGACCACGTCGAGACCGGGCTCGAGCAGGGCGCGGTCGCCGCGGAACCTGTTGACGATCCAGCCCGCGAGCAGCGCGCGGTCTGCGGCGTCGAGCAACTCGTAGGTGCCCACCATCGCCGCGAGCACGCCACCGCGGTCGATGTCGCCGACCACGACGACGGGGATCCCGAACCTGGCCGCCAGCCCCAGGTTCACGAAATCCCCGTCGCGCAGGTTCACCTCCGCGAGGCTGCCGGCGCCCTCGCAGACGACGACGTCGAAGCGCCGGCGCAGCTCCGCGAACGACGCGTACGCGGCGTCCGCCAGCCTTCGCCCGGCCTCGCGCCACCGGTCGGCCGGCAGCTCACCGTCCGGCTCACCGAGCAGCACGACGTGGCTCGTGTGGTCGCTGCCGGGCTTGAGCAGGACGGGGTTCATGGCGACCTCGGGCTCGACGCCGGCCGCGACGGCCTGCAGCCACTGGGCCCGGCCGATCTCGCCGCCGTCGGCGCAGACCATCGAGTTGTTCGACATGTTCTGCGCCTTGAACGGCGCGACCCGCACCCCGCTCCTGGCGAGCAGGCGGGCGATGCCCGCAACGAGCAGGCTCTTGCCCACGTCGGAGCCGGTGCCCGCGACCAGCAGCGAGCCGCGCACGGGCGAGCCCTCCGCCCTCAGCTGGTGACGGGCAGCCAGTCGGGACGCCGTGTCTCGAACGCCGTCACGTCGTCGACGTTCCGCAGCGTCAGGGCGATGTCGTCCAGCCCCTCCAACAGGCGCCAGCGCGTGTAGTCGTCGATCTCCAGCGGCACGTCGACGCCCTCGGCGGTGATCCGCCGCTCGCCGAGGTCGACGGTGATCTGCGCGGCCGGGTCCTTCTCGACGAGGGTCTGCAGCCGGTCGATCACGTCGTCGGGCAACGGCACGACCAGCAGGCCGTTCTTCGCCGCGTTGCCGCGGAAGATGTCACCGAAGCCGGGTGCGAGGACGACGCGGAAACCGTAGTTCTGCAACGCCCACACCGCGTGTTCGCGGGACGAGCCGGTGCCGAAGTTCCTTCCGGCGAGGAGGATCTGCGCGCCGGCGTACTGCTCGTCGTTGAGGACGAACGTCGGGTCCTGCCGCCAGGCGGCGAACAGGCCGTCCTCGAAGCCGGAGCGGGTGACCCGCTTCAGGTAGGACGCCGGGATGATCTGGTCGGTGTCGACGTCGCTCCGGCGCAGCGGGACGGCACGGGCGGTGAGTGCGGTGAACGGCTCCATGTCATGCCTCCAGGTCTGCGGGCGAGCTGAGGTGTCCGGTGACGGCGGTCGCGGCCGCGACGAGCGGCGAGACCAGGTGCGTGCGTCCGCCGCGTCCCTGCCGGCCCTCGAAGTTCCGGTTGGACGTCGACGCGCTGCGCTCCCCCGGCGCGAGCTGGTCGGGGTTCATGCCGAGGCACATCGAGCAGCCGGCGCCGCGCCACTCGGCGCCCGCGTCGGCGAAGACCCGGTCGAGGCCCTCGTGCTCGGCCTGCTCGCGTACGGCGACGGAGCCTGGGACGACCAGCATCCGCACGTCCGACGAGACGCGGCGGCCGCGCAGCACGTCTGCGGCGGCGCGCAGGTCCTCGATCCGGCCGTTGGTGCAGGAACCGAGGAACACGGTGTCGATGGAGACCTCGCGCAGCGGCGTGCCCGGCGCGAGATCCATGTAGGTGAGCGCGCGCTCGGCGGCGGCCCGCTTGCCCGGGTCGTCGAACGAGCTCGGGTCAGGCACGGACGCCGACAGCGGCGCGCCCTGGCCCGGGTTGGTGCCCCACGTCACGAACGGCGTGACGGCCGACGCGTCGATGTCGACCTCCTTGTCGAACACGGCGTCGTCGTCGGTGACCAGCGACCGCCAGTGCTCGAGCGCGGCCTCCCACGCCTTGCCCCTGGGCGCGCTCTCGCGTCCCTCGACGTAGCGGAACGTCGTCTCGTCGGGCGCGATCATGCCGGCCTTGGCGCCCCACTCGATGGACATGTTGCAGACCGTCATCCGGCCCTCCATGGAGAGAGCGCGGAACGCCTCGCCGCGGTACTCCACGATGTGGCCGAAGCCGCCGCCCGTGCCCTCCTGCGCGATCAGGGCGAGCACGAGGTCCTTCGCGGTGGTGCCGTAGGGCAGTTGCCCGGAGGCGTTGACGGCCATCAGCTTCGGCTTCGCCTGGGGCAGCGTCTGCGTGGCGAGCACGTGCTCGACCTCGCTCGTGCCGATGCCGAACGCCAGCGCGCCGAACGCGCCGTGGGTCGACGTGTGGCTGTCGCCGCAGACGATCGTCATGCCCGGCTGGCTGAGGCCGAGCTGCGGGCCGATCACGTGCACGATGCCCTGCCCGATGTCGCCCATCGGGTGCAGCCGGACGCCGAACTCCGCGCAGTTCTTCCGCAGCGTCTCCACCTGGGTGCGCGAGACCGGGTCGGCGATCGGCAGCCCGAGGTCGGTGGTCGGGACGTTGTGGTCCTCGGTCGCGATCGTGAGGTCGGGGCGCCGCACCGTCCGGTTGGCGAGACGCAACCCGTCGAACGCCTGCGGGCTGGTCACCTCGTGGACGAGGTGGAGGTCGATGTAGAGCAGATCGGGCTCACCGTCCGATCGACGCACAACATGGTCGTCCCAGACCTTCTCGGCCAACGTACGGCCCATCGCCAACTCCTCTGCTCGGGCGTTTGATCACGCGTCCCACGCGGGCTTGCGGTCTCGGATCGTGAGATGAAAGTATCGAGACATGGACAACTCTAGCGGGGTCGGCGTTCTCGACAAAGCCGTCCACATCCTTTCCGCCTTGGAGAGCGGCCCGGCGTCGCTGGCGTCACTCGTCGCAGCCACCGGTCTCGCCCGTCCGACGGCCCATCGACTGGCCGTCGCACTCGAGCACCACCGCATGGTCACGCGGGACGCGCAGGGCCGGTTCGTCCTCGGCCCGCGGCTCGGCGAGCTCGCCACGGCGGCCGGTGAGGACCGGTTGCTGGCTACGGCGAACCCGATGCTCGCTCAGCTGCGCGACCAGACGGGCGAGAGCACCCAGCTGTTCCGGCGGCAGGGTGACAGCCGGGTGTGCGTCGCGTCCGCGGAGCGGTTGAGCGGCGGCCTGCGCGACGTCGTGCCGGTCGGCAGCGCGCTGCCGATGACGGCGGGGTCGGGCGCGCAGATCCTGCTGGCGTGGGAGGAACCCGAACGGCTGCACCGCGGGCTGCGTCAGGCGAAGTTCACCGCGACGACGCTGGCGCAGGTCCGCCGCCGGGGCTGGGCGCAGAGCGTAGGAGAACGGGAACGCGGCGTCGCCTCGGTGTCCGCACCGGTGCGCGGGCCGGGAAACCGTGTGATCGCAGCGATCTCGGTGTCCGGTCCGATCGACCGGGTGGGGCGCGCACCGGGCCGGCTCTACGCCGAGGCCGTGGTCCGCGCGGCGGAGCGGGTCAGCGAGGTGCTCCGCCGCGGCGCGTGACCGCCGGACGCAGACGCGAGGAGCGGCTGGACCGCCCCGATCGCCCAGCCGCTCCCGCTCCTCGAGGAATCCGTACGAGCCCGCGGTGTCCCGGGTTCAACGGTCGCTGCCGAGCGTCACCTTCGCCGTGTGCGTCGTGCCGCCGCGCTCGTAGGTGACGGTGACGCTGTCGCCCGGGCGGCGTGACCGGACCGCGGCCACCAGGCCGTCGGCGCTGTCGACGCTGCGGCCGTCCACCTTGGTGACGACGTCTCCGGACTGCAGTCCCGCCTTGTCGGCAGGTCCGCCCGAGGTGACGCCGGCGAGCTTCGCGCCGTCGGTCACGCCGTTGCTGCTGCCCGCGTCGGTCACCTGCACGCCGAGCAACGCGTGCTTCGCCGAACCGTCCTTGATCAGCTCCTGTGCGATCGGCCACGCCTCGCTGATCGGGATGGCGAAGCCGACTCCGATGTTGCCGGACTGCGATCCGGTCGACTGGTCGCCGACCGACGCGATCGCCGAGTTGATGCCGATGACACGCCCGTTCATGTCGACGAGCGGGCCGCCGGAGTTGCCGGGGTTGATCGCGGCGTCGGTCTGGATGGCGTCCAGCACGGCGCTGTTGCTCTCCGAGCCGCCGCCGAACGGGTTGCCGCCACCGCCGCTGTCACTGGTGCGGACGGGGCGGTTCAGGGCGCTCACGATGCCGGACGTGACCGTGCCCGACAGCCCCAGCGGCGAGCCGATCGCGACCACCGGGTCGCCCACCTGGAGCGACGTGGAGTCCCCGAGCGACGCGGGCTGCAGACCGGACACGCCGTCCACCTTGATCACGGCGAGGTCGGAGGTCGGGTCGGTGCCGAGGATCCGCGCGCTCGCCGTCCTGCCGTTGCGGAAGCTCACCTCGATCTGTCCCGCACCCTGCTTAGCGGCGGAGACCACGTGGTTGTTGGTGAGGATCTCGCCGGACGAGCTGACGATGATGCCGGTGCCCTCGTCGCCGCCGTTGCCCGTGGTCACGACGATCGAGACGACGCTGGGCAGCACCTTGTCCGCGACCGCGGTGACGTCACTCGTCGGCGCCTTCACCTTGCCGTGCCGCGACGGCAGGCTGCTCACCGTCGTCGGCCCGCCGGTGGACGTGAGCCCGTACGTCGCGCCGGCGCCCACGCCACCGCCGACCAACCCGGCGGCGAGCACGAGCGCCACCACTCCCGCGGTGCGCGGGCCGCGCCGCGGCGACGGCGGCGGTGCGACCGGCTGCGGCGGCAGCGGCGGCGGCACCTCGTGGTAGTGCGATCCGGGCGTCGGTGGCATGTGCTGAGTCGTGCTCATAGCAACGAGGATCGGACGCTTTTCTGGGAATGCGCTGGAAACCGGATGAATGCTCCCGCAAAGCTGGGACGGGACTAGTGTCGGCGGCGTGACTGCGACGTGGGTGCGCCGGGCGTTCGAACAGCCGACGGAGTTCACCTCGTCGCCGCTTTACCGGTCACTCTGCCGCACCGTGGCGGCCGACGACCGGTTGCTGGACCTGGCGTCTCGCGGCCGGCCGGGCCAGTACCCGACGTTCCTGTTCCTCGCCGCGGTGCACCGGTTGCTGCTCGGCGGCGCCGACCATCCGCTGGCGGCGTACTTCCCCACCGTGGCCCGCGGCGGCACGCGCCGGCCGGGTGACGCAGGGGACGCGCTGCGTTCGTTCTGCGCGCGCTACGAGGCCGAGCTGACCGCGTTGATCCGGACGCGGCTGGTGCAGACGAACCACGTGCAGCGCGCGCTCGCCCTCCGTTACGGGCTCAGCGTGATCGCCGGGCACACCGCGGGTCCCGTGCACGTGATCGAGGTCGGCGCGAGCGCCGGGTTGAATCTGCGGTTCGACCGGTACGGCTACGAGGTGGGCGGGCGGAGGTTCGGCGACGCGGCGTCCCGCGTGCGTCTGCGAGCCGACCTGTACGGCGACGAGCCGCTGCCGGACCTGGACGCGCTGCCGGTGGTCGCGAGCGTGTGCGGTGTCGACCTGGCCCCGGTGGACGTCCGCGACCCGGACGCGCGCGGCTGGCTGGAGGCGTTGATCTGGCCGGAGAACGACCACCAGCGCGCCCTGCTCGAGGCGGCCCTGGACGAGCTCGCCGGGGACCCGCCCACGATCCACGAGGGCGACGCGACGGACGTGCTCCCCCGCCTCGCGGCGGAGCTCCCGAGGGGTGAACCCCGGGTGGTCTTCCACGCGGCGACGAGGATCCACGTCCCCGCGGGCCACCAGGCGGAGTTCGACGCCGCCATAGCGGCCGTCGCGGCCACCGCCCCGATGTGGCACCTGGCCATGGAGGACGACCACCTCCGGCTGACCGACCCGGAGGGCCGGGAGCACCCGCTGGCCAGAGCAGACGGCCACCTCACCTGGCTGGAGCCCCTACCCGCCCCGTGATCATGAAAAGTTCGAGTCGCCCTGACAACCCAAACCCTTCATGATCACGGAACAAGGGGTGGCAACCCAGGCACCCACGCCCCCGGAGCGCATTCCAGAGCGGGGAGGGAGCGTGGGGTCTGGGGGCTCGGCGCGCAAGCACCGAGGACCGCCGAGCGAGGAGCGTGGGGGTCTGGGGGCTCGGCCCCCAGAAATAACGCGAAGGCGACCCGGTGCGGCGAAGCCGCACACAGGTCGCCCATCGACGTAGCCCCGACCGGATTCGAACCGGCGCTACCGCCTTGAGAGGGCGGCGTGCTAGGCCGCTACACAACGGGGCCGTTGAGCATGGTTCCGACTGACCAGAACCGCTGGGGTACCAGGACTCGAACCTAGACTAACTGAACCAGAATCAGTCGTGCTGCCGATTACACCATACCCCAAGGGAACTTCAGCGAAGCTGCCGAGGAGGCAGTCTAGCCGAGCCGGCGATCACCCGGCAAAGCGGCACCCCGCCGCCCGGATAGCCTGGGTGAATGCTCGAACGCGCCGAGATCGACGCCCTGTTCCCCGCCGACCTGCCCGACCCGGACCACTGGGAGCGGACGTACCCGCCGCGGCAGCTGCCCGAGGGCGCGCAGGTGACCCGGTTCGCACCGTCGCCGACGGGTTACGTGCACATCGGCGGCGTCTACGTGATGATCATCGATAAGGACCTGGCACAGCGCACCGGCGGCCGCTACGTGATCCGGGTCGAGGACACCGACCAGTCCCGCGGCGTCGCGGACGCGCTGGAGCAGTTCGGCCGGGCGTTCGACTACTTCGGCCTGCGCCCGGACGAGGACGACACGAACGGCGCGTACGGGCCGTACCACCAGTCGGCGCGGGAGCGCATCTACCAGTCCTACGTGCGCGAGCTGATGCGACAGGGCAAGGCGTACCCGTGCTTCGCCACGCGCGAGGAGCTGGCCGAGATGACCACGCGCCAGCAGGCGGCGAAGATCCCGACCGGCTACTACGGCCAGTGGGCGATCTGGCGGGACGCGGACGACGACGAGGTACGCGCGAGGCTCGCCGCCGGCACCCCGTACGTCGTCCGGTTCCGGGTGCCCGACGACATCCCGCCGCGGGTGCGGTTCACCGACCTGATCCGCGGCGAGCTCGAGCACGAGTCGAACCGCAACGACACGGTGATCCTGAAGTCGTCGGACCAGTCGCCGCGGCTGCCGACGTACCACTTCGCACACGTCGTCGACGACCACCTGATGCGGATGACGATCGTGCTCCGCGGCGAGGAGTGGATCTCGTCGGTGCCGTTGCACCTGCAGCTGTTCGAGGCCCTCGGCCTGGAGCCGGTGCCGTACGCGCATTTCGCCCTGCTGATGAAGCAGATCCCCGGCGGCAAGCGGAAGCTCTCCAAGCGCAAGGACCCGGAGGCCGGGGTCGACTTCTACATCGAGGCGGGCTTCCCCGCGGACGCGGTGAAGTACTACCTGCGCGGGCTGATCAACGGCCGGCTGGCCGAGGTGCCGCTCCCGGAGGCGCTCGCCGCACCGATCCGGCTCGACCAGTGCGGCGTCGCAGGGCCGCTCGTCGACCTGGTGAAGCTGGAGGACATCAGCGCCGACCACATCGCGACCCTGTCGGGACGGCAGGTGCTCGACGCCGTCCGCGGGTGGGCGGGCCGGTTCGACGCCGAGCTGCTGCGCGTGCTCGACGCCGAGCCCGAGCTCGCGCTGCGCGCGCTCGCCGTGGAGCGTGAGGGCGTCGAGAACCCGCGCAAGGACCTGCGCAAGTGGTCGGACTTCCGCGCGGCGTACGGGTTCTTCTTCCCCGAGCTGTTCACACCGCTGTCCGGTCCGGACGACGAGCGGCTCGCGTCGCTGGGTGTCGACCCGGCCGTGGCGGCGGCGTTCGGCCGCGACCTCGCGGACGGGTACCAGCAGCTGGCCGACCCTGCTGAGTGGTTCGACCAGATCAGGGAGCTCGCCGCCAAGCACGGGTTCGCCAGGAACGCCAAGGAGTACAAGAAGGACCCGGACGCATACCCGGGTTCGTTGCGCGAGGCGGCGCAGCTCGTGCGGGTCGCGGTGACCGGGTCGACACGCAGCCCCGACCTGCATGCGATCAGCCAGGCCATCGGCGAGCAGGAGTTCGTCGCGCGGGTGCGACGGCTGGCCGGTCCCGCGTAGTCGTCCGCGGCTCAGCCGGCGGCGACCACCGGGTTGGTCAGGGTGCCGATGCGCTCGATGGTCACCGACACACGCTGCCCGGGCAGCAGCGGGCCGACGCCGGCGGGCGTGCCGGTGAGGATCACGTCGCCGGGCAGCAGCGTCATCGCCTCGGTGATGTACGACACCTGCGCCGCGATGTCGTGGATCATCAGCGACGTGCGCGCGGACTGCCGCAGCTCGTCGTCCACCGTGCACGTGACGGCGAGGTCGGACGCGTCCACCTCGGTCTCGATCCACGGGCCCAGCGGGCAGAACGAGTCGAAGCCCTTCGCGCGGGCCCACTGCGGCTCCCTGCGCTGCAGGTCGCGCGCCGTGACGTCGTTCGCGCACGTGTAGCCGAAGATGACCTCGGGCACCCGCTCCCGCGGCACCTGCCGGCAGACCCGGCCGATCACCACGGCGAGCTCGGCCTCGTGGTGCACCTCGCCGGATGCGGCCGGGTAGACGACCGGCTCGCCGGGCCCGACCACCGACGTGGACGGCTTGAGGAACACCAGCGGCTCCTCCGGCACCTCGTTGCCCAGCTCGGCGGCGTGCTCGGCGTAGTTCCTGCCGATGCCGAGGATCTTCGTGGGCAGGATCGGCGCCACCAGCCGGACGTCGGCGAGCGGCAACTGCGCGCCGGTCAGCTCGAAGGACGGCTGGAAGGGATGGCCGTTGATCTCGGTGACGTGCTCCTCGCCCGCGGCGCCGTCCACGACGCCGAACGCCAGCTCGTCACCCTTGGCAAATCTCGCGATACGCACGAGACCCGAGGCTACCGGTCCCCGGCCCGTCCCAAACCTCGACGTGGGTACGTTGCCATCGCTATGACCACTGCAACGTACCCACGTCACGGGGTTCCACATCGTGGTGGTGGCGTTGCCCTCGCTATAGCCCCTGCAACGTACCCACGTCACGGTCGGAGGGTGCCCCCACGTGGGCCCCCCGGCGGCGTGGCGCTAGCCGGCCGTCACCGGCTCCGGCGCGGCGGCGGGCTGGGCGTGGCCGCGGCGGACGAGGTAGTACGCCAGCGCGTCCTCCAGGGCCTCCCAGGACGCCTCCAACACGTTCCCGCCGACGCCGACCGTGCCCCATTCGTCCTCGCCGTCGCCGGTCTGGATGAGCACGCGGGTGACCGCGTCCGTGCCGTGGGCGCCCTCCAGGATGCGCACCTTGTAGTCCAGCAGCTCCACCTTCGCCAGCTCGGGGAACGTCTGGACGAGCGCCTCGCGCAGCGCGCGGTTCAGGGCGTCGACCGGGCCGGGCGCCTCCCCCGTCACGACGTACCGCCGTCCGCCCGCGTTGAGCCGCACGGTCGCCTCGCTCGTGCCGGTGCGCCCGGCGTGG
The DNA here is from genome assembly GCA_036378185.1 of Streptosporangiales bacterium. GTDB lineage: Bacteria > Actinomycetota > Actinomycetes > Streptosporangiales > WHST01 > WHST01. Next base: position 19,278 of record DASUWX010000133.1, on the reverse strand, counting down.
TGGTCGACGATCACACGCCACGACTCCACGTCGAACGCACGCCGCCGCTCGCCGTCGAGGCTGTCGCGCAGGATCAGCTCGAACGACGCGTCGGCGGCGTCGTAGGTGTAGCCGCGGGCCTCGCGCTGCTTGACCTGTTCGGTGACGGCGGCCAGCGTGTCCTTGCGGTCGGACAGGTCGAATCCCAGCTCGCGGCCCTTCAGCTCCACGCTGGCGCGCCCGGCCATGTCGGAGACGAGCATCCGCATGTCGTTGCCGACCGCGGCCGGGTCGGCGTGCTGGTACATCATCGGGTCGACCTTGATGGCGCTCGCGTGCAGACCGGCCTTGTGCGCGAACGCCGCGTGCCCGACGTACGGCTGGCTCGCGTGCGGCGCGACGTTGGTCACCTCGGCGACGGCGTGTGCGACGTGCGACAGCTCGGCGAGCTTGCCGGGCGGCAGCACCTTCCGGTCGAGCTTCAGCTCGAGATCGGCCACGACCGTGAACAGGTTCGCGTTGCCGCACCGCTCACCCGTGCCGTTCGCCGTGCCCTGCACGTGGGTCGCGCCCGCGGCGACGGCGGCGAGCGTGTTGGCCACCGCGCACCCGGTGTCGTCGTGCGAGTGGATGCCGAGCCGGACGCCGGTGGACGCGACCGTCCCGACGACGTCGGTCACCTGGTGCGGCAGCATGCCGCCGTTGGTGTCGCACAGCACCACGACCTCGGCGCCGGCCTCCGCGGCCGCCTTCACCACGTCGAGGGCGTACGCGGGATCGTGCCGGTACCCGTCGAAGAAGTGCTCGCAGTCGAGGAACACCCGCCGTCCCTCGGCGACCAGGTGCGCGACCGTGTCGCCGACCATGGCGAGGTTCTCCGCCTTCGTCGTGCGCAGTGCGCGCTCGACGTGGCGTGAGTCGGACTTCGCCACCAGGCACACGACCGGCGTCTCGGCGTCCCGCAGCGCCGCCACCTGGGGGTCGTCGGCGGCCACGGCGTCCGCGCGCCGGGTGGCGCCGAACGCGGTGAGCGTCGCGTTCTCGAGCTTCAACTCGGTGCGGGCACGCCGGAAGAACTCGGTGTCCTTCGGGATCGCCCCCGGCCAGCCGCCCTCGATGTAGCCGACGCCCAGCCCGTCGAGCAGGCGCGCGATCACCAGCTTGTCCGCGACGGTGAGGTTCAGGCCCTGTTGCTGGGCGCCGTCGCGCAGCGAGGTGTCGTAGACGTGGAAGGCGCTGTTCGGGGTCTGGGGTCGTCCCCAGAGCGACACTGCGCTGGTCATTTCCGGTGGCTCCGTCCGCGAGTGGTAGGTGGCCCAACAAAAAGACCCCCCGCCGAATGCGGGAGGTCTGCGCGTCGGACTGTGTCGTCGCAACGCGCTATGGGCCGATAATGCCGAGTGACAGCATGCCGCCGATGATACACGCCTTTCGGGACGCGGACACCCCGTCTCGCTTGGCGAGACGGGGTGTCCGGACCGGATGGGTTACGCTCCCGCGGCCTTCTTCGCGAACTTCACGAAGGCCAGGCCGTTCGGCGAGCCGACGCCGGTCTCGTCGTCGTACCCGGGCGAGGAGTGGATCGTCGTCGACTGGACGTCGACGGTCTGCAGCTGGAACTTGTAGCCCTGGGACGCGTCGAGGAAGTTGACGTAGTCCGTGCGGACCCGCCCGATCGGCGACGCCGGATGCGTCACGTCGTGGACGGCGCTCTTGCCCAGCATCTGGTAGTACAGCGGGTTGGTGAACCCGAGCGGGTGTCCCGCGTACTGGCTCGCCACCGCCACGACGCCGGCCATCAACGGCGACGACAGGCTGGTGCCGCCGATCCGGTAGGTGTCCCAGTAGGTGCCGTCCGGGAACTGCTGCGTCTCGCCGACCACGAAGCCGGTGTTCGGGTCGCCGGGCATCGAGACGTCCGGGATCGCCCGCATCGGCGTCGAGCCGAAGTACTCGGAGATCGCCGTGGGCACCTTGCCGACCTGGTAGAACGGCTGCGGCCACACCTGGCTCGTGCCGCCGCCACCGCCGCTGCTGTAGTCACCCGGAGGCGCCGGGGTCCACGTGTTGTCCTTCAGCTGCGAGTAGGCGTTCTGCCAGCCGTGCTCCCAGGCGCGGCCGCCGGAGGAGTCGATGCCGACGCTGGTGCCGCCGATGGCGGACACGTACGGGTCGGTCGCCGGCGCGTCGGCCTGCTTGGTGCCCGTCGCCGCGACCTCGTCGCCGGCGTCACCGGTGGAGAAGTTGTCGGTGATACCGGTGAGCGCGGCCATGAGCGCGTACTGGTCGTAGAACTCGAGCAGCGACGCGGGCAGAGCCTCGCCCTGGTAGCCCCACGAGTTCGTGATGATGTCGGCCCTGTGGTTCTCGATCGTCTGCGCCCACGCGTCGTCGAGACCGGTGTCGCAGTTCTTGCCGCCGACGTACACGACCTTCGCGCCGGGCGCCATCGCGTGCACGGCCTGGACGTCGAGGGTCTCCTCGCCGTACCAACCCTGCGGCCCGCATTCCTTGAACAGGTTGAAGGTCTTGGGCAGCACCTGGCTGAACTGGCCCTTGCGGAACGTCGGCAGCCCGTAGACCTTGCTGTACTTCTGGGTGTCCTCGAGGATCGTCGGCGCGGCGTAGGCGTCGGTGATGGCGACGGTCAGGCCGCGGCCGTCGACGCCCTTGTCGATCAGGCCCTTGACGCCGTACGCGCTCTCGTACTGGTGCGGCGTGTACCCGCAGATGACGTACGGCTCGTGCTGGCCGTACGCCTTCGGCTTGTCAGTGGCGATCTTCTGGCCGTCGTACTTCGAGCACGGCTGGACGCCGTACCTGGCGCCGGGGGGCGGTCCGGGGAGCTTCGCACCCGGGGTCTTGAGCGCCTGCGTGCCGTCGAGGCCGGTGACGCCCTTGATCACGGCCGGGGCGCCGGCCGGGAGCGAGATGTCGTGGGTGGTGCCGCGCAGCGTCTTGCCCTTGTAGCGGTAGTCGTGCAACGAGACGCCGAAGACCTTGTTCGCCTGGGCGACGGTGCCGCTCGCCTCGACGTACATCCCGCTGCCGAACGTCTTGTCGACGTGGAAGCCGTTGGAGGTGAGCCACTGCCGGACACCCGCGACGTCGGACGCGCTCGGCGCGAACTGCTGCTTGAACTGCCTGGTGCTGAGCCAGTCGCCGTACGAGGAGCTGCCCGGCGTCGAGATGTCGCGCAGCTTCTGGTCGGCACCGGCACGGTTCCGCATGCCGACGACCACACCGAACTCGATGCGCCGGGTCGTGGACAGCTTGCCGAGGTCGTGCGCCTTGTGCACCCAGGTGGTCGCCGTACCGCGGATGAGACGCGGCTTCGTGGCCGCATCGGCCGACGACGCCGCTGTCCCCACCACCAACAGCGCAACGCCGGACGCAGCCACGGCCGCTGTGACCAGCCGTGGCCGCCTTGACCGCCGCACACCCATACCCAACCTCCAGTCGAAGCGTGGAAAGAGCAGACTGATGCAACTCCCGCCCCGACGGACGCGTCAACGCTTTCCGGATATGGGTGCGAATGGGGTTTGACCGGTTACCGATAGGTACTTCGACGGATGGCTATCTCTTTACGGAACGGTAGAATCCGTTACCTGATCTTGGTTCAGCAGACCCGGTGCAGCCATCCGTGGGTGTCCGGCGCGGTGCCCGTCTGGATGCCGACGAGCGCCTCGCGCAGGGCGCGGGTGACCGGGCCCTCGCCGGACGGCGCGCAGTCGAGCTCGCCGCCCTCCCAGCACAGCCGGCCGATCGGTGTGAGCACCGCGGCAGTGCCGCACGCGAACACCTCGCTGATCGCACCGGACGCGACGCCCTCGCGCCACTCGTCGACGGACACGGGCCGCTCCGCCACGGCGCGTCCGGCGTCCTTCGCGAGCTGGATGAGCGAGTCGCGGGTGATGCCCTCGAGGATGGTGCCGGACGTCGGCGGCGTGACGAGCGAGCCGTCGGCGAGCACGAAGAAGATGTTCATCCCGCCGAGCTCCTCGACCCAGCGCCGTTCCAGGGCGTCGAGGAACACCACCTGCTCGCAACCGTGCTGCAGCGCCTCCTGCTGGGCGACGAGGCTGGCGGCGTAGTTGCCGGCGCACTTGGCCGCGCCCGTGCCTCCGGGAGCCGCGCGGGTGAACTCACGGGTCACCCAGATCGAGACGGGCTTGACGCCGTCCTTGAAGTACGACCCCGCCGGCGAGGCGATGCAGCAGAACGTCACGTGCTTGGCCGGCCGCACGCCGAGGAAGGTCTCGGACGCGAACATGTACGGCCGGATGTAGAGCGTCTTGCCGTCGCCGTCGGGCACCCAGTCGCGGTCGGTGCGGACGAGGACGTCGCCCGCCTCGACGAAGGTCTCGACGGGCAGCTCGGGCAGGCCCATCCGGTACGCGGAACGCCGCATGCGGCGCCCGTTGGCGTCCGGGCGGAACGTGCGGATCGACCCGTCGGGCTGGCGATAGGCCTTGTAGCCCTCGAAGATCGACTGCGCGTAGTGGACGACGGCCGCCGCGGGGTCGAAGGTGAAGCCGCCGTACGGCCGCAGCTCGCCGTCGTACCAGCCGCGTCCCTGCTCCCACTGGATGACCACCATGTGGTCGGTGAAGTAGGTGCCGAAGCCCGGTGCGCGGAGTACTTCGGCGCGGTCCGCCGCGGAGGTCGGCCGAGACGTCGGCTTCAACTCGATGGTGATCGGCGCTGCTTGGCTCATGCGCCTGCCTCCTTGCGGGTGACCGGATGTGGAAACGGTAGCAAGCAGGCCGCCCAGATGGTTGGACGCCCTACTACTTCGTGACGGCATGGGCCGGAACCCGTGCGGACACCCGCACCGCGCCGTCACACGGTGCGGGCGCGCGTCCCGCGTCGGGTCGTCAGTTGGCGGCAGCCAGCTCGGCGATGTCCATGCCGACCTCCTGGGTCGACCTGGCCTGCCATTCGGTGCCGCGCTCGGCGATGTCGAGGCCGACGGCACGCTCGATCCGCTTCGCCTCCTCGCCGAGACCGAGATGATCGAGCAGCAGCGCCGCCGACAGGATCGTCGCCGTCGGGTCGGCCTTGCCCTGCCCCGCGATGTCGGGCGCGGAACCGTGCACCGGCTCGAACATGCTGGGGAACGCGTGGTCCGGGTTGACGTTGCCGCTCGCCGCCAGCCCGATGCCGCCGGCTATCGCCGCCCCGAGGTCGGTGAGGATGTCGCCGAACAGGTTGTCGGTGACGACGACGTCGAACCGCTTCGGGTCGGTGACGAAGAACATGCTGGCGGCGTCGACGTGCTGGTACTCGACGGTGATGTCCGGGAAGTCCTCGCGCACCCGCTGGACCGTGCGCCACCACAGGTCTCCGGCGTACGTGAGCACGTTGGTCTTGTGGACCAGGGTCAGGTGCCTGCGCGGCCGGCCCTGCGCCCGGTTGAACGCGTACCGCACCACCCGCTCGACGCCGAACGCCGTGTTGTAGCTGTCCTGCGTCGCGACCTCGTGCGGCGTGTCCTTGCGCAGCACGCCGCCGCCGCCGACGTACGGGCCTTCGGTGCCCTCGCGGACGACGATCATGTCGATGTCCTCGGCGTCGACGCCTACGAGCGGGCACGGGACGCCGGGGTAGAGGCGTACCGGCCGCAGGTTCACGTAGTGGTCGAGCTCGAAGCGCAACCGCAGCAGCAGCCCGCGTTCCAGCACTCCCGGCGGCACGCGCGGATCACCCACGGCGCCGAGCAGGATCGCATCGGTCTGCTTCAGCTCCTCGAGGACGGAGTCGGGCAGCGTCTCACCGGACTTGAGGTAACGGGCCGCGCCGAGGTCGTAGTGGACGGTCTCGGTCTTCACCTGGTCGGCGGGGAGGACCGCGTCGACGACCCTGGTCGCCTCCGCGACGACCTCGGGCCCGATGCCGTCACCGGGGAGCAGCGCGAGCTTGATCGTACGAGCCATGCCTGGAGGTTACCGGCCGACCGCGATCCGGCAGCCGGCCGTCTCACCTTCTGGTCAGGCTCGGGCGCTGCCGCCGTTGTCCCGGCGGTCGAGCGCGAGCTGGAGAGCGCGGCGTGCCTGCTCGGCGGCCTCGCGGTCGGTGTCCCTGCTGGCCCGGTCGTGCCTACGCTGCATGTTGCTCGTTCCTTCCCCCGTGGACGTCGTCAACCTGATGTGGCCGTTCGCGTGCCTGTTCGGCGTGTCCACGTGAGGAGCGAAGACGTCTTGCAGTGCAAGAGAATCCACTGTCACTCCTACGGGTGAGACGGTCAGTCGGCCAGCGCAGTACCCCGCGGCGGGTGCTGGCCCGATCTCGTCTCAGGCCCCGCCGCGGCGACTAAGGATCACTACCTGCCACCGCATGACGCCATTCACGTTACGGCCGTGCGCCCGCCCTGTCTCGCCGTTCGGGGCGAACATCTCACTGGGCGAGACAACTTGTTGGACGTGCGACTATCTCGGCACGGCCCGTGCGGGACGTGCCACGATCGTGCGGTGGAGACCACGACCTACCGACGCCCCGGCCTCGTCGCGCACGAGCACGTCCTCGCGGTCCCGCTCGACCACGCCCGCCCGGACGGCGAGCGGATCGAGCTGTTCGCGCGGGAACTCGTGGCACCGGAGCGCGAGCACGACGACCTGCCCTGGCTGCTGTACCTGCAGGGCGGGCCCGGCGGGCGCGCCGGCTGGCCCGCGACGGTGAACGGCTGGCTCGGCCGGGCGCTGCGGGAGTTCCGCGTCGTGCTGCTCGACCAGCGCGGCACCGGCAGGTCGACACCGGCCACGCGGCAGACGCTGCCGGCGCGTGGCGACGCCGCCGCACAGGCCGCCTACCTCACGCACTTCCGCGCCGACGCGATCGTGCGTGACGCGGAGCTGTTGCGCCGCAGTCTCGCCGGCGACGCGACCCGCTGGACGCTGCTCGGCCAGAGCTACGGCGGCTTCTGCGTCCTCACCTACCTCTCGCTCGCCCCGGACGGCGTGCGCGAGGCGCTCGTCACGGGCGGCCTGCCGGCGTTGGGCGGCGGGCCCGACCAGGTGTACCGCGCCACGTACCGGCTCGTGCGGGAACGGTGGGCGGCCTACGCCGAGCGCTACCCCGGCGACGAGGGCAGCGCGCAGGAGGTCGCTCGGCACCTGGCCGACGCGGAGGAGCGCCTCCCGTCCGGCGACGTGCTTACCCCGCGGCGGTTCCAGACGATCGGCAACGCACTGGGCGCCCGCAGCAGGTTCGACGCGCTGCACGAGCTGCTCGAGGCCCCGTTCACGACCGCCGGCCGCGTCCGCCGGCTGACCGATTTCTTCCTCCGCGGCGTCGACGACCTCGTGACCTTCGCGCGGGGCCCGCTCTACGCCGTGCTGCACGAGCCGATCTACTGCCAGGGCGAGGCGTCGCGTTGGTCCGCGCACCGGGTGCGGGACGAGTTCGGCGACGAGTTCGACGCCGGTTCCGAGCCGTTCCGGTTCACCGGCGAGATGATCTACCCCTGGCTTTTCGACGAGGACCCCGCACTCGTCCCGCTGAAGCAGACCGCCGAACTGCTCGCCGCGAAGGACGACTGGCCCGCGCTCTACGACGTCGACCGGCTCGCGGCGAACACGGTGCCGGTCGCCGCCGCCGTGTACGTGGACGACATGTACGTCCCGTTCGAGCTGTCGACGCGGACGGCGCGGCAGGTCGGCGCACTACGGCCGTGGATCACCAACACGCACCACCACGACGGCCTGCGTGAGGACGGCGGAGCGATCCTGTCCCGGCTGCTCGACATGGTCCGGGGCAGGGCCTGACCGCCGTCAGCCGGTGAACAGCTTGGCCGCCTTCAGCAACGTGTCGTAGAGCCCGTACGCGAGCGGGATCCCGACCAGCAGCCAGGACAACGCGATCCGCGCCTTCATGCGGCCTCCCCTGCCGTCTGGGCCGGCACTTCCTCGGAGACCGGCTCGTGGAACCTGCGTGCGACCGGGCGGACCAGCAGGTTCGCGACGAACCCGACCGCCAGGATCGCGACCATCGTGAACAGTGCCGGCCGGTACGCCGCCGCGGTCAGCGTGCCCGGACCGCCCTGCGCGTCCAGGAACGAGTTGATGATGAGCGGACCGGCGATGCCCGCCGCCGACCACGCGGTGAGCAACCGGCCGTGGATCGCGCCCACCTGGAACGTGCCGAACAGGTCGCGCAGGTAGGCGGGCACGGTCGAGAAGCCGCCGCCGTAGAACGAGATGATGAACATGGCGAGCAGCACGAACAGCGCGGTCGCGGCGCCGCCGAACAGGGCGAGGCCGATGTAGAGCACGATGCCGACGCCCAGGTAGATCATGTACATCGGCTTGCGCCCGATCAGGTCGGACGTGGTCGACCAGCCGAACCTGCCCGCCATGTTCGCGATCGACAGCATGCCCACGAACCCGCTCGCGGCGCCGGCGGCGACCGCGGACGTGCCGTTCACCCGGAAGAAGTCCTGGATCATCGGCGCGGCCTGTTCGAGGATGCCGATGCCGGCGGTGACGTTGCAGAACAGCACCAGCCAGACGAGGTAGAACGCCGGCGTCCTGATCGCGTTCGCCGCGGACACGTTCGCGGTCGTGACCAACGGCTTCTCCCGCACGGACGCGGGGTCGAAGCCGGCCGGGCGCCAGCCGTCCTGTGGCACGCGCACGGTGAACGTGCCGAACATCATGAAGATGAAGTACACGACGCCGAGGGTGACGAACAGCCACGCGACCGCGCCGCCGCTCGCGACCGACTTGGGGTCGGACGGGTCGAAAGCGGGGTCGTAGAGCGCCATCAGCTGACTGGACAGCGGGCTCGCGATGAGCGCACCACCGCCGAAGCCCATGATGGCGAGGCCGGTGGCCAGGCCGGGGCGGTCGGGGAACCACTTGATCAGCGTCGAGACCGGCGAGATGTAGCCGATACCGAGCCCGATGCCGCCGATGAAGCCGTAGCCGAGGTAGACCAGCCACAGCTGGCTCGTGGCGATGCCGAGCGCACCGACGAGGAACCCGGTGCCCCAGCAGCAGGCCGCCGTGAACATGGCCTTGCGCGGCCCGTTGCGGTCGACCCAGGTGCCGCACACCGCCGCCGAGACGCCGAGCATGACGATGGCGATCGAGAAGATCACGCCCACGGCCGTCAGCGAGGTGCCGAAGTGCTTGACCAGCGCGGTCTTGTAGACGCTGGTGGCGTAGGCCTGCCCGATGCACAGGTGCACCGAGAGCGCGGCCGGCGGGATGAGCCAGCGGTTGAAGCCGGGCTTGGCGATGGTTCGGTCTCGGTCCAGGAAGCTCATACGGGGGTTCCTCCCGACATGCGCCCATGTGGGCGCATCGCGCACGCCGCTGTGACTGCGGTTCATCCTGCACACTTTGCGGCGGCGTGTCGAGAACTTGACCGGGAGAATGCGACGAGCGGTCGCCTCGAACCGGTGAAGGGCACCGTGACCGGCCCCCGTGGACGCCTGAAGGACACCTTCACACCCCTGTGCCGGGGTGAAAGGTGCCCTTCACCGGTGCAGCAACGCCGGGCTCAGGCCTCCGCGAGGTCGACGACGCGGCCGTCCTCGGCGCCGATCGTGGCCACGATCTCGTCGAGCAGACCGGCCGGGATCGGCGAGTCGAGGGTCATCACCACGAGCGCGTGCGCGGCCGACTCGTCGCGGCCCACCTGCATGCTCGCGATGTTCACCTGCGCCTCGCCGAGCAGCCGGCCGACCGCGCCGACCACGCCTGGCCGGTCGGTGTACCGGAAGAACGCCATGTGGTCGGTGAGCACGATGTCGACGTGGTAGCCGTCGACCTCGACCAGCTTCTCCACGTGCCGAACGCCCGAGAGCGTGCCGGACACGGAGCGCACCTCGCCGTTGGCCAGCGTGCCGCGGATCGTCACGACGTTGCGGTAGTCCGGGCTCTCCTCGTACGTGGCGAGGCTGACCTCGACGTCGCGCTCCTGGGCGAACAGCGGGGCGTTGACGTAGCTGACGGCGTCCTCGACGACGTCGGTGAAGACGCCCTTGAGCGCGGCCAGCTGCAGGATCTGCACGTCCTCGGCGGCGATCTCGCCGCGCACCTCGACCTCGAGGGCGCTGGCCATGCCGCCGGCGAGCGCGGTCCAGAGCCGGCCGAGCTTCTCGACGAGCGGGAGCGCGGGCCGGACGTCCTCGGCGATCGCGCCGCCCTGCACGTTGACGGCGTCCGGCACGAGCTCACCCGCGAGCGCGAGCTTCACCGACCGCGCCACCTGGAGGCCCGCCTTCTCCTGCGCCTCGTGGGTGCTGGCGCCGAGGTGCGGGGTGACGACGACGTTGGGCAGCGCGAACAGCGGGCTGTCGGTGCACGGCTCGGACGGGTAGACGTCGACGCCGGCGCCGGCCACCCGGCCGTCCTTCAGTGCACCGGCGAGCGCGTCCTCGTCGACGATGCCGCCCCGTGCCGCGTTGACGATGCGGACGCTCGGCTTGACGGCCTCGAGCTCGCGCTCGCCGATCAGGCCCTTGGTCTCCGGCGTCTTCGGCAGGTGGACGGTGATGAAGTCGCTCTCCCGCAGCAGGTCGTCGAGGCTCACCAGGCGGACGCCCATCTGCGACGCGCGGGCCGCCGGCACGTACGGGTCGTACGCGATCAGCTTGACGCCGAACGCGCTGAGCCGCTGTGCGACGAGCACGCCGATCCGGCCCAGGCCGACGATGCCGACGACCTTGCCGTGCAGCTCGACGCCGGTGTACTTCGACCGCTTCCACTCCCCCGCCTTGAGGGCGGCGTCGGCCTGCGGGATGTTGCGGGCGGACGCGAGCAGCAGCGCGATCGCGTGCTCGGCGGCGCTGACGATGTTCGACTGCGGCGCGTTGACGACCATGACGCCGCGCTTGGTGGCGGTGCTCACGTCGACGTTGTCGAGGCCGACGCCGGCGCGGGCGACCACGCGCAGGCGCGGCGCGGCGGCGAGCGCCTCCGCGTCGACCTGGGTGGCGCTGCGGACGATCAGCGCCTCGACGTCGGCGAGCGCCGGCAGCAGCGCGGCACGGTCGGTGCCGTCGACCTGGCGTACGTCGAAGTCCTCGGCGAGGAGGGCTGTTCCTGCGGGTGAGAGCTCGTCGGCGACGAGCACGGCGGTACGACTCACGTGTTCGGTGACCCTTCGCGGCAGTTCTGACCGGTGTCCACGGGTCGGACACGGCACTGTGCCCGCGTAACACAGAGTTTACGTGCGCGCCACCGGCTGGTGCGACAGGGCCACCCCTCCCATGATCATGAAGGTTCGAACCCACTGTGCGGGGTCGGATCCTTCATGATCACGGAAGGGGACGGGACGGACGGGACCTCAGGCGGTCTCGGTGATCGGGCGGTCCAGCCACGGCATCATGGCGCGGAGCTGCTCGCCCGTCTTCTCGATCGGGTGCTCGGCCTGGTCCTTGCGGGCCTGGTTGAAGTTCGGCCGGCCGGCGTCGTCCTCGGCGATCCACTCGCGGGCGAAGGTGCCGTCCTTGATCTCCGCGAGCACCTTGCCCATCGACTCCTTGACGTGGTCGTCGATGACCCGCTTGCCGCGGCTGTAGTCGCCGTACTCGGCGGTGTCGGACACCGAGTAGCGCATCCGCGCGATGCCGCCCTCGTACATCAGGTCGACGATCAGCTTGATCTCGTGCAGCACCTCGAAGTACGCGATCTCCGGCTGGTAGCCGGCGTCGATCAGCGTCTCGAACGCCGCCTGCGACAGCCGCGAGATGCCGCCGCACAGCACGGTCTGCTCGCCGAACAGGTCGGTCTCGGTCTCCTCGGTGAAGGTGGTCCTGATCGCGCCCGCGCGGGTGCCGCCGATCGCCTTCGCGTACGCCCTGGTGACGTCCCACGCGCGGCCGGTGGCGTCCTGCTCGACGGCGACCAGCACCGGTACGCCCTTGCCCTCGGCGAACTGGCGGCGGACGAGGTGCCCGGGCCCCTTCGGCGCGACCATGCAGACGTCGACGCCCGCCGGCGGCTTGATCAGGTCGTACCGGATGTTGAAGCCGTGGCCGAAGAACAGCGCGTCACCGTCGACCAGGTTCGGCTCGATGGCCTCGGTGAACAGGTGCCGCTGGACGGTGTCGGGCGCGAGCACCATCACGAGGTCGGCCTCCTCGCACGCCTCGTACGGCGTCACGACGCGCAGGCCCTCGGCCTCCGCCTTCGGCCGGCTCTTCGACGACTCGGGCAGACCGACCCGGACGTCGACGCCCGAGTCGCGCAGCGACAGCGCGTGCGCGTGCCCCTGGCTGCCGTAACCGAGCACGGCGACGTTCTTGCCCTGGATCACCGAGAGGTCGGCGTCGTCGTCGTAGTAGATCTCCGCCACAGCGGATCCTTCCTTCCTTGACGTTCTCGTAGGTCAGGCGCTGCGTTCGAGCGAACGAAGCGTGCGGTCGGTGATGGAGCGCTCGCCCCGGCCGAGCGCCACCACGCCCGACTGCACCAGCTCCTTGATGCCGAACGGCGCCAGCACGCGCAGCATCGCGGCCAGCTTGTCCGGCGCGCCGGTCGCCTCGATCGTGACCGACTCCGGGGACACATCCACGGTACGCGCGCGGAACAGCTGCACCGTCTCGAGGACCTGGCCGCGGTTGCGGATGTCCGCGGCGACCTTCACCAGCAGCAGCTTGCGCTGCACGCTGGAGTCGGCGTCGAGCTCCACGATCTTGATCACGTTGACCAGCTTGTTGAGCTGCTTGGTGACCTGTTCGAGCGGGTGCTCGTCGACGTTCACGACCAGGGTGATGCGCGAGACGTCGGGGTACTCGGTGGTGCCGACCGCGAGCGAGTCGATGTTGTAGCCGCGCCGGGAGAACAGCCCGGTGATGCGGGCGAGCACACCTGGCTTGTTCTCGACGAGGACCGAAAGCGTGTGCGTCGTCATCAGAGGTCGTCCCTCTCCCAGTCAGGTGCCATGTCTCGGGCGACCTTGATCGCGTCGTTGCTCGTGCCGGCGGCAACCATCGGCCAGACCATCGCGTCCTTGTGCACGACGAACTCGACGACGACGGGTGCGTCGTCGATGCTCATCGCCTTCTCGATCGTCGCGTCGATCTGCTTCTCGTCCTCGCACCGCAGGCCGACGCAGCCCATCGCCTCGGCGAGCTTGACGAAGTCGGGGATGCGGGTCGAGTGCAGATCGGTGTTGGAGTAGCGGCCCTCGTAGAACAGGGTCTGCCACTGCCGCACCATGCCGAGGCTCTCGTTGTTGATGATGGCGATCTTCACCGGTATGCCCTCGAGCGCACAGGTGACCAGCTCCTGGTTGGTCATCTGGAAGCAGCCGTCGCCGTCGATCGCCCACACCGTGGTGTCCGGGCGGCCGACCTTCGCGCCCATCGCGGCCGGCACCGCGTACCCCATCGTCCCGGCGCCGCCGGAGTTGAGCCAGGTACGCGGGTGCTCGTAGTCGATGAACTGCGCCGCCCACATCTGGTGCTGGCCGACGCCGGCGACGTAGACGGCGTCCGGGCCGACGATCTCGCCGATCCGTTCGATGACCCGCTGCGGCGAGAGCGAACCGTCGTCCGGGGTGTCGTAGCCGAGCGGGTACATCCGCCGCCAGCCGTCCAGCTGGCGCCACCACGCCGACAGGTCGGTCGTGCGCCCGCTCTCCTGCTCGGCCCGCACGGCGGAGACGAGCACGCGCAGCGTCTCCTTGCAGTCGCCCACGATCGGCACGTCGGCCGTGCGGTTCTTGGAGATCTCCGCCGGGTCGATGTCCGCGTGGATCACCTTCGCGCCGGGCGCGAACGTGGACAGCTGGCCGGTGACCCGGTCGTCGAACCTGGTGCCCAGGGCGATCAGCAGGTCCGCGCGCTGCAACGCGCCGACCGCGGCCACCGAGCCGTGCATGCCCGGCATGCCGACGTGCTGCCGGTGGCTGTCGGGGAACGCGCCGCGCGCCATCAGCGTGGTGACCACGGGGATGTCGGTGAGCTCGGCGAGCTCGCGCAGCTCGTCGGCCGCGTCCGCCTTGATGACGCCGCCGCCGACGTAGAGCACCGGGCGCTTGGACTCCGCGATGAGCCGTGCCGCCTCGCGCACGCGCTTGGCGTTCGGCTTCGGCACGGGACGGTACCCGGGCAGGTCCATCTGCGCCGGCCAGCTGAACGACGCGGTCGCCTGCATCGCGTCCTTGGCGACGTCGACGAGGACCGGTCCGGGCCGTCCCGTGCTCGCGATGTGGAACGCCTCCGCGATCGTCCGAGGGATCTCCTCGGGCGTGGTCACCAGGTAGCTGTGCTTGGTGATGGGCATCGTGATACCGCTGATGTCCGCTTCCTGGAATCCGTCGGTGCCGATGAGTGTGGTCGCCACCTGACCGGTGATCGCGACGATCGGCACGGAGTCCATGTGCGCGTCGGCGATGGCGGTGACGAGGTTCGTCGCCCCCGGGCCGCTCGTCGCCATGCACACACCGACCTTGCCGGTCGCCTGGGCGTATCCCTCCGCCGCGTGTCCTGCGCCCTGCTCGTGGCGGACGAGGATGTGGCGGATCTGCTCGGAGTCGAAGAGCGGATCGTACGCGGGCAGCACCGCCCCGCCGGGAATGCCGAATACGACCTCGACGCCCTCGTGCTCGAGCGAACGGACGAGCGCCTGCGCCCCCGTCATCACCTCAGCCATGAACCGGCCTCGCTCTCCGCGTCATGTCGGCACATCCCCGACAGGTAGTTGGCCATCAAAAAACCCCTCGGGCCGAAGCCGGCGAGGGGTCGCGTGCAAGCAGATTCTCGGTCAGCCTGCACGCTGCCCGAGTACGAGAATCATCCGCTCTCTGCTCACGAACGGTAGCTTTCCCGCCCGGGGGCCGTACTGTCAAGCTGGTGGACGCCTATGTCCGGCATGTGAGACGGGCTCACGGGGCGACGGGTGGCACCGCACCGGTGCCGGCGTCGAGCGGGTCGAGGTCGTACGGCGACGTGGTCGAGAGGATGTAGCCGTTCACGTTCCCCCGGCCGAGCGGGATCTGGACCCACGGGTCGCGCATCCGCGGCGGCACCGTGAAGGCCGCGAAGCCGTCGGCGTCCGTGCGGGTGACGACCTGCTCGGGGAACGACCGGAGGCTGCCGTTCAGCACGACCGCGTGATGCGCCCGGCCCGGCCAGAACACCCCGATCCGGTCGCCCATCGCCCAGGCCACCGGTTCGGCCGGGTCGAGCAGCGGCCGGCCCTCCACGTAGTGGTCGACGGCGACGCTGTCGTCGATCTGCCGGCTCCGCCTGCGCACCTGCAGCACCACCGCGCCACCGGGCAGCCGGTACGCGGCGGCCAGCAGGGCGGTGCGGTCCCCCGACCGGTGCGCCCAGCGCCACAGCACGACCAGGCGGTCGAACGGCACGCGGTACGTGCTCGCGACCTCGCCGGCGGCGTCCTGCCACGCCCGGTCGATGCCGGTGACCGTCCCGTACGAGCGCCGTGGCCGCGGCGCGGGGAAGCCGGGTGTGTACGGGGAGCGCTCGATGCCCAGCACGGCGCCGTCGTACGGCGAGCCGGGCATCCCCTCGACGGAGATCCGCATCATCCGCACCGACGGCGCCCGCGCCCGCACGGCCGCCACTCCGTTGTGCAGGCGGTAGGTGACGTACGAACGGTCGATGTGGCCGACCCGCGGCAGCGGCCGGTCGGAGACCCCGACGGTGCGGGCGCGCGAGTCGGCGAGCACGACGAGGACGTGCGCGCCCTGCGGCCCGGGGTCGGCCCACGCGACGACGCGCGCCGTCGGCGGGACCAGGCCCGGGTCGGTCTCGTTCATCCGCTCGGCGCTCGCCCCCTTCCGGCCGACGAACGCCGTGAGGCCGAGCGCGCTCACGCTCGGGTACGGGGAGACGACCAGGCCGACCCGGGTGCCTCCGACGTCGCCGGCGTAGATCACCTGGCCGTGGGCGGCGCGCCGGGCCAGGCCGGCGACGAAGTCCCGGTCGTGCGCCAGCGACCCGCGGGTCGGCCAGGACCGGACGTCGCCGGAGGCCGGCGGGTCGTGCGCGGGGTGCGCGCCGCCGAACACGTAGGCGAGGCCGAGCGCGACGGCGGCGCAGGCCGCCACCAGCGCCGTGCGCAGCCGTCGCCGGCGCCGGGCCCTGAGCCGGGGGACGACGTAGTCGCCGTACGGGTCGGGGTCGAGCGGTGGCTCGCCCGAATCGTAGGTGTCGGGCGTCGCTGTCACGAAGTCTGCGACCGACAGGTGTACGAGGACGGCCTCCTCGGCGGCGTCCGGGCCGTGCCGGCGCAGTTCGCCGGACGCCGTCACGAGCGCGTCGGCGAGGACGGCCCGCGCGGTGTCGAGGTCGGGCGCGCACTCGCGGCTGGTGCGCAGCAGCGCGTGCCAGCGGCTCGTGACGAACTCGCGCAGGTCCGTGCGCCACCACCTCCGGCGGCCGTGCCTGCTTCGAGCGTACGACGCGCGGCCGTCCGCCTGCCGCTACGCGGGGACGACGACGTGGGCGAGCGGCTCGCCGGCGGCGTACCTGGTGAGCTGCTCGACGACCAGCCGGCGCGCCCGCGGCAGGAACGCCGACGTCGCCCCGCCGACGTGCGGGCTGATCAGGCAGCCGGGCGCGCGCCACAGCGGGTGCTGGGCGGGCAGCGGCTCCGGCTCGGTCACGTCCAGCGCGGCGCGCAGCCGGCCGGACTCGAGCTCGGCGAGCAGCGCGTCGGTGTCGACGACCTTGCCGCGGGCGACGTTGACCAGCAGCGCGTGGTCGCGCATCCGGGCGAGGAACCCGGCGTCGACGAGCTTCTCGGTCTCGGCGGTGAGCGGCACCAGCAGCACGACGACGTCGGCCTTCGGGAGCAGCCCGGGCAGGTCGTCCATCGTGTGCACGCCGTCGCGCGGCCGCCGCGCGACACGCACCACGTCGACCTCGAACCCGGCGAGCCGGTGCTCCAGCGCCTGGCCGATCGAGCCGTAGCCGACGATCAGCACGGTGCGGTCGGCGAGCGAGGGGCGCGGGGCGAACAGCCATTCCCCGGACGGCTGCGCACGGGCGAAGTCGTCGATGCCCCGCAGCGACGCGATCATCAGGCCGACGGCCAGCTCCGCGGTGCTCGCGTCGTGCACGCCGCGAGCGTTGCTCAGGCTCACCCCGGCGGGCAGGTACGGCAGCACGTGCTCGTACCCGGCGGTGAGCGTCTGCACGTGGCGCAGCTTCGGCATCCGCGCGATGTGCTCGAGGTGCGGGAGCGCGAAGTCGTACGGCAGCACGTACAGCTCGGCCTCGTCCGCGCCGTCGGGCAGCTCGGCGCCGCCCTCGAACACCCGGACGTCGACGCCGGGCACGTCGAGATCGCGGAACGGGGTGATCGCGACCCCGCTCTGTCCTGGGCTCACGGCTGCTCGCCTCCCCTGCAGTCACGCAGGTAGCCGGCGAAGTCCCAGTGGGCGAGGAACTCGCGGGTCACCCGCGCGGCGTCGTCGATCATCTCCTTCTTCGTCTCCCGGTCGATGTCGAAGTCCGTCGCGCTCACGTCCTTCGAGTCGAGGAAGACGGTGCGGCGCCGGACGCAGGGGTCGTCGAGCGGCCTGGCGTCGAGTGCCGTCATCACCGTATTCACGACGGCGAGCAGGTAGGACAGCGGGCCGTCGACGGGATGCGTCCGCGGCGTCGCGGGCGGGCGGCCGCTCAGCTTCACGCCGAACGTCGGCCAGCGCGGCGGCCTGCCGTCGGTGCGGTCGAAGACCGTGATCGGGTAGTCGGAGAGCAGGCCGCCGTCGACCATGACCGACGTCGTGCCGGCGCCGCGCAGGTGCGCGGGCTGGAAGAAGACGGGCAGGCTCGCGGACATGCGGATCGCGTCGGCGACCGGCTGGGTGTCCGGGTCGAGGCCGTACCTGCCGTAGTCCCACGGCAGCAGCACGAGCCGCCGTCGCGAGATGTCGCTCACGGTGACGACGAGCGCGTACCGGTGGGACTCGGGCAGCGACGTGCCCTCGTCGTCCGGGAGCCGCAGGTCAGCCCAGGTGTGCACGCCGAAGTCCGCGAGCGTGCGCACGAGGAACTCGTGCAGCGCGTCGCCGCGGAACATGCCGTTCTCGACGAGCAGCTCGCCGACGTCGACGAGCGGCGCCAACGGGCCCGCGAGCCGGCCGAGCGTGCCGCGGTCGGCGAACCCGGCGAAGTCGACGTCCATGGCGACCCGGCGCAGCCCGTCGAGCGGCTCGCCCGCGCTCTGCATGGCGGCCGCGATGCCACCGAGCATGGCGCCCGCGGACGTCCCCGCGATGCGCGGGAACACGTACCCCGCCTCGGACATCGCCGTCACCGCGCCGACGAGCGCGACGCCACGCGCGCCGCCGCCCTCCAGCACCAGGTCGGCGCGGTGCCCGTCGCCGTTCCCGGCGTCCGCCGACGTCATCGGTGACCGTCCCCTCCGTCGCTGACCTGCCCGACGATACCGTCGCCGGCCCGTTACACCGCCCGCGTACGGTCGAGGGATGCGCAGGTTCGGCCCCGTCGCCGCGGTGATCGCACTGGTGTGCGCCGCAGCCTGTTCGGGTGGCGGCTCGGGCTCGGGCTCGGGCGGCTCGGCGTCCCCCGCGCCGTCGTCGAGCACGTCGTCCCCGGGCACGGCACCGTCCGCGACGGCCACGCCGGCGACGCCACCGCCACGGGCGGCGGTCGGTTCGCCGCAGGTGGTCGCGACCGGGCTCGCGGTGCCATGGGGCGTGGCCTTCCTGCCGAACGGCGACGCCCTGGTGAGCGAGCGGGACAGCCACCGCGTCCTCCTCGTCACGCCGGCCGGGCACGTCAGGCGGGCGGGCACGGTGCCGGGTGTCAAGCCCGGCGCGGGCGAGGGCGGGCTGCTCGGGCTCGCGCTCTCGCCGGGCTTCGCCCGGGACCACCTCGTCTACGCGTACCTCACCACCGACCGCGACAACCGGGTGGTGCGGTTCACCTACGAGGGCGGCCGGATCGGCTCGCCGCACCCGGTGTTCACCGGGATCCCCGAGGCGGGCAACCACGACGGCGGCCGGATCGCGTTCGGGCCGGACAAGCTGCTGTACGTCACCGCGGGCGACGCCCTGCAGAGCGACCGCGCGCAGGACCGGTCGTACCTCGGCGGCAAGGTGCTCCGGATGACCGCGGACGGCAGGCCTGCGCCCGGCAACCCCTTCCCGGGGTCGGTGGTCTACACGTACGGCCACCGCAACCCGGAGGGCCTGGCCTGGGGGCCGGGGGGCCGGCTGTACGAGGCGGAGTTCGGCCAGGACGCGCTGGACGAGATCAACCTGCTGCGTCCGGGCCGCAACTACGGCTGGCCGATCGACGAGGGCACCAACGGCCCGAACCGGCCGGGGCTCACCCGGCCGCTGCGGGTG
>DASUWX010000132.1:0-8132 GCA_036378185.1 Streptosporangiales bacterium | reverse complement strand
CTGTCCGGGCTGGTCCGCGGCGACGTGGCGGTGGGGATGATCCCGTCCTGCGGCTGGGTCGACGTGCCCGACCTGCTGGCGCGGTTCCACGCCGAGCACCCCGGCGTGCTGATCTCGCTCGTGGAGAGCACCAGTGCCGAGCTCGTCGACGGCCTGCAGAACGGGCGCCTGGATCTCGCCTTCCTCGCGCTGGGCGCCGAGACGCCACCGGGTGTCGAGATGTGCACGGCCGGTGCCGAGGCGGCCGCGCTCGCGGTGCCGGCGGACGACCCGCTGTACGGCAGGCGGACGGTCCCGCTCGAGGCGCTCAGGGACCGGCCACTGGTCGGCATGCCGCGCGGTTCCGGCCTGCGCTCGATCCTCGAGGAGACGTGCGCCGCGGCGGGCTTCACGCCACGGATCGTGTTCGAGGCGAGCGATCCGCGGCTGCTGTTGCGGTTCGCCGAACGGGGCCTCGGCGCCGCCGTCGTCACGCCCTCGATGGTCGCCAGGGGACCGGACGGGCTGCGCGCCGTCACGATCACGAGACCGCGCATGCCGGGCCGGGTCGGCCTCGCCTGGCGGGCGGACGGGCCGTCCAGTCCCGCGGCCCGCGCCGTCGTCGACCACGCCAGGCGGGCGATGACGGCACGTGCCGCGTGAGATCAGCATCGCGACGCGATTCAATGAGCGGGTGGGGGCAGGGCTGAGGATGGCCATCGGCTCGGGAGCGGAGGGAGGCCGGGATGGCTGATTCGTTCGACGGTGTCCGGGCGATCGTCACCGGCGGCGCGTCCGGGATCGGCGCGGCGACGGCAGAGCTGTTCGCGCAACGGGGCGCGCAGGTGGCCGTGCTCGACCGGACGCCGGTCCAGGACTGCGACCGGCGGTACGCGTTCGTGGCGGACGTCACCGACGACACGCGGGTGCGCACCGCGGTCGACGCCGCCGTCGACCGGCTCGGCGGGCTCGACGTCCTCGTCAACTGCGCGGGCATCGGCGCGCAGGGCGACATCGCGGCCAACGACGACGCGGAGTGGCGCGCCGTATTCGACGTCAACGTGTTCGGCCTGGTGCGGGTGACCCGCGCGGCGCTGCCGCACCTGCGCCGGTCGCGGCACGCCGCGATCGTGAACGTCGCGTCGATCGCGTCCACGGCCGGCCTGCCGAACCGGGCGCTCTACTCGGCGAGCAAGGGCGCGGTGCTCTCGCTGACCCTGGCGACGGCGGCCGACCTGGTGCGCGACGGCATCCGGGTCAACGCGGTGACGCCGGGCACCGTCGACACGCCGTGGGTCGGGCGGCTGCTGGACGCGGCGGACGACCCGGCGGCCGAGCGCGCGGCGCTGGAGGCGCGGCAGCCGCACGGCCGCCTGGTGTCGGCGGCCGAGGTCGCCGGGGCGATCGCCCACCTCGCCGACCCCTCGGCCGGCTCGACCACCGGCACCTGGCTCGCCGTCGACGGCGGCATGGCCGGGCTCAGACTGCGGAGGTCGTAGCCGTCCAGGCCGAGCCGCCCGGGTACTCGTACGTCGCGATGCTCTCGTCGAGGATCCGCGCGGAGAAACCGGGACGGGTGGGCGCGACGTAGCGCCCGGACCGGATGACCACCGGGTCCTCGAAGTGCTCGTGCAGGTGGTCGACGTACTCGACGACGCGGTCGTCGTCGCGGCCGGCGACGGCGACGTAGTCGAACATCGCGAGGTGCTGGACCAGCTCGCACAGCCCGACGCCGCCGGCGTGCGGGCAAACCGGGACGCCGAACTTGGCGGCCAGCAACAGGATCGCGACGTTCTCGTTGACGCCGCCGACGCGGGCCGCGTCGATCTGGAGCACGTCGAGTGCACCGGCCTGCAGGAACTGCTTCACCATGACCCGGTTGTGGATGTGCTCGCCCGACGCGACCCTGATCGGCGCGAGCTGCTCCCTGATCGCGCGATGGGCGAGGATGTCGTCCGGACTGGTCGGTTCCTCGATCCAGTACGGGTCGAACGGGGCGAGCCGCCGCATCCAGGCGACGGCGTCGGCGGTGTCCCAGCGCTGGTTGGCGTCGACCGCGAGCCGGATGTCCGGCCCGACGGCCTCCCGGGCGAGACCCAGCCGCCGCACGTCGTCGGCGAGGTCGCCGCCGACCTTGAGCTTGATCAGGTCGAAGCCGTCGGCGACCGCCTCGGTGGAGAGCCGGACGAGCTTCTCGTCGGAGTAGCCGAGCCAGCCGGGCGTGGTGGTGTACGCGGGAAAGCCCTGCCGGACCAGCCGGTCGGTGCGCTCCGCCCGGCCCGGTTCGGCTGCGCGCAGCAGGTCGCCGGCCTCGGCGGGGGTGAGCGCGTCGGTGAGGTAGCGGAAGTCGACCAGGTCGACGAGCGCGTCCGGGTCGAGCTCGGCGAGCAGCCGCCACACCGGCCTGCCCGCGCGCCGCCCGGCGAGGTCCCACAGTGCGTTCAGCACCGCACCGATCGCCATGTGCACGATGCCCTTCTCCGGGCCCAGCCAGCGCAGGTGCGGCTCGTGGGTGAGCACCCGGCCGATGTCACCGAGGTCCTCGACGAGCGTGTCGACCGGGCGCCCCACCACGAGCGGTGCGAGCGCGCTCGTCGCGGCGAGCTGCACGTCGTTGCCCGGCCCGGTCGTGAACGTGAACCCGTAGCCCTCGCTGCCGTCGTCGCACTGCACCACCACGTACGCGGCCGAGTAGTCGGGGTCCGGGTTCATCGCGTCCGACCCGTCGAGATCGATCGACGTGGGGAACCGGATGTCCACGGTGCGGAGACCGGTGATCTGCGTGCTCACGCGCACAGCCTTACACGCGGCGCCCGCCGTGGGCCTCCCGGTTCACCCCGGCCGCCCACCGAACCGCCAGTTGTGGACCTCGATGTCGGCGTACGCGGCCGGGGTCAGGAGGGCCCGTGCCGTGTCCGGGTCCAGCGCCCGCGTCAGCACCGCTGTACCCAGCCACGTGTCGCCGTCGTCGGAGAGCAGCGGCCCGTACGCGATCAGCTCCTCCGGGTCCGCAGGCACGGCGAGGTCGGAGGCGTCCCCCGATCCGAGACCGAGCACCAGGTACCGGTCGCCACCTGTCCGGCCGCCCGGGAAGTCCCACATGGTGCGCCCGAGCGTGTTGCGCCACCGGCGCAGCAGCACGTCCCGATACACGCCGGCCTGGTAGCCGGGCTCGTCGAAGGCGAACGCACGTGCCGCGTCGGGCCCCGGCAGGTCGACGATGTGGACGCTGCCGGTGGGCGTGACGCCGTCGTCGGCGAAGGTCGGGCCGCGGGCGATCATCTCCGTCGCGTACCCGTCCATGTAGGACCAGTGCTGCTCCAGCAGTTCGTCTCTCGACGCGGCTGAGCCGGGCCGATCGCGGTGGTAGCAGAAGAACTCCATGCGCGCAGTCTCGCCGGTTCAGAGCACGGACGCGAGCAGCCGCGCGCGTTCGGCCAGCGGCCCGACCGCAGCGCGGATCGCCCGCTGGGTGAACCTGTTCGACGGGCCCTGTACGCCGAGGATCGCGACCAGCCGGCCGGTGGCGTCGAGCACGGGCACGGCCAGCCCGTTGAGGTCCTCCTCACGTTCGCGCAACGCCTGTGCCCAGCCCCGTTCGCGCACCCGGTCGACCTCCCTCCCGAGCGCACGGCGGTCGGTGATCGTGCGGTCGGTGTAGGCGGTGAGCTCGCCCTCGGGCAGCGTGCCGCCCCAGGCGAGGAACACCTTGCCGGTGGCGGTGGCGTGCGCGACGCTGTTGCGCCCGATCGACGCGACGCTGCGAACCGACGCCGCGCTCTGCGCGAAGTCGACCGTGAGCACGTCGTGGGTGCCGGGGAACGAGAGGGTGGCGGTCTCGCCGGTGAGCTCGGTCAGCTCCTCGAGGTACGGGCGGGCGAGCGTCCTCAGGTCGAAGCTCTGCCGCGCCGCGCTGGCCAGTTGCAGGATGCGCATGCCGAGCCGGTAGCGCCCCGTCTCCGGCTGGTACTGGGCGAGCCCGGTGTCGACGAGGGTGGCCAGCAGGCGGGAGACGCTGCTGATGTTGATGCCGGTCCGCTTGGCGATCTCGCTGGTGCCGAGGTCGGGTGTCCCGGTCGCGAGCACGTCGAGGACCGACACGGCGCGCTGGACCGCCTCGACGTGCCGGACCGCTGGCCTCCCGGTGCGGGGCATAGTACGCTCTCTTCTGAGAAGTGAAATGCTATTGCCGTAGCGGCAATAATACACGCCTCCGGTGAGGTGAGCCACATGTCGCAGGAATCCGTTCGGTATCTGGTCGTCGGCGCCGGCATCCACGGCCTGTCAACCGCCTGGCATCTCGCCCGCCGTCTCGAGTCGACGGGACGGGGGAGCGGCGCCGACGTCCTCGTGATCGACAAGGGGGAGGTCGGTGCCGGTGCGTCCGGCGTGGCGTGCGGCGTCATCAGGAACAACTACTTCCAGCCGGCGATGCGCGAGCTCATGGCGCACTCGGTGGACGTGTGGGAGTCCGACCGGGAGGCGTTCGCGTACCACCCGGTGGGCTACCTGCAGATCGCACCGGAGGAGATGCGTGCCGACGTCGGGCAGATCTACGCCGAGCAGGCGGCCATCGGGTACGCCTCCGAGCTCGTCGACGGCGTGGAGCCCAGCCGCAGGTATCTCACCGACATGTTCCCCGACTGGCAGGCGCCGGGCATCTCCGTGGTGCTGCACGAGAAGCGCGGCGGCTATGCGAACAACCTGGCGTCGCTGCGCGGTCTCGCCGCGAAGGCATTGGCGCTCGGCGTGACGATCCGTACCGGCGTGCGGGTGACCGGCGTCGACGTCGAGGGCGGCGCCGTCACGTCGGTGCGCACCGAGACGGGGGACATCGCGTGCGAGCAGCTCGTCGTCGCGGTCGGGCCGTGGGTGCGGGACGTCTGGGCGATGCTCGACCTGCCGAGTCGGATCCCCGTGCGGATGCCGGACGGCACGGTGCACGAGGACGCGCCCATGTGGACGTACTGGGCGCTGCAGGAGGGCACGCTCGGCGTCGACCCGCAGACCTTCACCGACAGCCGCGGTGAGCTGCCGCCGGTCGTGCACATCGACTCGTCCGCTCCGTTGTACGACGACATGGACGGCAGTCTGGTCACCGATCGCATGTGGGGTGTCTACTACAAGCCGGACTTCTCGTTCGGCGGCGTGCAGGGCGGTGCGTCCCCGGTGCGGCTCGAGCGGCCGGCCGACGACGTCGCGGTCGACCCGTACGGCCCGGCCAGCCCGGAGTTCGTCGTCGGCGACGACTTCGTCCGGATGTGGACCTCGGCGCTGGCGCACTGTCACAAGCGGTTCGAGGGCACCCGACCGCTCTACAAGGACGAGCCGTCCGGCGGCATCGGCGCGTTCACACCGGACAGCTTCCCGGTGTTCGACACGTTCCGGCAGAATGCCTACGTGATCGCCGATTCCAACCACGGGTACAAGATGATCGGCGTCGGCGCGCTCGTCGCCGACGAGATCCTCGGTACGCCGCGGGCGCTGCTCGAGCCGTTCCGGTTCTCGCGCTACCAGACCGGCCGGCTGCACCCCACGAGCCACTCGCCGTTCCCGTGGAGCTAGGCGCGCCGGGCGTGCGGCGCGTGTTGTGCGTGCAGCACCAGGACGACTGCCCGCCCGGCTACGTCGGCGACCGGCTGGCCGAGCTCGGCGCGGACCTCGACGTGGTGCGGGCGCAGGCGGCGTCGCTGCCGGACCCGACGGCGTACGACCTCGTCGTGCCGCTCGGCTCGGAGGACTCCGCGTACGACGAGTCGCTGCCGTACCTGCGCCCGGAGTGGGAGCTGCTGGCTGCGGCGGTCGACGCGGGTGTGCCGGTGTTCGGCATCTGCTTCGGCGCCCAGCTGCTGGCCCGCGTGCTGGGCGGGCGCGTGTACGCGTCGCCGTCCGGCCCGGAGATCGGCTGGCTGCGGATGGAGACCGCCGATCCCGCGTTGGTGGACCCGGGGCCGTGGATGGTCTGGCACCTCGACGTCCTGGAGCCGCCCCCCGGCGCGGTGGTGCTCGCGCGGACGCCGGTCGCGTGCCAGGCCTACGCCTACGGCCCGCACCTGGGCGTGCAGTTCCACCCGGAGGCCACGGCGGACAGCGTCACGTCCTGGGCCCGCGGCTACGAGCGCTCGCTGCGCGAGGCGTCCGTCGACGCCGCGCGCCTGCTCGCGGAGACGCGGGCGGGACGCGACGACGCGCGCCGCCGCGCGTACGCGTTCACCGACCGCGTCGTCGCCCGCGCGCTCGCCGCCGTCGGCAACCGGTGAGGGTCCCCCTCGCCGGTTTAGGTCAGGACCTGCCGTCGGACAGGAACGTCGCCATCGAGTCGTCCAGCTCCTGCCACCACGGCGTGTGGTGGACCGGCGACTCGCTCGACGTGCACGGCGAGGTGAACGCCTTGTCGCGGTAGCCGACGATGCTCTCCGTCTTGTGGTGCTCCCAGGTCTTGAAGTGGGCGCGGGTGAGGTCGAGGTCGAAGGCCGGGTAGTCGACCTCGGCGAGCAGCTCGGCCATGTAGTCGGCCTGGAAGTCGATCTCCTCGAACGCGTCGGCGAGCGCGTCGAGCCGGCTGCGCCACTTGTCGATGTCGGCGGCCATGTCGGCTCGGCCGGGCAGGGTGATCCGGCCGAGCACGTAGTCACGGGCGTACCAGGCCTGCGCGTCGAACATCGTGAACGTGTAGTACTGGTCCTGCATGCCGAGGTATATCATCTTCGGGTTGTCCAGCCAGAAGATGCCCTTGTAGAGGCTCGGCGTGTACAGGACGTTGGTCGTGCGCAGCCGCAGGCTGTCGTCGACGAACGTGAGCGCGTGCTGGTAGCCGGTGCAGAGCACGATCGCGTCGACGTCACGCGTGGTGCCGTCCGCGAAGTGCGCCGTGTTGCCCTCGACCTTCGACAGCAACGGCACCTCGTCGATGCCCTCCGGCCAGGGGAAGCCCATGGGCGCGGTGCGGTAGGAGATGGTCACCGACTTGGCGCCGTACTTCTTCGACTGCAGCGCGATGTCCTCTGCCGAGTAGCTGCTGCCGACGACGAGCAGGTTCTTGCCGGCGAACTCGCGTGCGTCCCTGAAGTCGTGCGAGTGCATGATCCGGCCGGGGAACTGCAGGAACCCGTCGAACGTGGGCACGTTCGGCGTCGAGAAGTGACCGGTCGCGACGACGACGTAGTCGAACTGCTCCGTGCGTGTCGTGCCGTCGGCGAGCGACTCGACGATCAGCTCGAACCGGCCGGCGTCGTCGTCGTACGCGATCCAGCGCACGGCCGTGTCGAACCGGATCAGCCCACGGATGTCGCTCTTCTTGGCGCGCCCGGTGATGTAGTCGTAGAGGACCTCGCGCGGCGGGAACGAGGGGATCGGTTTCCCGAAATGCTTGTCGAACGGATAGTCGGCGAATTCGAGGCATTCCTTCGGGCCGTTGGACCACAAATAGCGGTACATACTCCCGTGCACCGGGCCGCCGTGCTCGTCGAGCCCGGTACGCCAGGTGTAGTTCCAGAGGCCGCCCCAGTCGCTCTGTTTCTCGTAACAGACGACCTCGGGAATTTCCGCGCCCTTGCGGCGGGCCTCCTCGAACGCGTGGAGTTGCGCGAGACCGCTGGGGCCCGCGCCGATGACGGCTACTCGTGACGGCATGAGGACGACCTCCGGAAGTGGCGGCACGACGAACCCGGGCGGAAGGGCTCCCTCTGGTGAGACTTTGTTTACTAGCAGTGGATGCTAGCGACGCGCCCTGGACGTGTCCAGGGTCACGCCGCGGCCGTCACGGTGGGCGCGTGCCGGAATGCGTCAGGCACGTCCCGCGCGCCACGGGAAGGGGGCGAGGTCGGGCTCGACCCAGCCGGTCCTCGCCGCGGTGCCCGCCAGCGTGGTCGACCGGTAGAACCGGGCGAGCAGCCGCTTGTCGAGCAGCGCGGCGTGGTGGGCGGCGAAGTGGTCGAAGCCCCGGTCGGCGTGTTCGTCCGCGTGGTGCCCGACCAGCTCCACCCACGCCCGGCTGACCGTCGCGTGGTACTTCTGCGGCGCGCCCGCGTACCTCGCCGTACGCCGGATGCCCACGCCGATCAGACCGGTCGCGGCGGGCACGCCGTACCGCCGCACGGCGAGCCAGGTCAGGTGCACGTGCTGGCGGTGGCCGAACCGGTCGGCCGTCGCCA
>DASUWX010000131.1:0-19557 GCA_036378185.1 Streptosporangiales bacterium | reverse complement strand
AACCGCCACTGAGCGAGGAGCGGAGCGCGGGAGGGAGGCGGGGTACGCAGTCACGACAGCACCTCCGGGGCGGCCTGGCGGATCGCCTCGATCATCCGGCGATGGGCACCACATCGGCACAGATAGTCGAACGTGGACGCGGATGACCGGCCGGAGAGGAAGGTCGCGATCTCCTCCTCGGTGGGCACGCTGCTGTCGCCGGCCGCCTTGCGCTGCCGCAGCCAGCCCAGCGATCCCATGACGACGCCGTTGACGCAGTAGGCACACTGCGCGGCCTGCTTCTCGATGAACGTCCGCTGCAGCGGGTGCAGCTCGCCGTCGCCGGCGAGCCCGTCCAGGGTCTCGACCGTCGCACCTTCCGGGACGGTGTTGAGCGGTGTCACGCAGGACCGCTTGATCTGGCCGTCGACGAGGACGGTGCACGCTCCGCACTGGGAGACGCCGCAGCCGAACCTGGGGCCGTGCTGGTCCAGCTGGTTCCGCAGCACGTAGAGGAGCTGCTCCTTGTCGTCGTCCACCGTGACGGTCCGCCGTCTGCCGTTCAGCCGGAGGGTACGGGTAAGAGGTGTCGGCACCTTTGGCTCCTTTCGGGGGCATCCTGGGCTCGTTCCCACTTACGGAGCCGCGACCCGATCGGTTCAGGTCGGGGAAAGCGCTGACCCTCCGTCACCACGGGCACCCTCCGGCACCGTCTGGGGCGGTTGTCAGACTCGTACCGGGTTATGACCCGTCGAGAGCCTGACAAGTCGGCGAAGGAGGCCGGGAGACGATGAGCTTGCGGCGCACGACGGCCGACGTCGAGGGGCCGGCGTGGCACGCGGCCGCGGCGGGCTGGGCCGAGCACTGGGCGGGATTCGCGGCGCCGGCACGCGAGGCCGTGGCCGCCGCCACCGGGCTCACGGCCGGCATGTCGGTGCTCGACGTGGGCTGCGGCAGCGGCGAGTTCTGCGCACTGGCCGCCGGGCGCGGCGCACGGGTCAGCGGCATCGACGCTGCGCCCGCGCTGGTCGAGATCGCGCGGCGCGCCGTGCCCGACGCCGACCTCAGGATCGGGCCGATCGAGCAACTGCCGTGGCCCGACGCGGCCTTCGACCTCGTCACCGCCTTCAACACGCTGCAGTTCACGGCGGACGCCGGCGCCTCCCTCGGCGAGCTCCGGCGGGTCACCAGGGCCGGTGGGCAGGTCGCCGTCTGCAACTGGGGCTGCGTCGAGGACAGCGAGATGGAGGCGGTCTTCCGTCCGCTCGCCGAGCTCAAGCCGCCGCGGGACGAGCCGGCACCGCCGGTACGTGAGCCCGGTGTGCTCGAGGAGCTCGGCCGGCGGGCCGGGCTCGGCGTCCGGTCGGCGGGCGAGGTCGACGTCCCCTACGTGTTCGCCGGCCGCACCGCTCTCGAACGTGCGCTGCGCGGGCTCGCGCCGGCGTACGGCGTCAGCACCGACGTGAGCGAGCCGGTGATCGCCGAGACGGTCGAGACGGCGGCCGCCCAGTACCGTCGCGCGGACGGGTCGTACCGGTTCGAGAACCGCTACCGGTACGTCGTCCTCACGCCGCGGTAGCGCCGAGCGCGGCCAGGATCTCGTCGGCGGCCAGCGCGTGGCCGCGGTCGTCGGGGTGGTTGACGCCGTTGTGCAGCAGGGTGACGTACGGCAGCGCCTCCAGCGCGAGGTGCTCCCACCGCAGCGACACGTCGGCCAGCGCGACGGACCCGGACCGGCAGAACGCCCGCAGGAACGCGGTGTACGCGCGCCCGTCCGGGTCGGCCGGCCGGTCCGACCCCATCCATGCCGGCATCGTGAAGTGCGGCGTCGTCACGAGCAGTTCGGCGCCCATCCGACGGACGCGCGCGAGGATCTCGCCGTACAGCGAAGGCCACACCGCCGGGTCGAGCTCCGCGTCGTTGACGAACTCCAGTGTCACCAGGTGCGGCCGGGCGGCCTCGACGCGCCGCCAGTCGCACGCGACGCCCTCGCCGGACAGCCACTGCGCTGAGTTCGACCCGTCGACCGCGACGACCGTCACCCGCGCGTCCGCGCCGGCGTCACGCAGGCCGCGCTCCACCAGCGCCGGGTACGCCGTCGCCTCTGCGGACGCGTCGCCGCCGCACGTCACGCTGTCGCCCCAGCAGACGACGCGCAGGCCGGCGTGCTCGCGTAGCCGCCGCGTCGTCTCAGGCAGCCGGCCGCCCTGCGGCGGGGACACCCGCCGCGGCGGCTCGACGTACGGGAACGCCTCGCCACTGCCGGCCCCGCCGAAGTACGGCACCAGAACGGTCCCGAGCAGCTCACCGGATGCCGGCACCGGTGGCCGCGGGCCGGTGAGATGGCTGCGCCCGCGCAACGGCACGACCCGGCCGTCCTCACGCCGCATGATCGCGTCCAGCCGCCGCAGCGAGTACCGGTAGTCGACCGTCACCTGCTCGGCATCCGCCGCGGTGGTGCCGATGGTTCCCCACACCGGGTCGACGAGGTAGTCGGCGCCGCGGCGCAGCACGCGGGTGCCGCACCGGACGACGAGGCTCCCGGCGTCGAGCGCACCCGGTGCGGGGATCCGGTCCTGGCCGCGGAAGCCCGTCCTGATCCCGTGCGGCGCGACGCCCGCGATCCACCGGTCCGGCGCGACGGGCGGCAGGGTCAGCGGTTCCCCGTGGACGGCCCGCACCTCGGCCGGCTCGACCTCCCGCACCGCCCGCGCGAGCGCCTCAGGCACCACCGTGCACCTCCACGTCGTGGCGGCCCGGGCCGAGCACGCGACCGTCGGGCAGCTCCCCCTCGAGCCCGGCGGGCACGTCGACCCGCCCGTGGACGCCGGACGGCCCCGCGTACCAGTCGACGCCGACGTCGCCGAGCGGCGTGGGCACCGAACCGGCTGCGCTGCGCAGACCGGCCAGCCGCGGATCGACGCGGAACCGTGCGAAGCCCGGCGTCAGCGGCACGATGCCGAGCACCGTGCCCTGCAGGAAGCCGACGGGCGCGGTGGAGAACCCGTGGCACAGGCTGCCGCGGTCGTCCATCGCCGCCTTGCCGTGCTGCACGACGGCGAACTCCCACACCGTCGGCGACCCGCTCGCCGCGACCGGCCCCCACCACCTGCGGACGCGGTCGAGCGCCGCACCGGGCCGCCCGTTCGCAGCGAGCGCGCGCAGCACGAACGACTGCATGTACAGCTCGGGTTCGAGCAGGTCGCCGTGTTCCAGTGCTGCCACGAGGTCGGCACGGCGCGCGCCTGTACCGCAGGCGAGCAGCGCCAGCGCCTGGACGAGGCTGCTGGCATCCGGCCCCCGGTCGGCCCGGTCCGAGTAGCGGCGCCGCTCCGCGTCCCAGAACACCCGGTCGGTCACCGCCGCCCGCCGCACCGCGGCGTCGGACCAGCGGCGCGCCTCGTCGTCCCGCCCGACGTGGCGGGCGAGCCGGGCGGCCGACTGCAGGCCGAGCACCCAGCACCAGTCGAGGGCGGCGGTCTTGTACCCGTCGAGGCAGCGCCCGGCGAGCTCGTACGACCAGTCCACGAAGTTCCAGTGCCGCGCCGGCGGGTGGATCGGCCCGTCCGCGTCCGCCCACTCCGCGAAGGTGCGGAAGACGGCGGCGATCGGGTCGACCAGCTCCGCGACGAGGCGGGCGTCGCCCGAGTAGGCCAGGTAATCCTCGACGACCAGCGGCAGCAACAGGTTCGCGGCCAGCAGCACGAGCCGGTCGGCCGATTCCGCCTCGGTCATGCCCGGCACCAGCCCGGGCGGCACCGGGCCAGGGACGAGGCCGTCCTGCCTGGCCTGCGACACGGCCAGCCGCAGGCACCTGGCCGAAAGGCGCGGGTCGCCGAACGCCTGCAGCACACCGGCGTTCTCGACGAGCATGTCGTTGACGTAGAAGGCGTTCTCACGCCACGGGCAGTCGACGAACGTGTCCGTCGCGCACGCCCGCAGCGTCTCGACGCTCATCGCCCAGATCCGGTCGAGCAACGGGTCGGAGCAGGTGAACCGCGCCCGTTCGGCGAACGGGTAGCGCCGGTCGACGCCGCGTACCGCCTCGATCCGGGCCTCGGCGTCGAGGTCGCGGAACACCAGCTGCACCATGCGGAAGCCGCGTTCGCCGAACAGGTTCGTCACGCACTGTCGGCCGGGCCGGAGAACGTACCGGTCGGCGAACCGGTAGTCGAGGGCGACGGTTGCGAGGCGGCGTTCGTCCGTGAGCCGTTCCTCGTAACCGATGTCGAGTACCGCGCGGCCCGACGAGGTGACCTCGATCTCGACCGCGCCGTTCACCTCGCGGCCGAAGTCCACGACCAGGCCGACGCCACCCCCGTCGCCGCGCGGACGGACGACGACCGGTTCGCCCGACTCCTGGCACAGCCGACCCCACGGCAGCGGCTCGAGCGGATGGTGCGGCTCGGTGTTCATCCGGTCGGCGATCCCGTGCGCGGCGACGCCGGGCGGCACGCTGAACGCCACGGGCACCGCGGTGGGCCGGCGACGTTGCTCGTCCAGCGCGGGGATGTCCCTGGGCAGCAGCCGTTTGCCGCGGACGGTGACGACGCTCGCGGGCGTCCAGCCGCACCCGTCCGCGCCGAGGTCGTGCCACTCCATGTCGCCGACCTGGAAGGTGAACTCGTCGACGTCGCACCGCCAGCCGGGCAGCGGCCGGCACTCCCAGTGCTCACCGGTGGCCAGCAGGCCACCGTCGTCCAGCTGCACGAGCACGCACGGCTGGACGGGCGCGGCCTTGAACGTCGGGAAGTTCGGTGACTGCACCCGCACCGTGACCACGTTGTCGCCCGGACGCAGCAGCCCGGCGACGTCGTAGCTGTCGAAGAAGTTCACGGTCGCCGTGCCACGGATCGGCCCGACGCCGAGCGCTACCCCGTTCACCGACAGCCGGTACCGGCTCTCCGCCGCGACGTGCAACACGGCACGGTCGGCGGGGCGCCCGAGCGCGAACGTGGTGCGTGCCTCGAAGGCGGCGTTGCGCACCGTGGCGACCCCGGCCGGTGCGATCCAGTGTGCCCGCCAGACGGGCGGTTCGGTCACCGGCCACTGCGGCGACGAGATGCTCATCGTTCTCCAGCCCTGCGACCGGGGCTACCGCTCGGCGAGGACGCGCCGACGGTACTGCTCGTCCTCCCTCGTGTCGATCCGCGCGGTGTCCGTGTCGGACAGCCCGTGCACACCGCCGAGTGACGCGCCGAGGAGGGTCACCCTGGCCATCTTCACGGTCATCCGCGTGACGTCGAGCGCGTCCTGCACGGACCGGCCGAGCGCGACCATGCCGTGGTTGCCGAGCAGGATCGTCCGCGGCGGGCGGCCGTACGCCGCGGCGTACTCGGCCACCGCACCCCGTACGCGCACGGCCAGCTCGCGCCCGGGATCGACGTACGGCACGAGGCAGTCGGCCGGCCCGCAGAGCACCACATGGTCGGGCGTGAGCCGCTCGCGACCGAAGCGGGTCGCGTGGCCCGAGCACAGCACGGCCAGGAGGTCGGTGGGGTGCGTGTGCAGCAGCACCGGTGCACCGCAGGACTCGTGGAGCACCGCGTGCAGGCCGGCCTCGACCGTCGGACGCGGCGCGTCCGGGTCGACGCGACTGCCCTGCAACGCCGCCAGCCACTCCGCGTCGCTGCCGGTCTCGTGCAACGC
The DNA here is from genome assembly GCA_036378185.1 of Streptosporangiales bacterium. Lineage (GTDB taxonomy): Bacteria > Actinomycetota > Actinomycetes > Streptosporangiales > WHST01 > WHST01. Next base: position 13,929 of record DASUWX010000131.1, on the reverse strand, counting down.
CGCCAGCAGGACCTCCGGCCGGATCTCGGTGACCGAGTCCGGCCCGATCTCCCGCAACCGCGCGCCGCTCGCGGTCACCAGCAACGTGCCCCGCGGCGTCGCGACCGACGCGTTGCCCTCGCCGGCGAGCACCAGCCCGAGGCCAGGACCGGCCGCGGCCCGGCACAGCGCGACGACGTCGTCCACCGTCACGTCGTCACCAGCCGGCCGGCGTGCCGACGCGCTCGAGCGTACGCCGGTCGGCCTCGCCGGACTCGACGAACGCCCGCAGCGGGTCCTCGGCCACGCCCAGCCGCGACCGCAGCGCGCGGAGGATCGGCCGGACGTCGGTCTCGTACGCGTCGGTGAGCACCGCGTTGGCGCCGACGACGTCGCCGTGTGCCTGCGCCTCGGCCAGCGCGTCCCGGTCGATCAGCAGCGCCTTCGCGAACGCGGTCTGCATGGCCGTGATGCTGCGCAGCATCGCCGGGATCTTGTCCTCGACCATGGCGCACTGGTCGATCTTGTAGAGCACGCGGGACGCGCACGCGCGCACGGCCTCGTCCGGGTCGTCCTCTGCGGCGACGAGCTCCGCCGCGATCAGGAACGTCTCGAACGGGTTGATGGCGCTCACGAACAGGTCGTCGTCGGCGTACTTCTTGCTGTTCAGGTCGAAGCCGCCGAGCCGGCCCTCGCCGAGCAGCGTCGCGACGATGTGCTCGATGTTGACGCCGAGGGCGTGGTGGCCGAGGTCGACGAGCACCGTGGCACGCTCGCCGAGCTTCTCGCAGAGATTCAGCGCCTGCCCCCAGTCGGAGACGTCGGTGTGGTAGAACGCCGGCTCGAAGAGCTTGTACTCCAGCAGGAGCACCATGTCCTCGTCGAGTGCCGAGTAGACCTCCTCCAGCGCGTCGGCGACGAACGCCCTGCGCCGCCTGAAGTCGCCCTGCCCCGGGTAGTTGGTGCCGTCCGCGAGCCACAGCGACAGGTGCGTCGAACCGACCTCGCGCAGCACGCCGACGCACTCCAGGACGTGCGCCACCGCCTTCCTCCGCACGGCGGCGTCGAGATTGGCGAACGAGCCGAGCCGGTATTCGTCGTCCTGGAACAGGTTCGGGCTGATCGAGCCGATCGCGACGCCCTGCTCCTTCGCATAGGCGGCGAGGGCGGCGTAGTCGTCGACGCGGTCCCACGGGATGTGCAGCGCGACGGTGGGCGCCACGCCGGTGAGGCGGTGCACCAGTGCCGCGTCGTCGACCTTCTCCCTGACGTCGCGGGGTGTGCCGGGCGTGTGGAAGACCTTGAACCGCGTGCCGGTGCTGACGTAACCCCAGCTCTGCGTCTCGATGACCCGCTTCGACAGCCGTTCGACGACGGCGTCCTCTGTTCGACTCACGTGGCCTCCCCGACGCGCCGCGGGATGTGCGCTAGCCTGCTCTGGAGCGCTCCAATGGACTCGGCGACGATAGGCTGCGACCGGATCTCCTGTCAACGGCCGCCGACGCCGCAGCCGGTGACGGGAGCCGGTGACGGACGGGACCGGTGGGGAATGGCAGTGACGATCGAGGACGTCGCCCGGCGCGCCGGCGTCTCCCGCGGCACGGTGAGCAACGTGCTGAACCGGCCCGAGATCGTCCTCGAGGCGACCCGGGCCAAGGTCGAGGACGCCATGCGCGAGCTGGACTTCGTACCCAGTCAGCCGGCCCGGATGCTCGGCGGCGCACGCAACCGAAGCATCGGCCTGGTGGTGCACGACGTCGGCAACCCGTTCTTCGCCGAGGTGGCGCGCGGCGTAGAGGACGCGGCGAGCCGGCTGGACTACATCATCACGCTCACCAGCACCCGCGCGGACGACGAACGGCAGCAGGCATCACTCCGCCTGTTGCTCGCTCAGCACGTGTCGGGAGTCCTGCTGACCCCGACCGTGTCGGGGATCGACAGCCTCCGGCAGCTCAGGCAGGAAGGCGTCGCCGCCGTGCTGCTCGACTACGAGGGCGGCGTCGACGAGTGCTCGGTCGCCGTCGACGACGTGCGGGGCGGCATGGTCGCGGCCCGACACCTGCTCGACCGCGGCCACCGGTCGCTCGGTTTCGTCGGCGGGCCGCGCCGGGTGCGCCAGCACGCCGACCGGCTCAAGGGGATGCGCACGGCGTTGTCCGGGACGTCCCCGAAGCCGGCGGTCCGGGTGGTGACCACGCCGGCCGACACCGTGGCCGCGGGCGAGGAGGCGGCCAAGACGCTGCGCGGCGACGGGACGAAACCCCTTCCCACGGGCGTGTTCTGCGGCAACGACCTGCTGGCGATCGGCCTGATGCGCGGCCTGAGCTCCATGGGCGTCCGGGTACCCGAGGACGTCGCCATCGTCGGCTACGACGACATCGAGCTGGCCAGCCTGGTGGCGACTCCGATCACGTCGGTGCGCCAGCCGATGTATGAGATGGGCAGGGCCGCGACCGAACTGCTGCTGGCCGAGATCCGCGACGCCGACCACGTCCACCAGCACCTCGGGTTCGTGCCCGAGCTGGTGATCCGCGAGTCGACCGCGGCGCACACGGTGCGCTGAGACGTCTTGACACGGCCGGGGGCCGACCCTACGGTTGTCGCGTTGGAGCGCTCCAAACACCGCCGCCCACGCCTCGCCGAGCGCCGGGGACCCATCCTCCCGAGCCTGCCGCAGGCGACCGAACGGAGTTCCCATGAACCAGGAAAGCCCGGCCCCGTCGCGGGTCTCCCGCCGTACCGTGCTGCGTGCCGGCGTCGCGCTCGGAGGCGCGACGATGCTCTCGCTGCCGGCCCTACCGGCCGACGCCGCGACCCCGACCGGCTGGATCCGGCTCGCCGCCAACGGGCAGACGGACTACCGCGTCTACGTCGCCTCCAGTGAGGACGCGGTCGTCCACCAGGCCGCGAAGGAGCTCGCCCAGTACCTGCGGTCGATCACCGGCGCTACGTTCCAGGTCGTGTCGGCGGCGCGTCCGCCCGCGGGTCACCTGCTCGCCGTGGGCAGGAACAACACGTTGGCGGAGCAGCTCGCGCGGACGATCAACTACGACGCCCTGTCCGACGACGGCTTCGCGCTGCGCACCCTGGGCGACAGCGTGCTGATCGCCGGTGCGTCGTCGCGCGGGACGCTGTACGGCGCGTACTGGGTGCTGGACCGGCTGCTCGGCGTCCGCTGGTTCGGGCCGGACCAGACGCAGATTCCGCACTCGCGCGACCTCGCCGTCCGGATGAGCGACCTGAACGGCGACCGCGTCCCGCGGTTCCGGTTCCGCTGCGTGCTGGCCGGCGACGCGGACGACGCCGCGTACCGGCAGCACAACATGCTCAACGGGCGCCGCGACCAGTACTGGACCGTGCCGCGCCCCAAGGGCATCGACACCTGGTCCGGTTACTGGCCGGAGGAACGCGAGTTCTCGTTCACGCAGGTAGTGACCGACCAGTCGCTCTGGTACGGCGGCCAGCTCAAGGCGATGGACCCCAGGACGCGCGAGGAGGCGGCGGACGCGCTGGTGAAGATCATCCGCGACCGGGTCGCGAACGGCGAGGACAAGTCCGCGCCGTTCTTCCAGGAGGACCGCGGCTGGACGCCGGACCCGGCGAGCCAGGCGTTCGCGGACGCCCACGGCGGCGCCCTGTCCGCACCGGTGATCGACATGGTGAACGACGTCGCGGCCCGGGTGCGCAAGCAGATCCCCGGCGCGCGCCTGGAGACGCAGGCGTACCAGTTCAGCTTCGAGCCGCCCACCGGCATCAAGGTGAGCGACGACGTGGTCCTCACCGTGGCGCCGATCTGGGCCGACTTCGGCAGGTCGCTCTTCAGCGACGCGAACGCGGAGATCGGCTCGAACATCAAGACCTGGACCGGCCTGGCCGCCAACATCGTGCTCTGGGACTACATCACCAGCTTCTCGGCGTACATCCTGCCGTTCCCGAACTGGTGGTCGATGTGCGAGAGCATCAAGACCATCGCGCAGTACCCGTCGGTGCAGGGCTACTTCGGCGAGGGCCCGTGGAACGCGTCCGGCACCGAGCTCACCCAGCTGCGGGTGTGGGTCATCAGCCGGCTGCTGTGGGACCCGACCCTCGACGCCGACGCGCTGATCCACGAGTTCGTGAACGGCTACTACGGCAAGGCCGGGCCGGCCGTGTACGAGTACCTGACGGTGATGCGGCAGTCCATGCTCGACACCGGCACCGCGCTCCCCTGCTACACCACCGTCGGCGCGGGCTACCTGACGTTCGACGCGATGCGGCGCGCGGACGCCCTGCTCGGCCAGGCGGAGCAGGCGGTCCAGCACGACGACACGCTGCTGCGGCACGTGCGCGCGCTCCGGCTCGGCGTCGACTACGTCATCCTGGTCCGCGCGAACGAGTACGCGCAGACGGCCGCGGCCGAGGGCGTGGCGTGGGATCCCGACCTGGCGAACCGCGCGAAGCGGTTCGAGATCGAGCTGAAGGCCTCCGGCCTCACCCAGTACACGGAGGGCGGCGGCTCACCGGACGACCTGCTGTCGATCGTCCGCGTCGCGGGCGTTCCCGCCACGCCGCCGAAGGCGGCGCAGGGGCTGCCCGCGTCCGACTGGATCGACTACCAGGAGCCGAGCCTGAAGCTGTACGCGCCGGTGACGACGCTCGTGCAGGACGACGCCGCGTCCAACACCTACACGGTGCGCATGCCGGGCAACGTGTCGGACTGGGGCGTGCAGCTCCCGCTCAACCAGTTGCCGCGCCAGGGTTCCTGGAAGCTGTACGTGTCGGCGCGGGCCGAGACGGGCAGCGCGGACCCGAACGCGGCAGGGCTGTTCGTCGGCGTCTACCCGGCGACCGGGAGCGTCGCCGTCCCGGTGTCCACGCTGTCCGACGGGCAGTACCACGAGCTCGCCGTGCCGGGGACGTACCAGAACGAAGGGACGCTCACCCTGTACGTCGCACCGCCGAAGTCGGACGCCGTCGGCGCCGTCTACATCGACCGGGTGTTCGCGGTCAAGGCGTGAGCGAGCTCGCGCCGCGCCGCTGGACTGGTGGATCAGGGTGGGTCGTGGGCGGTGTTGCGTCGCGGTGTCTGCGACGGATCCAGCCATGCGGGGGCGATGGTGTGCGGGACGTCGCGGATCATGACCATCCGCCAGTCGCCTTTGTGTACGAGCAGGTGATGCCGGCGGCAGAGCAGGATGAGGTTGGTGGGTACCCCTTAGTAGTAGTACCTATGCTCTGACCTGCGGTAACGCGCCGACACCGTAAGCTACCCGGCTGCTGGTGGGCGCAGCAGGGCCGCTGCGGGCCCGGTGGCCCGGTGGGCATGGGCAGCCACCGGTCGAGCGCGTGCGGGACGCAGCGGGGCGCAGGACGGGCTTGCGGCGGCCCAGTCCGAGGCAATGTGCAGGGCGTTACCGCCGGTCGTTGCGCACAAGTGACAACTAGGGCACCATCCGTGCTCGGTTACCGGCATGAACTCGGGGGAAGGACCCGGCGTGAGCAAGCTCGACGACCTACAGGCCGCCGTGCACCAGGTCAGCAGTGACCTCGACTCGCCAATCAGCGGCCTGGGCCAGGTGATCTCCGACAACGACGACGCGGTGCAGGAGGCCGTGGCGTGGGGCAACGAGGGAGGGGCGCAGGTGCTCGACGGCCCCGGCAAGCAGGCGCTGGAGGAGGCACTGCAGTTCGGGTAGCAGATGCAGGAGAAGCTCAAGGAGTACGTCGACACGGTCGAGCAGGCCAAGAGCGGTAGCGGTTGACTGCCGCGCCCGGCAGGAACGCCAGCAACTGAACATCGTGCACCAGCGGCGGCCATGCTCAGCGTCTTCCGCGGGCCTCAGGGCAGGCATGCCAAGCGGTTGAAGACGCATACGTCGTTCGACGGCAAGGTCGGTGCGGAGAAGAGCCGCCGGCAACAGCCGAAGCGGCGTCTGCCATCGACCGAGGCGATGGGTGCGGGAGGTGCCTTCCTCGGGACGACATGGGAGACCGTCCACGCCATCGCAGGTTCTCTCCCATCCGCCATCCAGACCCCCGCCACCGTGGTGCTCAGCGCCATCGGCAGCTTCGTGGCAGGCGTGGGCTACATCAGGTACCGACGAGGGAAGAAGAAGGATGCGAATCGATCCCAAGGTTGAGGAACCGACCCGCGACCTGTTCGGCCACGCGCTCCGGGCGGAGCACGAGGACTTCCAGAAACGGCTTGCGAGCGTGGACGGCGAGACCGTCTCCGAGGCCATGACGCTCGCGGGCACGATCGTTGCGTACGTCTGCATCGATGCCTGCGGCGGCCAGCAGCCGACCGAGGAGGAGTTCGACACCCTCACGGACAACGTCGTCTCAGCGGACTCCGAGTACTCGCTCACCGCCCAGGAGGTCCGCGACTACCTCGTGAAGGGGGTGTTCGGTGGTCAGGTACTCCATGAAGTGCTTGATCCCAAGGACGCGGTCCGCTTTCCATTCATCGTCGGTGCGTACCTGCTCGCTGGCTACAGTCACGACGATCAGGCTTGGTGGGACTACCTCGATGAGGTAGAAGCCGCCATCGAGGCTGCACCGGACCCCGAGTAGTCCACACGCTCCGGACGGTGCGGACTACGCGGATTCGGCGCTCACTGAGGTGTCGTCGCCCATCCGATGCGGGTGTCGCTGGTGGTGGTCACTCCGCCTTTCGTGTTCGAACCATTGTTCGGTTCTAGCATGCACGAGGGAGAGGTGAGGGCTCGATTGCCCTGTTTTCCAACGGATTCGTCAACCGCGCGCGACTACCGCAAGCACCCGACCACGCTTCTCGTCGATGCCCGACAAACATCGACCGGGTGTTCGCGGTCAAGGCGTGAGCCGGTGGCCGGCGACGGCGTCGGTCGTCCGCCGGAACGCGTCCGTCGTGTGCTCGAAGGTGCGTTGCGCGATGGCGATGTAGACGCAGTCGACGACGACCAGCGCGGCGTGCCTGGCGGCGATCGTCTCGGGCCCGAACGTGGTGTCGCGCACCGCCGTGGTCAGCACGTGGTCGGCGGCGCGGCCCACCGGCGAGCGCGGGAAGTTCGTCACGGCGACGGTCGTCGCGCCGGAGTCGCCGGCCTCGGTGAGAACGTCGACGGTCTCGGCGGTCCGGCCGGAGTGCGAGAACGCCACCAGCACGTCGCCGTCGCCGAGCAGCGAAGCGCTGGACAAGGCGGCGTGCGGGTCGGGGCTGCACCATGCCGGGCGGCCGATCCGGTGCAGGCGCTGCTGCAGCTCGACGGCGAGGGTGCCGCTGCCGCCGATGCCGAACAGGTCGACCCGTCCCGCCTCCGCGATCGCGCGCGCCACGGTGGCGACCGTCGCGAGGTCGAGCTGCGCCACGGTGTCGTTGATGGTCGCGGTGTCGAGTGCCCGGATCACGGCCACCACCTGGCCGAGCGCGTCGTCCGGCGCGATGCTGGCGCCGACGTCGACCTCCCAGCCGGCCGCCTCGTGGCGGGCCAGGTCGGCGGTGAGGCCGAGCCGGAACTCCGCGTAGCCGGAGAAGCCCAGGTCGCGGCAGAACCTGGTCACGCTCGCGGCCGACGTCCCGCTGCGCGCGGCGACGTCGGCGATCGAGCTGCCGGCGAAGCCGCCGGGGTCGGCGAGCACGGACTCGCCGATGCGCCGGGACGCGCCCGTGAGCTGAGGCAGCAGGCCGCGGATGCGACTACGTACGGTCGCCGTCTCCCCGGTCACGAACCCTCCTCGTCGCATCCGCGCCGCGACCGTTGACTCCCGCCGACGGCCCGTGCCAGATTTTCACGCGTGTCTCGTTCGATGAAATTCCCGACCATGCTACTGGTCCTCGTCGCGCTGGTGGCGGCGATGTGCGTCGTCGGCGCGCCGCGTGCGGCCGCCGCATCCCCGGCGCCGGCGGTGATCCCGGCGCTGCGGTCCTGGACCCCGGCGAGCGGCTCGCTCACGCTCTCCGACCGGACGCGGGTCGTGGTCGACGGCCGCGACAGTGCGTCCGTCGAGACGGCGAGGACGTTCGCGGCCGACCTGCGGGCGGCGCGGCACTGGCCGGCGCCCGTCCTGCTCTCGCTCGACGCCGCCCAGCCGGGCGACGTCGTGTTGCACCACGACACCGGGCGCACCGACCTCGGCACCGAGGGCTACGCGCTCGCGATCGGGAAGCGGGCGGAGATCACCGGGGCGGACGCGGCCGGCATGTTCTACGGCACCCGCACAATCCTGCAGCTGCTCGCGTCGGGCGACGACCTGCCGGCCGGGACCGCCGTCGACGTGCCGTCGTACCGGGAGCGCGGCGTCGCGCTGTGCGCCTGCTACACGTACTACAGCGACGCCTGGCTGGAGCGGCTGGTCAAGGACATGGCGTACCTCAAGCTCAACTACCTCCATCTGGAGATCAAGGTACGCAGCGACCGGTTCCCCGAGATCAACACGTTCTCGTACTACACACCGGACGAGATCCGCCACCTCGTCGGGCTCGCGTCGAAGTACCACATCACGGTCGTCCCCGAGATCAACTCGCCCGGCCACATCGACCCGTACATCGAGAACGTCCCCGACCTCCAGCTCGTCGACAAGAACGGCGTCGCCGACCCGACCCGGCTCGACGTCACCAAGCCGGAGGCGTTCGAGTTCTACACGAGCCTGATCGACGACTACCTCAAGGTGTTCCCCGGCCCGTACTGGCACATGGGCGCCGACGAGTACATGCTCGGCTCCGCGTACTCGAACTACCCGCAGCTGCTGGCATACGCCCGGTCGAAGTACGGGCCGGACGCGGTGGCACAGGACGCGTACATCGACTTCATCAACCGCGTCGACGCGTACGTCCGCTCCAAGGGGAAGACGCTGCGGATCTGGAACGACGGGCTCACCGGCGTCAACACCGTGCCGCTGAACAAGGACGTCGTCGTCGAGCACTGGATCCGCGAGAACGTGACGCCGCAGGACCTCCTCGACGCCGGCCACACGGTGATGAACGCGTCCGACGCGCTCTACTACATCCGCGGCAGCGGCGCACCGAACTCGAGGAACCTGTACGAGAGCGGCTGGAGCCCGGTCGACTTCGACGGCCAGACCGTGGCCGCCGGGCAGGCCGGCCTCTCCGGCGCGGAGATCGCGATCTGGCCGGACAACTACGGCAGGGAGACCGAGAACACCACCCAGACGGACGTCTTCATGCCGCTGCGCGTCGTCGCGCAGGCGACCTGGGGCAGCCCGCACCCGACCCCTGACTACGCGGCCTTCCAGACGCTCGCGACCTCGATCGGCCACGCACCCGGCTGGGGGCCGCAGTGGGTGCAGCCGGTCGCCGCCGGCTCCTACGTGCTGCGCAACGACGGCGGCGTGCTGACCTCGCCCGCGACCGCGGCGAGCGGGTTGACCGTCGGGGCCGAGCAGCAGACCTGGACGCTCACACCGACCGCGGACGGCTACTACCAGCTGAAGTCCGACGTCACCGGCCTGTGCGCCGACATGCGCCGGGGGACGCGGAACCGGCTCGGCGTCGTCGAGCAGGAGGGCGCACCGGTGACCGCCGAGACGTGCACCACCGGCAGCAGCAGCACCACGCAGCGGTGGCAAATCGAGCGGGTGGCCGGCGGCTACCGGATCGTGAACGCCATCACCCAGGAGGCGGCCGACGTGGGGGACGGCGCCGTCGTCCAGCAGCCGAGGACCGTGGCGACACACGACGTCTGGCAGGTCCAGTCATGATCAGCCGCAGGGCCGTACTGGCCGGAGGCGTCGCCGCGGGCGTCACCGCGACGTACGCCGCGACGCCGCGGGCCGCCGCCGCGGCGCCGGAACCGGGACCGGGGTCGTCGGCGTCGGCGGCACCGTCCGGCGGAGCCGGTCCTTCGATCCTGCCGATCGAGCCGACCGACGGCATCGACCGCATCATCGCGAAGGCGGCGCGCATCGTCCCGCGGCCCGCGCAGGTGGCCTGGCAGCGCAAGGAGGTCACCGCCTTCACGCACTTCGGGATGAACACCTTCACCGACCGCGAGTGGGGTTCGGGCATGGAGGTGGAGACCCGGTTCGCGCCGACGGACGTCGACGTCGACCAGTGGATGAGCGCGTACCGGGCGACGGGCGCGAAGCAGGCGATGCTCACCGCCAAGCACCACGACGGCTTCGTCCTCTACCCGACGCGGTACTCGCCGCACTCGGTCGCGAACAGCGGCTGGCGACACGATCTGCTGGGTGAGTACGTGACGGCGGCGCGGGCGGCGGGCCTGCGCGTGGGCGTGTACCTGTCGCCCGCGGACGGCGCCGAGCTGCCGCACGACTGGTTCGCGAACGTCTACGTCCCGTACATCCAGGCGAAGCCGGTCTCGCAGCGCTCGACGAACGAGGTGGCCACACTCCAGGACCTGCCCGGTGCGCCGCGGGGGCTCGGCCGGTACGGCAGCGGCAGCGCCGTCGTGCCGCGCACGATCCCGACCCTGGTCGACGGCGACGACCGCGCCGGCAGGGTGGCGAGCGGCGAGCTGCCGACGTTCCACGTCGAGGCCGACGACTACAACGCCTACTACCTGAACCAGGTCTACGAGATCTTCACGCAGTACGGCCCGATCGACGAGTTCTGGCTGGACGGCGCGAACCCGTGGTCGGGTTCGGGCGTCACCGAGGACTACGACTTCACCACGTGGTTCCAGCTGATCGGCGCGCTCTCGGCGGACACGGTGACCTTCGCGGGCCCGCAGGGAACGCGGTGGGTCGGCAACGAGGGCGGCTCCGCGCGCACGACCGAGTGGAGCGTCGTCGCCGACACGGCCGACCCGGCGACCAGGCACGGCGAGGGCATCCTCGTCGGCGGCGCGCAGGCGTCCGACCTCGGCTCACGCTACGTGCTCGCCGACCCGTCGGTGCGTTTCGTGCAGTGGTTCCCCGCAGAGGCGGACGTCTCCATCCGGCCCGGCTGGTTCTACCACGCGAGCCAGTCGCCGAAGACGCCCGCTCAGCTCGTCGGCATACACCACACGTCGGTCGGGCGCAACGCGTTGCTGCTGCTCAACGTCCCGCCCGCCGCGAACGGACGGATCGCGGACGCCGACGTCGCGAGCATGACCTCGTTCGGCACGGCGGTCAGGGAGACCTACGCCACCAACCTGCTCGCCGGCAACGGGCACGACCCGCAGGATCCGGACTTCCGCGCACTCACCGACGGCGAGCTGACCAGCTCGTGGAGCCCGCACGCCAACGGGACGGCGGGGACGGTGACGCTCGAGCTCGCCGAGGCGGTCACGTTCGACCAGATCCGGCTCGGGGAGGACATCACGCACGGCCAACAGGTGGAACAGTTCGTCGTCGACACGTGGGACGGCTCGGCCTGGCAGCGGGCCGTCCGCGGCACCACCATCGGCTACAGCCGCATCGTGGTCCTCGACTCGCCGGTGACGACGGACCGGCTCCGTGTCCAGATCCTGGACGCCCGGTCGACTCCCCGGCTGGCGTTGGTGGGCGCATACCGTACGGTCGAACCACGGACGTAGCGGCTCGCGCGGGCACGGTGCTGGGAGGTACCGTTCCAGCGACCGGTGCGTGACGAGCCGCGAGCTGGGTATTCCTATAGGGGTCTGCCGGTTCCGGCGTGACTGTAGCGACTCCGGTGGGAGGTACGAGATGGCCGAGGGCCGGCAGTACACCTGGAAGGGTCCGGGAGGACCGTTCTCCGTAACCGTCGACGACGGGGTATTCGCCCCGAGCAGCACGAGCCGAGTCCTCGGCGAGGCGATGGAGGTCCGTCCCGGGGACACTGTCCTCGACACCGGGTGCGGATGCGGCGTCCTGAGCTTCGCCGCGGCCCGGCTCGGCGCCGGCCGGGTCATCGGGTCCGACCTGTCCGAGGAAGCGGTCAAGTGCGCGACCAGGAACGCCGAGGAGCTCGGCCTGGACCAGGTCACGGAGTTCCGCGCCGGCCCGCTGTTCGAGCCGGTGCGCGACGTCCGCGCGGATGTGATCATCGCCGACGTCAGCGGCATCCCCGACGCCGTCGCCAAGGTGACCGGCTGGTTCCCGGACGGCCACGGCGGCGGGCCCACGGGCGCCGAGCTGCCGGTCGAGATGCTCACCGAGATCGGCGACCACCTCACGCCGTCGGGCCGGGTCTACCTGCCGACCGCGAGCATCCAGGACGAGGACGCCGTGCTCGCCGCGGCCCGCCGGGTGTTCAGGGACGCGATGCGACCGGTCGCGAGCCGCAGCTTCCCGCTGCCGGACGCGGTCACCAAGGCCCAGGACGTGGCGCGGCTGGTCTCGGACCGTGTCATCCACCTGACGCACCGTGGCAGCCGGATGTTCTGGAAGCTGACCATCTGGTGCTGCGGCTCCGCGTCCTTCGCCGGCTAGCGACCGGCAGCGCCGCGCCGTCCGGCCCTGGCCGCGCGCCGTCCAGCCGCGCGCCGTCCAGCCCTGGCCGCGCCCGGCCCAGCGCCATGCCCGGCCCGGGGTCCCGTTGATCACGTCAACGTGATCAACGGGTACTTCACACAGGTCCTGCATCGTGTGAAGCCCCCGTCCGCCGTGTGCGGCTCGCCTCCGCGGGCCGTTACGTCGAGACGAGGCCGTGCTGGCGGGCGACGACGTGGCACGCCACCAGGTGCTGCTCGTCGCGCGTCCGGACGGGCAGCAGCGGGGGCACGGTGGTGCGGCAGACGTCCTCGACCAGCGGGCAGCGCGGGTGGAACGTGCAGCCGGTGGGCGGGTTCGCGGCGTCCGGCACCTCGCCGGCGATCGGGCGTCCGACTGACTCCGCAACCGTCGGATCCGGCACGGGGACGGCGTCCTGCAGTGCCTTGGCGTACGGGTGCAGCGGCGCGTCCGAGACGGTCCGCCAGCTGCCCAGCTCGACGATCTCGCCCAGGTACATCACCGCGATGCGGTCGGCGATGTGCCGCACCATGCCGAGGTCGTGCGAGATGAAGACGCAGGTGAGGCCGAGCTCGTCGCGCAGCCGGGCGATCAGGTTCATCACCTCGGCGCGCACGGAGACGTCGAGCGCCGACACCGGCTCGTCGAGCACGAGCACCTCCGGCCGCACCGCCAGTGCCCTGGCGATGCCGACGCGCTGCCGCTGACCGCCGGACAGCTGGGCCGGCAGCCGGTCGGCGGTGCCGGCGGTGAGACCGACCATGCCGAGCAGCTCGGTGACGCGGTCGCGCCGGGCCGCGGCGCCGAGCGCGGCGTCGTGCACTGCGAGCACCTCGGCGATCGCCGCGCCGACGCGCATCCGCGGGTTGAGCGACGCGTACGGGTCCTGGAAGACGAGCTGCACCGTCCGTCGCAGCCGCCGCAACGCGGCACCACGCGCGGCGGCGACGTCCTGGCCGGCGATGCGCACCTCACCGGACGTCGGCGGCTCCAGGCGGACCAGCACCTGCGCGACGGTGGACTTCCCACAGCCGCTCTCGCCGACCAGCCCCAGCGTCTCGCCGCGCTCGACGGTGAAGCTCACGCCGCCGAGCGCGCGCACCGTGCCCCGGCCGGGCACCTGGTAGTGCTTGACCAGGTCCCGCACCTCGATCATCGGCGTCATCGCCACTGCTCCCTCGGCACCCAGCACGCGGCCCGGCTCTCGCCGCGGTCGGAGAGCGGCGGCTCCTCGGCACACTTCTCGACGCGCTGGGGACAGCGCGGCCCGAACGGGCAGCCCTTCGGCAGGCGGGTCGGCGTCACGGGCACGCCGCCGATCTGCGGCAGCGGCCCGCGGTCGTCCCCGCGCATCGGCGGGATCGACCGCAACAGGCCGTCCGAGTACGGGTGCTGCGGCGACGCGAACAGCGCGCGCGTGCTCGCGTGCTCGACGACGCGCCCCGCGTACATCACCGACACCCGGTCGGCGATGCGCGCGACGACGCCGAGGTCGTGGGTGATCCAGACGACGGCGAGGCCGTAGTCGTCGCGCAGCCGGCGGACCAGGTCGACGATCTGGCGCTGGATGGTGACGTCCAGCGCGGTCGTGGGCTCGTCGGCGATCAGCACGCG
>DASUWX010000130.1:0-2902 GCA_036378185.1 Streptosporangiales bacterium | reverse complement strand
GCCGTCGAGGAACAGGTTGGTGGTGATCCGGTGCAGCCAGCCCTGGAACGAGCCCGGCTGGTAGTTGTGCAGCGAGCGGAAGACGCGCACGAAGACCTCCTGGGTGAGGTCCTCGGCGTCGTGCTGGTTGCCGGTCAGCCGGTAGGCCATCCGGTAGACGCGGGGCGAGTGCTCGCGGACGATCTCGTCCCAGCTGGGCGCGACCCATTCCCCGCCCTGCTGCTTGGGGCGGGCTCGACCGCGTAGCCGGCCACGGGTCACACCGAACCCTCCTCGCCCGAGCGGGATAGCCGTAGCCACCATGGTGCCGTCCCCTCTACCGAATCGGCGGATTCCGGTGTGTTTTCCCAGCCAGTTCCCAGGTCTGGTGAGCCGCTACTCGAAGAACGCCGCCGGGTACGCCACAGTTCCCCGGCGTCGCTCCCCGTCGTGTCCGGGTGTTCTCCGCACCCCTGATCGCTAAGCTCGGGCGGGTGACGGTACAGGCCAGTTGGGAGTACGCGGAGGCGTACCTGCCCGAGGACGACGTGATCCTCGATGCGCGCAAGCGCGCCGAGGACGTCCACGCGGTGCCTATCGGGCCCGGTGGCGGCGCGCTGCTGCGCTTCCTCGCGACCACGATCGGCGCCCGGGCGGTCGTCGAGGTGGGCAGCGGTTGCGGCGTGTCCGGCGTCTACCTGCTGCGCGGCATGCGTCCCGACGGCGTGCTCACCACGGTCGACGTCGAGGTGGAGCACCAGCGGCTGGCCAAGCAGGCCTACGCCGCCGCCGGTTTCACCGGCAGCCGGGTGCGCACGATCACCGGGCAGGCGCTGGAGGTGCTGCCGCGGCTCACCGACGAGGCGTACGACCTCGTCTTCGTCGACGCCGACAAGCAGGAGTACCTGGCGTACTTCGAGCAGGCTCTGCGGCTGCTGCGTCCGGGCGGCGTGCTGGCGTTCGACAACGCGCTCTGGCACGAGCGGGTCGCCGACCCGGCCGCGCGGGACGCCGACACGACCCTGATCAGGGACCTGCTCGCCGCTGTCCGCGACGAGCACCGCCTCGTCCCCGCCCTGGTCAAGGCCGGTGACGGGCTGCTCGTCGCCGTCCGCACCGCCTGACGACACGACCCCGGCGACCAGCAGCGGTCACCGGGGCCGGAGTTCTCGGTCGGCGTCAGTTCAGGGCACGACGGCCTTCAGGGCCTGACCCAGCTCGGCAGCCTCGTCAGGGGTCATCTCGACGACAAGCCTGCCGCCACCCTCGAGCGGGACGCGCATGACGATGCCCCGCCCCTCCTTGGTGACCTCGAGCGGCCCGTCTCCGGTCCGCGGCTTCATCGCCGCCATGTGAGTTCCCTTCCTGTCAGCGCCTCCATGGAGCCCGGCGGCGGTCGCCGGGAACCCGCCCCGCTGCGAGCACAGGCGTTCGATTGTGACGGGGCCGATTATCCCGGATCGTGGCTGGTAGGGCCAATCAGCACGCGGAGAATCGAGAATTCCGACCGGTACGTGCCCGTTCCGTGCCGGTCAGCGAGCCCGGTGGAGCGCCTCGTCCACGAACGTGGTCACCTCGGTGAGGATCTCGGGCGCGTTGGTCTCGTTGAAGATCTCGTGCCTGGCCCCGGGATGGATCGCGACGGTGAGGGCCTCGCCGCGGATCCGCCCGACGCCCGCCCTGGACGGCTCCACCGGCACCAGCTCGTCCTCGCCGCCGTGCGCCCACAGGGTGGGCAGGCTCCCGAGATCCGGCCCGGCGGCGATGGCGTCGAGGCAGCGGACGAACGCCTCGACGGTGGGCCGTTTGAACGGGCCGTGCCAGACGAGCGGGTCGGCGGCGTAGGCGCGGCCGACGGCGTCGTCGCGCGAGAGCGTCGCGACGTCGATCGGCGTCTCGGGGATCTCGTCGTACGCGAGCAGCGAGGTGACCGGGTCCCAGCTGCCGATCACCGGCCCGGACAGCACGAGCGCGGCGAGCGTGTCCCCGAAGCGCTGGGCGTACCTGGCCGCGATCATGCCGCCCATCGAGTGACCGATCAGCACGACGGGCAGACCGGGGTGCCCGGCGCGCGCGGCGAGGTCGAGGGTGTGGAAGTCGTCGACCACGTCCTCGAAGTCGCCGATCAGCACCCGTTCGCCGTCGCTCCTGCCGTGCCCGACGTGGTCGACACCGTAGCCGACGGCGCCGTGGGCGACGAGGTGCGCGGCGACGTGCGGGTACCGCCCCATGTGCTCGCCGTAGCCGTGACAGATGAGTGCGACGTATCTCGGCTGTCCGGACCCGGACCAGCTGTAGGCGGCGCGGCCGCCGCCGTCGTGGCCGCGGAACCGCCACTCCCGCCGTTCGGTCATCACCCACCGCCGTTCCCGTGCGCCCGTCCCGGATCGCGTGCCGCAGAGGAGGATAGTGTCGTCAACCGTTCGGAGGTGGACGCATGGCAGAGCCGGAGAGCCCGCCGGTACGGCACGAGGTGGCGCACGGCGTCGCCACCATCACGCTCGCGCGTCCCGACGCGCTCAACGCGCTCGACCAGGCGACCAAGCAGGCGCTGCGTTCCGCGGTGCTCGAGGCGGCCGCCGACCCGCGCGTCAGGTGCGTCCTGCTCGCGCACGAGGGCCGGGCGTTCAGCGTGGGGCAGGACCTCCGCGAGCACGCGGCGCTGCTCGAGAAGGGCAACCCGGTGCAGGAGACGGTGCCCAGGGACTACAACCCGGTGGCGCAGGCACTGGCCACGATGGCCAAGCCGGTCGTCGCGGCGGTCGGCGGCGTCGCCGCGGGTGCCGGCGCCGCGTTCGCGTTCGCGGCGGACTTCCGCATCCTCGGCGAGTCGGCCAGCTTCAACCTGGCCTTCGCGGCGATCGGGCTGTCCGCGGACTCCGGCGCGTCCTGGACGCTGCCCCGCCTCGTCGGCCACGCGAAG
>DASUWX010000129.1:0-3401 GCA_036378185.1 Streptosporangiales bacterium | reverse complement strand
TCCCTGGCCCGCAGCCGTGCCGGTGACGGCGACCCGCGTGCCTGGTTGCGTGATGCCCTGGACGGGTTCACTCAGGCGCAGCTACCGCTCGAGGCGTCACTGTGCCGGTTGGACCTGGCCAACGCGTGCCGGCAGGACTCGCCGGAGGTGGCCGTCGCCGAGGCCCGCGCCGCCCTCGACCAGTTCGAGAAGCTCCAGGCGGCCCGCTACGTCGACGCGGCCACCGCGGTGCTGCGCCAGCTCGGCGAGCGCGTCGCCCCGGCCCGGCCCACCGGCACCGTCCTGACGAGACGGGAGCAGGAGGTGCTCGACCTGCTCGGGGCGGGGCTGTACAACCCGGAGATCGCCGACCGGCTGTTCATCAGCCGCAAGACCGTCGAGCACCACGTCGGCAACATCCTGGGCAAGCTCGGGCTGCGCAACCGCGCCGAGGCGGCGGCCTACGCCGTGCGGAAACCCGCCGCGAGATAGGGGACCTCCCCGATACGGCGCCGGCGACGAGCCGGGACGCTGCGGGCATCAGCGGGTGGTTCCGGGCGCGAGCCGTCGCACCGCGGCCACCTCCGACGCCAGGAGGCACCACGTACGACGCGATCGTGGTCGGCGCTCGAGCCGCGGGCTCGCCTGCCGCCATGCTGCTCGCCCGCAAGGGCTACCACGTGCTCGTGGTCGACCGGGCCACCTTCCCCAGCGACACCCTCTCCACCCACGTGATCCACGCCCCAGGAGTCGCCGCCCTGCACCGGTGGGGTCTGCTGGACGACGTGGTGCGGACAGGGTGCCCGCCCATCGCGTCCTACACGTTCGACTTCGGCCCGACGACGATCCGCGGCCCGACGAGGCCGGTCGACGGGATCACCACGGCGTACGCGCCACGTCGTACCGTCCTCGACGCGATCCTCGTCGAGGCCGCCGCCCGAGCGGGCGCCGAGGTGCGGGAGGACTTCAACGTCGACGGCCTCGCCGTCGAGGACGGCGTGGTGGTCGGCATCCGGCATCGCGATGCCATGGAGCGGGCCCGGATCGTGATCGGCGCGGACGGCCGCAACAGCCACGTGGCCAAGGCGGTCGCGGCACCGGCGTACAACACCAAGCCCAGGCTGCAGTACGGCTACTACACCTACTTCAGCAACATGCCGGTGGACGGCCTGGAGAACTACATCCGGCCCGACCGCGGGTTCGGCTGTGCGGCGACCAACGACGGGCTGACCATGATCGTGGCCGGCTGGCCGTACGCCGAGGCGGGCGCGTTCAAGTCCGACGTCGAGGCGAACTTCCTGGCGACCCTGCGCCGGATTCCGACGGTTGCCGACCGGCTGGACGGCGCGCGGCGGGAGCTGCCGCTGCTCGGTGGCGCGGTGCCCGGCTACCTCCGCCGGCCGTTCGGACCTGGATGGGCGCTGATCGGCGACGCCGGCTACAACAAGGACCCGATCACCACCCAGCGCATCACCGACGCGTTCCACGACGCCGAGCGGTGCGCCGCCGCGGTCGACGCCTGGCTGATCGGCGCCGCGTCGTACGACGAGGCGATGTCGGCGTGGCACCGCGAGCGGGACGCGCACGTGATGCCGATGTACGAGCTCACCTCGCAGTTCGCCACGCTCGAGCCGCCGCCTCCGGACATGCAGCAGTTGCTCGGTGCGATGCAGGGCAACCGGGAGGCGATGGACGGGTTCGTGAGCGTGATCTCGGGTGCCGTGTCGCCGGTGGAGTTCTTCTCCGAGGAGAACGTGGGCCGCATCCTCGCCGACGCGCGCGTGCCCGTGGGGATGGCTGCCGCGACCTGACCGTGGGCAGCGAGCCCTTTCTGGTTCCCCCGGGCTACGTCAGAAGTCGATGCGCATCACGACCCGGCGCAGCGTGGGTCGGTTGACCTCGGTGAGGCCGGCGGCGGCGAAGATGCTCGGGGTGCCGACGTGGATCTCGTCCCAGCTGATCTTCTGTCCGCGCTTGGCGATGATCGGGTACGCCTCGAGCGCACGAGCACCCCGGCGCCGGGCGTGGTCGACCGCGGCCCGTGCGAGCGCATAGCTGACGCCTCGGCCCCGGAACCCCGCGCGGACGAAGACGCAGGTGACCGCCCAGACGCTGTCGTCGGTCTTGTCCTCCGCTCGGCCCTCCCAGGGGACGCGGTTGTTGCGCAGCAGTCCCCGGTAGGCGGTGCGCGGCTCGACGGCGCACCAGCCGACCGGCTCGTCGTCGAGGTGCGCGACGAGGCCGGCCGTCGTGGCCGCCTCCGCGTCGCCGCTGTTGGTCTGCTCGCGGAGCCGGAAGGCGCGTTCCTCGGCGGGGAACTTGGCGAATGCTTCCCGGGGCCGCAGCTTGTACCGCTGGCACTGGCACGTGGCCGCGCTTCCGCGCGTGCCGAACACGGTCTGCAGATTCTCCCAGCTGGCCTCGTTGGCCGGGACGATCGCGACCGCGAGACTGTCCCCCGCGTCGGTCATGACGGCAGGCTACTGCGGCGATGCGCCAGGTCAGCTCAGGGCAGACCCGGCGACCCACGTCGACCACGGCACGTTCCACACCCCACCGAGGCCGTTGTACGGCTCCATCTGCCGACCGGTCCCGCGGGTGATGACCGGGTCGCCCTCGCGCACGCGGTTGTAGACCCAGCGGGCGCTCGACAGGGTGAGGTTCGTGCAGCCGTGCGACCGGTTCGCAACGCCCACGTAGGGGTTCCACGGCGCGCCGTGCAGGAACTCGCCAGAGCTCGTGATGCGCATCGCGTACGGCACGTCCATGTCGTATGCCTCCGAGCCGGTGATGCCGACCGTCGTGGAGCGCATCCGGTAGCTCTCGTGCGTGTCCATGACGACCTTGACCCCGGACCGGGTGGTGAACCCGGCCTTGCCCATCGACACACCGAAGGTGCGGATCCGGTCGCCGTCCCGGATGACTCTCATCCGGTGCTTGGCGTCGGACACCCGCATCACGAAGGAGCGGCCGATGCGGAACGCGGTGTCGGTGTCACGCATGCCCCACAGCGCCGGCCCGGCGTGGACCTTCCGCAGGTCCGCGGTGACCGTGACCCGGGTGCGGGCCGGCCAGAAGCTCCGCGGCCGGAACTCGACGGTCCGTGACGACGTCCACGACCACGCAGCCGAGCCGACGTCGCGAGACGTAGTGACGTCCAGGGCGGCCTCCACGTCCGCCTTGCGGCGGACCGAGTGGTTGAACGTCACCACGACCGGCCGTCCGATGCCGACGGTTCGCCCGTCGGGGCTGATCGTGGCGCGCAGCACCCGCCTCGGCTCGCCGGTGCGGACCGTGTCGCGCAGCGTCGCCTGCTGGCCGTCGGGCGCGACCGCGGACGCCTCGAGGACGTACGTGGTGCGGGGCACCAGCGTGCCGGTGCTCGTCCACTCGCTCGGCTCGAGCCGGCCGCGGACCTGCCG
>DASUWX010000128.1:0-7742 GCA_036378185.1 Streptosporangiales bacterium | reverse complement strand
GCCGTGAGTGAAACTATAAGAGACACTCGAGATCCGGCAAGCCCGCGGGCCGGGATTACACGCAAGATCTACGTTGCGGAGTGTCTGCGAGGCGTTCTGTGTAACGCGCGGTGATCATTTTGGTTGAACGGACCATCACCGGACGGAACCGTCGGGCGGGACCTCGCGCCTGAGGTCTCCGGAAGTGGTCGGTAGATTTGCGTAGTCCTGTCGTCATGCCGTGCAGGAGTGCACAGATGCCCTCGTGGTATGCCAAAGCCGCCATGCAGGCGACCTTGTCGATGCTCCCGCGGCGGCAGCGGTTGAACCGCGTCTTCCAGAAGCACGTCACCCACTCGCTCGACCTCACCGACGAATACCTGCTCGGCCGCTGGGAGCGCGCCCAGGCGCACGTCGAGGGTTGGCGCAAGTACGGCACCTCCCGTCACCCGGGCGAGGGGTTCGTCGCCGTCGAGGTCGGTACGGGCTGGTTTCCCATCACCAGCGTCGGGATGATCCTGTGTGGTGCGGAACGCGTACGAACGTTCGACAGCCAGCCGCTCACCGACCGGCCCACCGTCCTCGCCGCGATGGAGGCGTTCGACCGGCTGATCCGCGACGGTGCGATCGACCCGCCGAACGAGGTCGGCAGGGAACGCCTCGAGCTGGCTCTGTCCGAACCCGAGGGGCGTGAGGGGCACGAGTTGCTCGCGCTGCTCGGCGTCGACATCAACATCCGCGACCCGCGCCACACCGGCCTGCCGGACCGGAGCACCGACCTCGTCGTCTCGACGAGCGCGCTGGAGCACATCCCGCCGCAGCCGCTCACCAGGCTGATGACCGAGCTGCGGCGGATCACCGCCACCGGCGGGGTGATGAGCCACGTGATCGACATGGCCGACCACTACGCACAGCGCGATCCGAGCATCAACCGGTTCAACTTCCTGCGCTACTCCGACCGGCACTGGAAGCTCTACAACAACCCGCTGCACTACCAGAACCGGCTCCGGATCTCGGACTACCGGCAGACCTTCGTCGACACCGGCTGGGAGATCGTCGCCGAGGACACCTACAGCCGTCCGGCGCGGGAGCTGCGGGCGATCCCGGTGCACAGCGACTTCGACCGCTACAGCGAAGAGGACCTCCTCGTCACGGCGGCCACGGTGGTCTGCCGCCGCGCCTGACCGGTCTACACCAGCGGCAGCGGGTCGCGCGCGATCGGGCAGGACATGCACCGCGGGCCGCCGCGGCCGCTGCCCAGCTCGCTGCCCGCTATCGCCACGACCTCGATGCCGACATCGGCGAGCCGCGCGTTCGTCTCGACGTTGCGTTCGTACGCCACCGCGAGCCGCGGACCGATCGCGAGCGTGTTGTTGCCGTCGTCCCACTGCTCGCGTTCCGCCGTCACCGGGTCCAGACCGGTGTCGATGACCCGCAGCTCCTCGATGCCCATCGCCCGCGCGGCCGCGTCCAGGAACGGGTGCGGGCCTTCGACGGCCGGCGTCTCGGCCACCACTCCGCCACCCCCGGAGTCGTCCGGGGTGAGCGTGTACGCGACCAGCTCGTCGGCGATGTTGGGGTACATCAGCACGGAGTCGACGTCGACCATCGTGCAGACGGTGTCGAGGTGCATGGTCGCGCGCTCCTGCGCGATCGGGACGGCGAGCACGGTGCGCGCGAGGCCGCGGTCGAACAACCGGGTCGCCAGCCGCTCGACGCCCGCCGGCCTGGTGCGCTCGCCGACGCCGACCGCGACGACGCCGGGCGCGAGCAGCAGCACGTCGCCGCCCTCGAGCGGCTCCAGGTCCGGCTCGTAAAGCAACGGCATGCCGGTGAACCGCGGATGGTGGCGGTAGATCGCGCCGGTCAGGTTGGTCTCACGGCGGCGCGCGTCCATCGCGAGGGACGTCACCGCCACCGTGCCGCCGACCCGGGTGCTCGAGTCGCGCGTGAACAGCAGGTTGGGCAGCGGGTCGACGATGAAGTCGTGGTCGGTCATGAGCGCGTAGGTGAGGCCGCGTCCGCACGGGAGCTCGTCGCGCGCGAGCCCGGCGACGAGGACGCCGGCGAGCTCGTCCGGGTGCAACCCGTGCAGGAAGTCGGCGACCTGGCCGCGCAACGCCTCCCCGAGCCGGACGTCGGCCACCGCCGCGCCGATCGTCTCGTCCCTGGCCGCGGGCGCCGTCAGCGTCTCCCGCAGCAGGTCGGTGACGTAGAGCACCTCGACGCCGCGGTCGGAGAGCGCCTGCGCGAACGCGTCGTGCTCCTGCTGCGCGCGGTCGACCCAGGGGATGCCGTCGAAGAGCAGTTGGTCGTTGTTGCGCGGCGTCAGCCGGCGCAGCTCGTCGCCGGGACGGTGCAGCAGCACGGTGCGCAACCGGCCGACCTCGCTGTCGACGCTCGGGAAGTCTGCCACGGCGCGCAATCTACCTGCCCGGTGGCTCAGGGCGGCGCTGTCGGTCGGGCTCGGGCACCAGGACGCCGGGGTTCAGCACGCCGGCCGGGTCGACGCACTGCTTCACCGCGCGCAGGACGTCGACGCCGAGCGGGCCGACCTCGTCGGCGAGCCAGGGCACGTGGTCACGGCCGACGGCGTGGTGATGGGTGATGGTGCCGCCCACCTCGGTGATCGCGTCGAGCGCGGCGCGCTTCGCCGACCACCACTGCGCGGCGGTGTCGTCGGTGCGCCGTGCGAGGACGGTGACGTACAGGGACGCGCCGGTCGGGTACGCGTGCGAGACGTGCGCCATGACCACCGGCGGCGTGCCGGCGCCGTCGAGCGCGGTGCGGATCGCCGCCGCGACCTTCTCGTGCAGCTCGGCCAGCCGCGTCCAACTGGTGGCCGTCTCCAGCGTCTCGGCCAGCACGCCGAGGTCGAGCAGCACGTCGCGCTGCCGGGGCGCGGCGTACCGCCCGTGCCGCCACGCCTCGCCCACCTTCGCGCCGAGCGGTACGCCGCCCGCGGCGCGCAGCACCTCGTCCGCCGCGGCCTGCCGCGCACGGACCCGGTTCCGGGACGTGCCCTCCCAGCCGGTCACCGCGAGGCAGGGCTCGCCGTGGCCGCGCAGCCGCTGGTACGCGCGCACCGCGCGGCCGGACCGGCCGGCGAGAGCGAGCGTCACGCGGGTCTCCTCGGCGTCGGACAGCCGGAGCACGTCCGGCGCCACGCCCTCCTGAACGAGCCGCCGCAACGCAGTGAGCCCGGCGTCGAGCCCGGGGAAGGACCAGCCGAGGTAGCGCCGCACCGTGGGCACGGGGCGCACGCGCAACGTCGCCTCGGTGATCACGCCGAACGCACCCTCGGAGCCGACGAACAGCTCGCGCAGGTCGGGCCCCGCGGCCGACCGCGGCGCGCGGCCGAGCTCGAGCGTGCCGCGTGGAGTCGCGACACGCAGCCCGACGACGAGGTCGTCCACCCGCCCGAACCCGGTGGACGCCTGCCCGGCGGAGCGCGTGGCCAGCCAGCCGCCCACCGTCGAGAGCTCCCACGACTGGGGGAAGTGGCCGAGGGTGAGCCCGTGCTCGCCGAGCAGCCGCTCGGCCTCCGGGCCGGTGAGGCCCGGCTGCAGCGTCGCGGTCGCCGACACCTCGTCGACGGCCACGAGCGCCGTCATCCGGCCGAGGTCGAGCGCGAGGACGGGGCGTCCGCCCTCGGGCGGGTTCACGCCGCCGACCACGCTGGTGCCGCCGCCGTACGGCACCACCGCGAGCCCGCACCGCTCGGCCACGCCGAGCAGGCCGACGACCTCGTCGTGGTCGGCCGGCGCGACGACCGCGTCCGGCGCCGGGAGCATGGTGTCCTCACGCCGGTGCACGAGGTCGAGGTAGCTCATGCCGCCGGCGTGCCCGAGCCGTTCGGCGGCGTCGGTGTGCACATTGCCGGCGCCGACCACGGCACGCAGGGCGGTCAGCGCGGCCGCGTCCAGCCGCCCGGCGGGTACGCGGACGGCCGCGTCGGCACGGTCGACGGGTTCGTCGGGCTCGACGCCCAGTTCGGCACGGAGCAGGCGCCGCTGCGCCCGGCCCAGCCGGAACGGTTCGCCGGCGCCGGTCTCGTCCCACCGCAACCGGACCCGCGCGGCCTCGGCCGATCCCGCGGCATCGTTCATGCTCATGCGATACAGTGTGACACATGACGCCAATTCGTCACACCGCTGACGACGTGCTGGACGCCGTCCGCGAGTCCGTCCTGGCCGTCGGCGTCCGCCGCACGACCCTCACCGACGTGGCCCGGCGTGCCGGCATGAGCCGGATGACGCTCTACCGCAGGTATCCCGATCTCGCCGCGCTCGTGGCCGACCTGATGACCCGCGAGTTCGCCGCCGTGCTGTCGGGCGTGCACGACCTCGGTGCCGGCCTGCCCACCGCACGCGAGCGCGCCGTCGCGCACACCGTCGCGGCCGTCCGCGCGCTGCACGCGAACCCGTTGTTCGCCAAGGTCCTCGACGTCGACCCGGAGCTGTTGCTGCCGTACGTGATCGACCGCGTCGGGCACACCCAGCGCCTGGCCGTCGCGCAGTTCGGCGAGTGGCTCGACGCCGGGTTCGCGGACGGCTCGATCCGGCGCGGCGACCGGCAGGCGATGGCCCACGCGCTGCTGCTCACCGTGCAGTCCTACGTCTGGTCGATGCGCGCGGTCGTCGCCGACGGCGTCGCGGAGGACGCGCTGTACGACGAGCTGTGGCACATGCTGGACCGGAGCCTCGCGCCATGAGCGAGCGCCAGCGAGCGAATCATCGATACTGCCGCCCATGCGTCCGCCGGACCAGCGCATGGCGCGGAGCAGACCCGCAAGCCGCGGAGGCGGACGCATGAGCAGTTCGCTGGACGCCGCCCGGCGGGACCGCGACCTCGACGCCCTGGCCCGCGGCGCGAGGGTGGACGTGCTCGTGATCGGCGGCGGCGTGACCGGTGCCGGCGTCGCGCTGGACGCGGCCAGCCGCGGGCTGTCCGTCGCGCTCGTCGAGGCGCACGACCTCGCGTTCGGCACCAGCCGGTGGTCGAGCAAGCTCGTGCACGGCGGGCTGCGCTACCTCGCCGGCGGCCACGTCGGCATCGCGCACGAGAGCGCCGTCGAACGCGGCCACCTGATGCAGCGCATCGCGCCCCACCTGGTGCACGCGCTGCCGCAGCTGATGCCCGAGTACGACACCGGGCTGCGCGAGCACCTGAAGTACATCGGCATCGGCGGGGTCGCCGACCTGCTGCGCGCCGCGGCCCGCACCGGGCGCGGCACGCTGCCGAAGCCGCGCGTGCTCGGCCGGGTCGAGACCGGCCGCATCGCGCCGATGCTGCGCCCTGGATTCCGTGGCGGCCTCACCATCTGGGACGGCCAGCTCGTCGACGACGCGCGCCTGGTCGTCGCGATCGCCCGGACCGCGGCGGCGCACGGCGCCCGGATCGTCACCCGCTGCCGCGCGCTGCAGGTGACCGGCGACGGCGCGCGGCTGCGCGACGAGCTCACCGGGGTGGAGCTCGACGTCAGCGCGCGCGCCGTCGTCAACGCCACGGGCGTGTGGGCGGGCACGCTCGCCCCCGACGTCGCGCTGCGGCCCAGCCGCGGCACGCACCTGGTGGTGCGCTCGCGCGCGCTCGGCGCGCTGGGCGCCGCGGTCAGCGTGCCGTTCCGCACCGACCCGAGCCGGTTCCTGCTGGTGCTGCCCTGGAGCGACGGCCTGACCCTGATCGGGCTCACCGACGTCGACGCCGGCGGCGAGCTCCCCGAGGTACCGCATCCCGACGACGCCGAGGTCGACGAGCTGCTCGGCGCGGTCGACGACGTGTTGCGGGTGCCCATCGGCCGCGAGGACGTCGTCGGCGCGTTCGCCGGGCTGCGGCCGCTGCTCGCCGACCCGGACGAGGTGGGCGCGCCGACCTCGGACCTGTCCCGCCGGCACTCGGTCACCGTCGCCGCGGACGGCCTGGTGACCGTGACCGGCGGGAAGCTCACCACGTACCGGCGGATGGCCGAGGACGCGGTCGACACGGTCGTGCGCTTGCGCGGGCTGCCGGCCGGGAGATGCCGCACGCCCTGGCTGCCGCTCGTCGGCGCGGCACCGGCGGCGTCCCTCGACCGGATCGACGCCCCGCGCCGCCTGGTCGAGCGCTACGGCACCGAGGCCGTGCGCGTGTTGGCCGAGGCGGACGGCGATCCCGCCCTGCTGCGTCCGGTGGCCGACGGCGTCGCCGTCACCGGTGCCGAGCTGCGGTACGCGGTGCGGCACGAGGGCGCGCTCGACGAGGACGACCTGCTCGACCGGCGGACCCGGGTGGGATTGGTCCCGGCCGACCGGGAGCGTGCACTGTCGGCCGCGCGTGCGGCGCTGAACCTGCCGAGTGAGCTGACTGTGGCTCGATGACCCGATGAGACGGCGTGGCGGCCGGGCCAGTAGCGGCGAGTATGGCAGCCGGCCGCCACGCCTGCGCTCGGCGCCGGTCGGGGCGGACAGGCGTCGAACGGTTCGCACGGCGTCGGGGATCGCCGTACCGAGGGTCAGACATGCCGATGCCCGCGACGGTTCCGCCGATTGGGAAAGTCGCGGGCGAATTCGTCAGAAGCGGCGCCACCAGAGGTTGACGGCGTAGTCGACGCCGGTGCCGGCGTGCTCGGCGATCACCTGCTCGGCCACCTCGGGTCGGAACTCGATGCGCACGACCGCCTCGAAGTCGGCCCTGGTGCGGAACTCCCAGCGCATGTCGAGCGCACGACGCGTCCAGCCGCGCCGTGCCCAGAACGCCTCGACACCGCGTGCGTCGTGCCGCGGGAAGGCGCGCCGGAACCAGCTCCCGAACGTGCTCCGCGTCGGGTCGTTGTCGATGACGAACGCGACGCCGTCCCTGCGTACGACCCGGCTCAGCTCGGCGAGCCCGGGTTCGCAGCCGGGACCGAAGAAGTACGCCCACCGCGCGTGCACGACGTCGACGCCGGCGTCGGGCACCGGCAGGCGCTGCGCGAGCCCGGCCCGGACGGCTACGTTCGGCAGGCCGGCGCAGCGGCGTCGTGCGGCCGCGGCGAGGTCGTGGTGCGGCTCCACGCCGATGACGCGTGCGGCCGTCGCCGCGAACCGCGGCAGGTGGAAACCGGTGCCACAGCCGATGTCGAGGACGGTCGCGCCGGCCCAGTCGCGTACCTCGCGCATCGCGCGTTCGATCACGCCGTCGGGGTCGACGCCGCGGTTCTCGATCTCGTACGTCGCCGGGTGTCCCCAGATGTTCGGGCTGGGCCGCGCACCCGATACCGCTCTGCCAGCCAGCGCCGCCTCCGCTCCTCGCTCGGCCACGCGCGGTGTACGCGCCCTGCTGGTCCATCCGCCGCGATGCTCACTTCGGCGACGCCTCGCCGGCCCGCCACACCGGCGAGGGTACGCTCGACCTGCGTAACGCCAGCGCACGAGCCCCGAGGAGAACGATGGCCCGCGTCGTGGTCGACGTCATGCTGAAGCCCGAGCTGCTGGACCCGCAGGGCCAGGCGCTCGCGAAGGCGCTCGACCGGCTGGGGTACACCGGCGTGTCGTCCGTGCGGCAGGGCAAGCGGTTCGAGCTCGAGGTGGACGGTCCCGTCGACGAGAAGCGGCTGGACCAGATGCGCGAGATCGCCGACACCCTGCTCGCCAACCCGGTGATCGAGGACTTCACCGTCACCGCCGACTAACCCCGGCCAACCGGACCGCCCGGGCCCGCGCGCTGCCCGTCTGCGCGCTGGGTAACCGCTCCGTCACGCCGACCTCCCCGGCCATGTAAACCATGCTCGTGGTGGCTTTACA
>DASUWX010000127.1:0-16846 GCA_036378185.1 Streptosporangiales bacterium | reverse complement strand
GGTGGCTTTACACGGGTCATGCCCCGTTTAAAGCCACCACGAGCCATGTAAACCATGCTCGTGGCCGATGGGGTGTGGCGGAGTGCGGCGGGAGACGGGGAGCACCGGCAGGCGGACGGGCCGCCGGCGGTCAGCGGGCGTGGATGTGGCCGTGCCAGCCGAGGCGGCGGGAGACGGCCTCGCCGGCGGCGATCACGGCGGCGCCGATCGCGTCGATCCGGCCCTCCAGCCGGAAGCCGGGACCGGACGCGCTGACGGAGGCGATCACCCGCCCGTGTGCGTCGTAGACCGGGGCGGCGACGGCGGTGAGCCCGAGCTCGAGCTCGTTCACGGCGACGGCGTACCCGCGCTCCCGAACCTGCTCGAGCTCCGCCGCCAGCGCGCGCAACGAGGTCAGCGTGTACTCGGTGAACCGCTCGAGCGGCGGCCGGACGACGTCGGACAGCCTGCGGTACTCCCGGAACGCGAGCAGCACCTTGCCGTTCGAGGTGGCGTGCAACGGGATCCGCTGCCCCACCCAGTTGTGGATCTGCAACGCCGACGGGCCGGCCAGCTGGTCGATGTAGAGCGCCGCGCCGTCGGAGAGCACGGTGACGTTGATCGTCTCGCCGACCTCGGCGGCCAGCTGCCGGGTGACGGCGCGGCTCTCCTGGACGAGGTCGAGCTGCATCTGCGTCGCCCCGGCGAGCCGCAGCAGGCCGACGCCGAGCTTGTACTTGCCGCGGTCGGTGTCCTGCTCGACGAGGCCGCGCTTCTCCAGCGTCGCCACGAGGCGGAACGCCGTCGACTTGTGCACGCCGAGCTCGGCGGCGATGTCGGTGACCCCGACCTCGCCCTCCCTGGCGAGGATCTCCAGGATGCTCACGGCACGGTCGACCGACTGGACGCCCGTACCGTTCGCGACGACGTTGCTCATGCCGCAACCGTAATGCACGGACGCCGGTGCCAGGCGCCCGAAAAGGGGGACGCCCGGCACCGGCGGAGGATTGCTACGCGGTCGCGAGCTGCTGCTTCGGGATCGCCTTCTCCTTGTCGACGAACGGCTTCTCGACCACGACGGCCGGCACCCGGGCCGACGGCGTCTCGACCTCGAGCGACGTGCCGAGGTCGGTGTGCTCGATGGACACCATCGCCATGCCGATGTTCTTGTCCAGCTGCGGCGAGTGGCAGGCCGACGTGACCTTGCCGACGAGGACGCCGTTCGAGTACACGGGGAAGAAGTCGATCATCGACCCGTCGTTGTACGAACCGAGCTTGTCGCCGCCGATCTCCAGCCCGACGATCTTGCGGTGGACGCCCTCCGCCTTGATCCGCGTCAGGGCCTCCTTGCCGATGAAGTCGGCCTCCTGGTCGACGTCGACCATCCAGTCGTAGCCCATGCCGACCTCGTACGGGTTCGTGTCGAACCACATGTCCGACCCGAACGCGAGGATGCCGCCCTCGATGCGGCGGATGTGGCAGGGGCCGATGACCTCGAGGCCGTGCGGCTTGCCCGCCTCGAGCACCTTCGCCCAGAGCCGGTCGGCGTTGCCGTTCTTGGTGGCGTCGTACAGGTAGATCTCGTAGCCGAGCTCACTCGTGTAGCCCGTACGCGAGACGAGGACGCGCATGCCGTCGATCTCGTACCTGCGCAGGTAGTAGTACGGCACCTCGCGGATGCTCTCGCCGAACAGGTCGATCATCACGTCGATCGACTTCGGGCCCTGCACCTGCACGGGCGCGATGTCGACCTCCTTGATCTCCACGTTGAAGTTCGAGTTGTACGCGACACCGCGCGCCCAGAGCTCGACGTCGCTGTCGGCGAGGGAGAGCAGGAACCGGTTCTCCTCGAGCCGCAGCAGCACGGGGTCGTTGATGATCCCGCCGTCGGGCAGCGTGAGGAAGACGTACTTGCACTGTTCGACCCGGCACTTGCTGAGGTCGCGGGGGATCAGCATGTTCGTGAAGTCGAACGCATCCGGGCCACTGATCTCGATCTGGCGTTCGACGCCGACGTCCCACAGCGTGACACCGTTCAGCAGGTGCCAGTACTCCTGGACGGGGTCACCGTAGTGCCGCGGGTGATACGTGTGGTTGTAGACGCTGTACAGCTGCACCCCGTGCTGGCGGGACGAGTAGAAGTACGGCGACTTGCGGATGCGCGAGTACTGCAGGATTCCTGGATGCTCGTTCACCTGTGACAATGCGGCGTCTCCCTTCCTTTTCGGAAATGCGGGATCGCGGACGGAACGTCCGGCAATTCGGCTGGGGGTGAATGACCCGACCGGGTCGAGATTCTGCTGTGGTCGGCGGTCAGGCCGCGTTGCCTTGACCGCTTCCAAGGCGAGACTCTACCCTCATTATGTGGGAAGTGGTCTCACAATGTAGAACTCTACCGCTGTAGAACTCTGGAGGTCTCGTCGTGGCGCGTCCGGCAACGGGAACACAGTCCGTCGATCGTGCCGCGGAGCTGCTGACGCTGGTGGTCGAATCCCCTGAGCCGCGCACCTTCACCGAGCTCACGAAGGCGTCCGGGCTCGCCAAGTCGACGGCATCGCGTCTGCTGCAAGCGTTGGAACGACACGGGTTCCTGCTCCGCAACGATGCCGGCGAGTTCCG
The DNA here is from genome assembly GCA_036378185.1 of Streptosporangiales bacterium. GTDB lineage: Bacteria > Actinomycetota > Actinomycetes > Streptosporangiales > WHST01 > WHST01. The sequence goes on along the minus strand of DASUWX010000127.1, from coordinate 14,248 downwards.
TCCCGGTGCGCTCTTCTCGCTGTACGCCCTCCGCCACGAACCCACCGACGGCCTGGTCGACACGGCAGCCAAGACACTGCAGCGGATCGCGGACGAAACAGGCGAGACGATCAACCTCGCCGTGCCCCGTGCGGGCATGGTCGTCGAGGTGGCGCAGATCGACTCCACGTACCTGTTGAGCGCGACCAACTGGGTGGGCATGGACATCCCGGCGCACTGCTCGGCGCAGGGCAAGGTGCTCTACGCGTTCGGCGCCCTATCACCCCCCGAGGAACCGCTCGAGCCGCGCACGCCGAACTCGATCGTCGAGCCGGCGGCGTTGGAACGTGAGCTGCGCCGGGTGCGGCAGCGTGGGTACGCCGTCTCCAACGAGGAGCTGGAGCCGGGCCTGGTGTCGCTGTCGGCACCCGTACGCACCCGCGGCGCCACGACCATCGCGGCCATCGGCATCACCGGGCCCTCGGCGCGGATGAACGACCGCACGACCGCGTACGGCAAGCTGCTCGTGGAGGAGACCAACCGGCTGTCCCGTCGCCTCGGTTACTCGGCCTGACGCGATCGCGGGTGACGGCGGCCGGCCAGCATCCGCTGCCGCCAGCGCTCGGTCTCGGCGACCTGGTTGAACGTGAAGACGTGCAGCCCGGCGGCCGGCGTCCGCTGCCGGTCGAGCGCCTCGAGGGTGCGGCGGATCAGCCGCTCCGGCGAGTAGCCGCCGGGGCCGGCGAGGCGCAGGAACCAGCTCGGGTGCTTGCCGAGGAACCGGGTGGACTCGCCGACACCGATCTTGGTCGCCACCGACACGAGCTTGGCGCGCTCGACCGGGCCGGCGACGCCGAGGTGGATCGGCAGCGTCACGCCACGCGCGCGCACCCGCGCCACCCAGCGCGCGACCACCGTCGGGTCGAAGCACAGGTTGCTGACGATGTACGTGCCGTGGCTGCGCTTGTCCCACATCGCCTGCACGGTCACGTCGTCCGCGATCACCGGGTGCGTCTCGGGATAACCGGTGATCCCGACCTCCTCGAAGGGCCGGCCCATGGCGGTGAGCCGGGTCAGCACGTCGAGCGCGGCGGTGAACCTGCCGGCGGGCGGGTCGGCGTCGCCCGCGGGGACGAACACCTCGGTGATGCCGGCCTCGCGCAGCCGCGCGACCAGCTCGGCGAGGTGTGCGTCGTCGACGATCAGCCGCGCGGACAGGTGCGGCACCACCCGGTATCCCGCCGCCGCGAGCCGCGCGGCGACGTCGATGGTGGGCGCGAGTCCCTTGACCGGGGACGCCGTCACGGTGACGCCGACCTCCAGGGGTACGTGCTCCAGCACGGTGTCGGTGATCGACGCCGTCGGGATGATCTCGTACCGCGGCCGCGCGAGCATGCGCGCGAAGGGCGCCGTGGCGCGCGCCGGCGTCGGCAAGTCGGTGTCTTCTCGGGGAACGGTGTTGCGCATAAGGCAACCAATCTCTCCATACGCAAAACGCGCTCGCAGCCTAACTCCGGCTTGCGGCGCCGACAATGCCGCGAAGCCAAGTGATGCGATGACTGCAACACCTATCGGCGTTCACCCGGCGAACTGCTCGACGAGCAGCGCCAGGCCCAGACCGATCATCACGACGCCGGCGGCACGGCCGACGACGCGCGCAAGCCGGGGCCGGGCGCGCAGCACGGAACCGGCGAGCACGCCGACGGCGAGGTACACGACGGCGCAGTCGGCCATGTGCACGAGCCCGAGCAGTGCGGTCTGGGCGGCCACCGGCCAGCGTGCGGCAGGGTCCACGAATCGCGGCAGCAGCGCGAGGTAGAGCAGCAGGCCCTTCGGGTTGAGCCCGCTCGTCGCGGCGCCCCGCAGCGTGGCGCGCCATCTCGACGGCGTCGAGGCGGCGTCGGCTGTGGGCGCCGCCGGACGGGCGAGCACGGTGCAGCCGAGCCAGACGAGATATGCCGCGCCGGCGACCGTGATCACGCCGAGCAGGCTCGGCGCCCGCGCCACGAGCACCGCCACGCCCGCCGCGAGCAGCGCCGTGTGCCCCGCATAGCCGGCGACGAGGCCCGCGACGGCCGGCAGGACACTGCGCTCCCGCAGCCCGGCGGCGATCGCGTACGCCCAGTCGGCGCCGGGGGTCAGCACCAACAGGAGGTCGACCACCAGGAACGTCACCACGACACCACCGCTCATACCGGTGACGCTAGGCGTGTCGCGTTCGAAGGTGTTCCCGAGTTTCCCCCGGAACGCGCCGCCAGAGGGACAATCGTCGTCATGGACGCGATAGACCGGAAGATCCTTGCCGAGCTGCAGGCGGACGGCCGGCTCTCCATCACCGACCTCGCCGCCCGCGTCGGGCTCTCCACGTCGCCGTGCCACCGCCGGCTCCGCGAGCTGGAACGCACCGGCGTCATCCGCGGCTACCGGGCGGTCGTCGACGCCGAGTCGCTCGGCCTCGGTTTCGAGGCGCTCGTGTTCGGCACGATGCGGGACGGAGGCCGGGCGACGGTCGCCGAGTTCGAGAGCGCACTCGCGGCCGTCCCGCAGGTGGTCCATGCACAGCGGCTCTTCGGCGAGCCGGACTACCTGCTGCGCGTCGTCACCACCGACCGCGTCGCGTTCCAGCGGCTCTACGACGAACGGCTCGCCACCCTGCCGGGCGTTCTCAAGCTCACGTCGACCATCGTCATGAAGCACATCGTCACCGACCGGCCGTTGCCCGCCTGACGACGCCGCCCGGACGGGAGTTGATCATGAGGAGGCCGCGGGACGGACAGGGCGTTCAGGTTCGCGGCGAGGATGCCGGCGACGGTCGCGGTTGTGCAGCTGCCCCCGGGAAGTGAGCCGGACACGGGCGAGGGACGCAACCGGACGGCCACGTCCCCCGCTTCGCTGACGGACGGGGGGATCCGCAGCGATCGCCCGGACGAAGATCCGGGGGGACGTCTCCGCCCGGGCTCATTGCCAGAATTACACGACAAACCGGCAGTCGCGTCCGAAGTACCAAAATGATGCTGGAAACACAGGAACCCGGGAGACGCTAGACCGAGGCGGACAGCTCGGCGGCGACGTGCTCGGCGATCTGCGCGGCGTTGAGTGCCGCACCCTTGCGCAGGTTGTCGCCGCAGCAGAACATGTCCAGCGCCTGCGGGTCGTCCAGAGCACGGCGGATCCGCCCCACCCACGTCGGGTCGGTGCCGGTTGCGTCCACCGGCGTCGGGAACTGCCCGGTCGCCGGGTCGTCGCAGACGATCACGCTCGGCGCGGCGTCGAGCACCTTGTGCACCTCGTCGACGTCGACCTCCTCGGCGAAGCGCGCGTGGATCGCGAGCGCGTGCGTGCGCATCACGGGCACGCGCACGCATGTCGCCGAGACGCGCAGTTCCGGCCGGTCGAGGATCTTGCGCGACTCGTTGCGCACCTTGAGCTCCTCGGAGCTCCACCCGTCGTCCTTCCGCGACCCGGCCCAGGGCACGACGTTCATCGCCAGCGGCGCGGGGAACGGGCCCAGCTCGTCGCCGACCGCGCGCCGGACGTCGCCGGGCGCGGTGCCGAGCGTGCGGTCGCCGCCGACCTTCTCGAGCTGGTCGTAGAGCGTCTCGATGCCCTCCTGGCCCGCGCCGGACGCCGCCTGGTAAGAGGCGACCACGAGGTCCTCGACGCGGTACCGCTGGTCGAGCGCGCCGATGACGACGATCATCGACAGAGTCGTGCAGTTCGGCGTGCTGATGATCCCGAGCGGGCGGCGGGCGATCGCCTCCGGGTTGACCTCGGGCACGACGAGCGGGACGTCGGGGTTCATCCGGAACGCGCCGGACTTGTCGATCACCACCGCGCCGCGCTCAGCCGCGATCGGGGCGTACTCGGCGGCGACGGCGTCCGGCAGGTCGAAGACGGCGACGTCGACGCCGTCGAACACCTCGGGCGACAGCGCCTGCACCTCGAGCTGCTCGCCGCGGACGGTGATCCGCCGGCCGGCCGACCGCGGCGACGCGACCAGCGTGATGTCGCCCCACACGTCCGGGCGGGTCGACACCAGGTCGACCATCACCGAACCCACCGCGCCGGTGGCGCCGACAAGGGCCAGGCTGGGCCTGCTCATCGTCCGGTCCCTCCGTACACCACTGCCTCCACCTGGTCGGCGTCCAGGTCGAACGCGCTGTGCACGGCCGTGACGGCGGCGTTGACGTCGTCACCGCGCACGACCACCGAGATGCGGATCTCGGACGTCGAGATCATCTCCACGTTGACGCCGGCGTCGGCGATGGCGGAGAAGAACGTCGCGGACACGCCGGGGTGGCTGCGCATGCCCGCGCCGACGAGCGACACCTTTCCGATCGCGTCGTCGTAGAGCAGGCTCTCGAAGCCGATCGAGTCCTGCACCTTGGCGAGCGCCCGCATCGCCGCCTCGCCGTCGGCCTCCGGCAGCGTGAACGACACGTCGGTGCGACCCGTGGTCGCCTGCGAGACGTTCTGCACGATCATGTCCAGGTTGATCGACGCGTCGGCGAGCGTGCGGAAGATCGACGCCGCCTCGCCCGGCTTGTCCGGGACGCCGACCACGGTGATCTTGGTCTGGCTCCGGTCGTGCGCGACGCCGGCGATGATCGCGTTCTCCATGCCCTGGTCTTCCTCGGATCGGTCGGTGACCCACGTGCCCTCGCGCTGCGAGAACGAGGAGCGCACGTGGATGGGGATGCCGTAGCGGCGGGCGTACTCGACGCAGCGGACGTGCAGCACCTTCGCGCCGGACGCGGCCAGCTCGAGCATCTCCTCGTACGAGACACGGCCCAGCCGTCGCGCGCTGGGGACGATGCGCGGGTCGGCGGTGAACACGCCGTCGACGTCGGTGTAGAGCTCGCAGACCTCGGCGCCGAGCCCCGCGGCGAGCGCGACCGCGGTGGTGTCGGTGCCGCCGCGGCCCAGCGTGGTGATGTCCTTGCTGTGCTGCGAGACGCCCTGGAAACCCGCGACGATCGGGATCGCGCCGGCGGTCAGCGCCTCGGTGATCCGGCCGGGCGTGACGTCGATGATCCGCGCCTTGCCGTGGGTTCCGTCAGTGATCACGCCGGCCTGGCTGCCCGTGTACGAGCGCGCCTCGAAGCCCAGGTTGGCGATCGCCATCGCCAGCAACGCCATCGAGATCCGCTCGCCCGAGGTCAACAGCATGTCGAGCTCACGGCCGGGCGGGACCGGCGACACCTGCTCGGCGAGGTCGAGCAGCTCGTCGGTGGTGTCTCCCATCGCGGACACGGCCACCGCGACGTCGTGGCCGGCCTTGCGGGTGGCGACGATCCGCTGCGCGACCCGCTTGATGCCCTCGGCGTCCGCGACCGACGAACCGCCGTACTTCTGCACGATCAACACGCGCGCAACTGCCTCCGCGAATCGGGACGGGAGTCTCAAGTCTAAGGGGCGGCCACGGTGACGCTCACAGGCAAATATGCCATCTCGCCGGGCGAGACGGCCGAGGGGGCCCTACTCCCCCGTGGAGGAGCCGCTCCCACCCCGAGCGTGGGAGCGGCTCCACGGTGACGGTCTCAGCGGATGGGCACCAGCACGCACCGGTGCGGGGCCTTGGCGATGTAGAAGCCGGTGACCCTCGTCCCGTGCGACTCGAGGACCAGCGTCTGCCCCTTCTTGATCTCGCTCGGGGTGATGAGGAAGCTCGTGATCTTCACGACGACCTTGTGGGAGCGGGACCGGTCGAGCGTGCTGTGCTTCGTGCGGACGATGATCTTCAGTCCCCTGTAGCCGCGGCCGATGTCCTTGCAGTGCATGCCCGCGGGGACCCGCTCGACCTCGGTCGGGACACCGGCACGTCGCATCTGCCGCTTGAAGTCGGCCACATTGTTGAGGGCCTCGATGTCGACGCGGACGTTGCCGTCGTGCTGCTTGGTGACGGCATAGGCGGGCTTGACGCCGTGGCTGCCGAAGCCGGGGACGACGACGGCCGCGATGACCGCGGCGGCCACCGCCGTCGCGCCCACGGCGGACCACACCAGCCGACGGCCCGCGGTGCGGCGACGCGAGGGCTTCGGCGTGGCGGCTGGTTCGGCGGCGCGGTCGATCAGCTCGTCCGCGGTCACCCGCGAGCTCACGTCGACGTCGGCCGCCGGGTCGGCGGGAGACATCAGGGAACGGATCTGGTCGGTGTCTCGCATCAGTTCTCCTTCAGGGTCGGAACGGGTGCGGGCACCGCGTCGACGGAGAGCTCACGCTCGGCCCCGTCGGGTCCGAGTGCGGCCAGCAGGCGCCGCCTCGCTCGGTGCAGGCGCACCTTCGCGGACACCCTGGTGCATCCGAGCGCGACGGCCACCTCCGCGAGCGCGAGCTGCTCCCAGCCCACCAGCCGAAGGACCTCTTGGTCACTTGCCGACAGCTCCGTCAGCGCCTTTCGGATGTCGAGCACCCGGGCGCGGGCGTCGGCGTCCTCAGGCGCATGCAGCGTGGCCGGGATCTCGACCAGTTGCGGCGCCGCACGGTCTGCTCGCCGGTTGTTGGCGAGCAGACGCCTGGCGACGCCGTACAGCCAGGGCAACACCTGGTCAGGTACGTCGTGCCGTCGCCGCCAGGCGACGACGAACACCTCCTGCGACAGCTCCTCGGCAGAGTCGACGTCGCCGAGCCGGCGGATGCCGTACCTGACCACAGCCGAACGGTGCCGATCGTAGATGCCGGCGAACCAGGTCTCGTCCCTCATCGGCCACTCCCACGTGCGCGGTTCCCACACATCTCTGTGTCGGACCCGCGCCCGCGGTTACATCACGATCCGGTCGAGCCGGCCGACGGCCTCAGCTGAGCTCCTCGACGACCTCTTCGGAGCCGACGTCCAGGCGGGCGTGCGACACGACCGCCTGCAGCGCGCGCAGCGCCGCGCCCGCGTGGTTGCCCCAGTGGTTGAAGTAGGAGTACTGCCACCACCAGAGCGCCTCGATCTTGTTGCCCGTCTCGTAGTGGCGCAGCCCGTGGGTCAGGTCGGCGGCGATGTCGGCGAGGTCGTCGGACAGCCGGTACGGCGCGAGCTCCGGCTTCGACTCGTACGGGTCGAACACCTCGGCGTACTCGTCGACGTCCTTGAGCCGGGACGCCAGCCCCTGCCGCAGCGCGTCGACGTCGCCCTCCAGCGCGTGCGGCGGCTCGATGTTGCCGACGGGGACGACGTCCTCACTCGCTCCGAGCTGCGCACCCGTGAGGGAGATCTGCGACACCTCGAGCAGCAGGAACGGCACCAGCTCGTTGTTGGCGTCGCCTGCCGCCACCCGCTCCAGGCCGTCGAGGTAGTTGGCAGCGTGCTTCGCTATCCGGTCGGCGAAACCTGCCCAGTCCGTTCCCGTCACTTCTGCCCCCTCATGCGCCATCGAGCTGTCTCCGTCCCTCGAACGCGCGACCCAGCGTCACCTCGTCCGCGTACTCCAGGTCGCCCCCGACCGGGAGACCGCTCGCGATCCGCGTGACGCGAATCCCGAGCGGTTGCAACACCTCACGATAGAGGTACGTCGCTGTCGCTTCGCCCTCCCAGTTCGGGTCGGTGGCCAGGACCACCTCGGTAACGCTGCCGTCGGCGAGCCGATCGCGCAACCCCCCGATACGCAACTGGTCCGGGCCGATCCCGTCGATCGGGCTGATCGCACCGCCGAGCACGTGGTAACGGCCGCGGAACGCCCTGGTGCGTTCGATGGCGAGCACGTCCTTCGGTTCCTCGACCACGCAGATCAGGTGCTCATCGCGCCGCGGGTCGAGGCAGATGCGGCACTGCTCCTGCTCCGCGACGTTCCCGCAGACGGTGCAGAAGCGCACCTTCTCGGTGAACGCGATCAGCACCTCGGCGAGCCGCCTGGTGTCGGTCGGGTCGCCCGCGAGCAGGTGGAACGCGATCCGCTGGGCGCTCTTCGGGCCGATGCCCGGCAGCCGGCCGAACTCGTCGATGAGGTCCTGGATCGCGCCCTCGTACACCTATTACCCCCGCTGCCCGCTCAGGACCCGAGGCCCGGCAGGCCGGGCAGCCCGCCGCCGCCCAGCCCCTCGGCGAACGGCCCGAGCCGCTCGGCCGCGAGGTCCTGCGCGTTCGACGCGGCGTCGCGGACCGCGGCGACGACGAGGTCGGCCAGCGTCTCGGTGTCGTCCGGGTCGACCGCCTTCGGGTCGATCGCGAGCGCCTTGAGCTCACCGGTGCCGGAGACGGTCGCCTCGACGAGCCCGCCGCCGGAGGTGCCCTTGACCTCGGCCTCGGCCAGCTCCTGCTGCGCGGCGACCAACTGCTGCTGCATCTGCTGTGCCTGCTGGAGCAGCTGATTCATGTCCGGGTTGCCTGGAAACACGGGTACTCCTGGATGGATAGCCGGCCGGATACAGCGAGCCTACGATGCCGGTCAGTCGGACTCGTCGATGACCTTGGCGCCGAGCTCGCGTTCGAGCAGCGGCAGGCCGGTGAGCACGTCGTCCTGCCGGCCGGACGGGTCGTCGGACGAGGCGTCCTCGGGCTCGTCGTCGAACGGGTCGTCGTCGTACCCGGGCGGCGGCTCGGGTGGCGGCGGCGTGTTCGCCGGCTCGCTCGGCGTGGTGCGGGCGCGCGGTGCGGGGTCAGGCCCGGCGCCACTGCCGCCCACCGTCGCCTCGACCCGCCAGTCGACGCCGAGCACCTCGGCGAGCGCGTCGCGCAGCACCGCGTCGCACCCGTTCTGGGTGAAGCCCTTCGCCTCACCGTCACGGGCGAACCGCAGCTGCAGGACGCCGCCCTGCACGCCCGCGACCTGCGCCTTGCCGTCCAGCACCATCCAGGCGAACCGCCGCCGTGCCTTGACCGCCTCCAGGACCTCGGGCCAGAGCCGGCGCAGCTCGCCGACGTCCGTGCTGCCCGCGGGTGCGGGCATCGGCGCCGGCGCCTCCGCGACCGCCGGGGCCGGCGGTTCCGGGGCGCTCTCGGCCACCACGGGTACGGGCTCGGGCTCGGCGGCGGCCGGCGGCGCGGGGTCGGGTGCCGGCGGGGCCGGCGGCTCCTGGGCTCTCGGCGCGGGCGTCTCGGCGGGCGCGGCGGGACGGGAGCGTTCGGGAACGGTCGCGGGCTCGGCGGCGGCGTCTGCCGGAGGGGCGCCGCCGACGCGGATGCGCCGCTCCAGCCGGTCGAGCCGCGCGGCGAGCGCCGCGGTGCCGCCGGCGGCCTCGGGCAGCAGCAGCCGGGCGCACATGAGCTCGAGCAGCAGCCGGGGCGCGGTGGCACCGCGCATCTCCGTGAGCGCCTCGCTCACGATGTCGGCGCTCCTGGTGAGCGCCGCCGCGCCGCTGCGGTCGGCCTGGCCGCGCATCCGTTCCAGCTGGTCGGGCGGTGCGTCGAGCAGACCGCGCTTCTCGATGTCGGGGACCGCGGCGAGCACGACGAGGTCGCGCAGCCGCTGCAGCAGGTCGGCCGCGAACCGGCGCGGATCGTGCCCGCTGGAGATCACCTGGTCGACGGTCTCGAACACCGTGGCGCCGTCGCCTGCCGCGAGAGCGTCGACGACCTGGTCGAGCAGGCTCTCGTCGGTGTAGCCGAGCAGGGCGACCGCCTGCTTGTACGAGACGCCGTCGGGCCCGGCACCGGCGAGCAGCTGGTCGAGCACCGAGAGGGCGTCGCGCGCGCTGCCGGCACCGGCGCGGACGACCAGCGGGAGGACGGTGGGCTCGACGGCGATGCCCTCGTCCTCGCACATGCCCGCGAGCAGCGCCTTCAGCACCTGCGGCGCGATCAGCCGGAACGGGTAGTGGTGCGTGCGCGACCGGATGGTGCCGATGACCTTCTCCGGCTCGGTCGTGCAGAAGACCAGCTTGACGTGCTCCGGTGGCTCCTCGACGAGCTTCAACAGCGCGTTGAAGCCGTCCTTGGAGACCATGTGGGCCTCGTCGATGATGTAGATCTTGAACCGCGACGAGACCGGCGCGAAGAACGCGCGCTCGCGCAGCTCGCGTGCGTCGTCGACGCCGCCGTGCGACGCGGCGTCGATCTCGATCACGTCGATGCTGCCCGGCCCGTTGGGTGCCAGCGCGACGCAGGAGTCGCAGCGCCCGCAGGGCTCCGGCGTCGGCCCCTCCGCGCAGTTCAGCGAGCGGGCCAGGACACGCGCGCACGTCGTCTTGCCGCAGCCGCGCGGCCCGCTGAACAGGTAGGCATGGTGCACTCGGCCGTTGCGGATCGCCTGCTGGAGCGGTTCGGTGACGTGCTCCTGGCCGACGACCTCCGCGAACGACCCGGGGCGGTACTTGCGGTACAACGCGAGCGGCACGGTGTGACCCTACCCCGGCCGGCCGACACTGCCGGATGGCGGGGATTCCGGGCCGTCCTTACCAATGATCATGAAGATGCCGGCCCCTGGGAGGGGTTGCTTCCTTCATGATCGAAGGGAAGGGGCGCGGTCCACCGGTCGCGTGGTTATACATGTAGCATCGGGTCAGTCGTAACGACTGGTCGTTCAGCGTTCTGTGTGCATGGTTCATCGACTGCGCCCGCGGATTGCTCGTGGGCGTGCCGCTTCCTACCGTCTCGGTTCGGGTCAGCACGCTCGGCACGACCCGAGGGGACCCGCACGGTGCGGGCCGACTCTATGAGGAAGGCAACACAGATCCATGGCACAGGGAACCGTCAAGTGGTTCAACGCCGAGAAGGGCTTCGGTTTCATCAACGTCGACGGCAGTGACGAGGACGTGTTCGTCCACTTCACCGCGATCGACGCCAAGGGCTTCCGCAGCCTGGAGGAGAACCAGCGCGTCGAGTTCGAGATCACCCAGGGCAACCGCGGTCAGCAGGCGGCGCACGTCCGCACGCTCTGACCCGTTTCGCGGTCCGGCGCCCACCGCGGTCGGCGCCGGACCGCTGAACCCTGCCGGGCACCTTCGGTCCCCTGGCACCCAGTCGCCGACGAGAACCGAGGGACACCGATGGCTCCTACCGCCGTACCCACCGCGACCCGACCGGGCGGAGCATCCCGACAGGGCGCCCAGGAGCGGTACATCCACCACTACACGGAGCTGCTCCAGCGCGTGAAGGACTCGGGTCTGCTGCGGCGCAGGTACGGGTACTACTGGACCAAGATGTCGCTGACCGTGGCCGCGCTCGGCGCTCTCGGCGTGGGTTTCGCGTTCCTGGGCAACTCCTGGTTCCAGCTGCTGCTCGCCGGCCTGGTCGCCGTCATCTTCGCGCAGTTCGCGTTCCTCGGCCACGACGCCGCGCACCGGCAGATCTTCCGTACCGGATGGGCGAACGAGTGGGCCGGGCTCATCCACGGCACGCTGTTCGGCGGCCTCAGCTACGGCTGGTGGCAGGGCAAGCACACCAGGCACCACGGCAACCCGAACAAGCAGGGCAAGGACCCGGACATCGAGTCCGCCGCCGTCGCCTTCACCCCCTACGCGCTGGCCGAGCGCCGCGGGCTCTCCGCGTACCTCGCCGGCCGGCAGGGCTACTTCTTCGTCCCGCTGCTCCTGCTCGAAGGAGTCAGCCTGCACTTCCACAGCGTCCGCCGCATCTTCGGCCGGAAGCCGATGAAGTACCGCTGGTGCGAGGTCGCGTTCCTCGCGGTGCGGCTCGGCGGCTACGTCACCGCGCTGTTCCTGGTCATGTCACCCGGCAAGGCCGCGGTCTTCCTCGGCGTGCAGCTCGCCGCCTACGGCCTCTACATGGGCGGCGCGTTCACGCCGAACCACACCGGCATGCCGATCGTGCCGGCGAGCCTGAAGATCGACTTCCTGCGCCGCCAGGTGCTCATGTCGCGCAACGTCACGGGCGGCCGGGCCATCCATTTCGCCATGGGTGGGCTGAACTACCAGATCGAGCACCACCTGTTCCCCAACATGCCGCGCCCGAACCTCCGGCGTGCCCAGCCCATGGTGCGCGAGGCGTGCGCGCACAACGAGATCCCGTACACGGAGAAGCGCCTGTTCGCGTCGTACCGGATCGTGCTGCGCTATCTCAACAACGTCGGGCTCGGCGCGCGCGACCCGTTCGGGTGTCCGCTCAGCGCGCAGCTGCGCGCTCCGCGTTGATGCCGTCGTCGCGAAGACCGCTCGCCGCGAGCAGCCGCTGCCCGAGGACGCGCGCGGCCTGCTGCAGCTCGCTGCACCGCACGATCCGGTAGTCGGCGGGGAGGCCGCTGAGCTGCGCGGCGTACCACCACGGATTGCTCGTGCTGCCCACCAGTCGGCAGGTCCGGTCGTCGACCGGTTCGAGCCGGCCGAGCGCGCGGGGCAGGCAAGGCGCGACGGCGTCGGCGTCCGCGTCGACGACGACCTCGACGTCGAACTCCCACCCGGCGGCCAGGTGCTCCTCGAGCACGGCGACCGGGTCGAGTTCGGCCGGCGGTTCGAAGCCGGCGTCCCGGACGTCGACGCCGGTGACCCGGTCGATCCGGTACGCCCGGAGTGCCTGCGCACGGTGTGCCCAGCACAGCAGGTACCACCGCCCGTGCCGGACGACGACCGCCCACGGGTCGACGTCCGCCGCCCACTCCGACCCCGCCTCGGAGCGGTAGCCGAGCCGCACCTGCCGGTGGTCCGAGCAGGCCCGCACCAACGAGGTGACCGTGTCGGGGTCGGGCCGTGCCGCCGCGCGGTCGGGGCGGGCGCGGTCGTGCGGCGCATCGCCTCCACCTGGGCGGCCACCGGCTCGGGCAGCGCCCGCACGATCTTGCCGAGCGCGGCGCCGACGGGGTCGCCGGAGTCACTCACGTCGTGGTGGCCGTCGAGCACCGCCATGACCAGGCCGAGCGCCTCGGCCGCGCTGAAGGTCAGCGGCGGCAGCCGCACGCCGCGGCCGACGCGGTAGCCGCCGTACCGGCCGCGTGCCGAGTCGATCGGGATGCCCGCCTCGCGGAGGATCGCCACGTACCGCCGGGCCGCGCGCTCCGATACGCCCAGCTTGTCGGCGAGGCGGTCGGCGGTGATCCCCGGGCCGGCCTGCAGGAGCTCGAGGGTGAGCAGCGCCCGGGCGGTCGGGCTCTCGTCGTGCACGGGCACACGATATCCGCAATCCGGCAGGCTATCGTCCGGAATGGCCCGTAGGTTACCCGCATGACCGAGTCCGACCTCCCGTGGGAACCGCCGCTCGCCGGCGACGAGGTGGCACACCTCCGCGGCGCGCTCGACCGGCTGCGCATCACCTTCTGGTGGAAGGCGAGCGGCCTGGACGCGGCCGGGCTGCAGACCCGGGTCGGCAGGTCCGACCTGACCCTCGGTGGGCTGCTCAAGCACCTGGCCTTCGTCGAGGACCACATGTTCACCGTCAAGCTGCGCGGAGACGCGCCGGGCGAACCGTGGGAGAGCGTCGACTGGGGCGCCGAGCCCGACTGGGTGTGGCGTTCGGCGGCCGGCGACGGCCCGGACGAGCTGTACGCGATCTGGCGTGCCGCCGTCGAGCGGTCGCAGGTGCGGCTCGACGCGGCGCTCGCCGACGGCGGGCTGGACCAGCTCGTGCACGCCGGCTGGCCCGGCGGCCGGCACGCCAGCCTGCGCCGGCTCGTCTGCGACCTGATCGAGGAGTACGGCCGCCACACCGGGCACGCCGACCTGCTCCGCGAGGCGGTGGACGGCCTGGTCGGCGAGGACCCGCCGGCCGACTGGCGTCCCTGACCCGCGGGCCCCGCATCGCCTCAGCCGGTCGGCCGCACCACGCCGCCGACGACGGTGGTGACCGTCCTGCGGACGGCGGCGGCGTCCGGAGTCTCCTGGCGATCGGCGAACAGCAGGTGCGCGGCCCCGATCAGGGTCGGCGCCAGCCCGTCGACGTCGGCGTCCGCTGCGATTCGGCCGAGGCGCTGCTCGGCGGTGAGGTACGCGGCGATGATGTCCACCGCCTCGGTGAGCACCGGCACACCTGCGGGCCACGTCTCGCGCAACCGCGAGCGCAGCGCGTCGCGGAAGGTGACGAGCGGGACGACCGCCACCGCGACCGAGTCGAACAGGGCGATCAGCGCGTCGGTGATGTTGCCGACGACCGTGCCCGTCCCGGCCGAGTCGCGGAGCGCGGCGGTGTGCTCGTCCATCCGTTCGACGCGGTCGAGGACGAACTCGGCGAGGAACGCGTCGAAGTCGGCGAAGTGCCGGTGCAGCACGCCCTTGGCACAACCCGCCTCCGCCGTCACGGCGCGGCTGGTCAGCGCACTCGGCCCGTCCCTCAGCAGCACCCGCTCCGCCGCCGCGAAGAGCTGCTCGCGCACGTCACGGATCGCGAGTCCGGTCGGCACCTCGCCAGTCCCCTCCTCCGTCGGCCTTGCCCGGGTTGCTGAGTGGGCAGGCGCCCACT
>DASUWX010000126.1:0-12259 GCA_036378185.1 Streptosporangiales bacterium | reverse complement strand
GTCCCGTCGCTGCGCCTCGACGTCCGGCCGAGCCCCACGGGACGGCTGGACGACGGGCGGCTCGACGTCCCGGACAGCGCGAGGTCGGTGGTGTGGTGGGCGTACGGGGCGGCGCCCGGCGAGGCCCAGGGCACGGTCGTCCTCGCCGGCCACGTCTCGTGGGCGGGCCGCTGGGGCCGGTTCGGGTCGCTCACCCGGCTGCGTCCGGGTGCGCGGGTGTACGTCGACCGCGCGGACGGGCGGCGGGTCGGCTACCGCGTCGCCTCGGTCACCGAGGTGGCGAAGGCCCGGCTGGACCGGCTCGGCGTGTTCCGGACCGGCGGGCGGCCCGCGCTCGTGCTGCTCACCTGCGGCGGACACTGGGACGCCACGCGGCGCAGCTACGACGACAACGTGGTGGTGCGCGCCGTGCCCGTCAACTGAACGTGACGGCCGCGGATTCTCAAGCCGCTTCTCAGCATCCCGTCGCAGTATGGAGATGTGGCGCGTCGGAAGCGATCGAGACGAGCGGGGCGCAGGCTCACCCTGCTGTTCCTGATCGGTGTCGTCGCGGGCACTCTGACGGCCGGGCTGGCACTGCCCGCCTTCGGCGGCGTCGGGCTCGCGGGGAAGACGGCGGCCGACAGCTTCCGGTCGATGCCCAGCGACCTCGCGACGCCTCCCCTGCCGCAGCGGTCGCGGATGCTCGACGCGAACGGCAACGTGATCGCGACGTTCTACAACGAGAACCGCGTCGACGTACCGCTCGGCGACGTCGCGCCGATCATGCGCAAGGCGTTGATCGCCATCGAGGACTCGCGGTTCTACCAGCACGGCCCGATCGACACGAAGGGCACCGTGCGGGCGCTGGTCGAGAACCAGACCGGCGACAACGTGCAGGGCGGGTCCTCGCTCACCCAGCAGTACGTCAAACTCGTGCAGGTCGAGCAGGCGAAGACGCCGGCCGAGGTGCGCAAGGTCACCGACCGGTCCGGGATCGAGGGCTACGCACGGAAGCTGCAGGAGCTGCGGTACGCCGCGAAGCTCGAGCAGGTCTACTCCAAGGACGAGATCCTCAGCAGGTACCTCAACATCGCGTACTTCGGCAGTGGCGCGTACGGCATCGAGACCGCGGCGGAGCACTACTTCTCCACCACCGCGAGCAAGCTGACGCTCCCCCAGGCCGCGCTCCTGGCCGGCATCGTGCGCAGCCCGTACGCGTACGACCCCACGCAGCACGCCCGGACGGCGAAGCTGCGGCGCGACACCGTGCTGCAGCGGATGGCCGACACCCACGTGATCGGGCAGGCCGTCGCGGACGAGGCCAAGAAGGCGCCGCTCGGCCTGAAGCTCACGGCGATGCCGAACGGCTGCGCCGCCGCCGGCTCCACGGACGGGTTCTTCTGCCAGTACGTCGCGGAGGAGGTCATCAACAATCCCGCCTTCGGCAAGACCGTCCAGGACCGCCTGGACAAGCTCTACAGCGGTGGCCTCACCATCCACACCACGCTCGACCCCAAGGTGCAGAAGGCGGCGGTCCGGGCCGTCCACCACAACGTGTACAAGTCCTCCCCGATCGCCGCGTCGCTGGTCAGCATCCAGCCGGGCACGGGCGAGGTCCGCGCCATGGTGGTGTCGAAGGACTACACGAGCTCGCGCCACTCGACGAAGAAGAAGCTCAACTTCAACCCCGCCGTCGACCGCGCGCACGGCGGCGGCACCGGCGCCCAGTACGGGTCCAACGCCAAGGCGTTCACCCTCGCCGCGGCGTTGCAGTCCGGGATGCCGCTCAGCCACACGATCGACGCGCCGGGCAGCATCAGCGGGATGACCGGCTTCAAGACCTGCGGCGGCGAGTCCATCTCGTACCCGCACGTGTCGAACGCCGCCGGCGAGTCCGAGCACGGGAAGATGGACCTCGTCGGCGGCACGGTGAAGTCGGTCAACACCTTCTTCGTCACGCTCGAGCACCAGGTCGGCCTGTGCAAGGTGTGGAAGATGGCGACCAAGCTCGGCATGGTGCAGAGCAACGGCAAGAAGCTCAGGCAGCTGCCGTCGCTGACCCTCGGCGCCGACGAGGTCGACCCGCTGCACGTCGCGTCCGCGTACGCCACGTTCGCGGCGGACGGCACGTACTGCAAGCCGAACCCGTTCGAGTCGGTGGAGGACGCCGCCGGCCACTCGATCGCCGGCCTCGACGGCGACTGCTCGAAGCAGCTCAGCTCGCACGTCGCGAACGACGTCGTCAAGGCCATGAAGCCGGTGCTCACCCGCGGCACCGCGGCGGGCAACAGCATCGGGCGGCCCGCGGCCGGCAAGACCGGCACCACCGACGGCCAGGCGGCCGGCTGGTTCACCGGCTACACGCCCGACCTCGCCACCTCGATCGCGCTCTACTCCCCGAAGGGCGCCGAGTCGCACCCGCTGCGCGGTGCGGACCTCGGCCCGCGGATCGCCAGCGGCTTCGGCGCGGACGCCGCGCCCATCTGGAAGCAGATGATGGAACAGGCGCTGAAGGGCACCCCGAAGCACGCGTTCGGCCCGCGCTACCACACCCCGTGACGTTCCCCACCGACGTGGTGCTCGACCTCCAGCCGCTGGCCGCCCCCGCCACCCCCTCCTTGATCATGAAAGTTCCGGGTCGTCATAGCGACTCGGGACTTTCATGATCAAGGAGGGGGTGGCGGGACCCGAGTTAGCCGATGGCCGCCGCGAAGACGTGCATGCCGGGTCCCGGGGACGAA
The DNA here is from genome assembly GCA_036378185.1 of Streptosporangiales bacterium. GTDB lineage: Bacteria > Actinomycetota > Actinomycetes > Streptosporangiales > WHST01 > WHST01. The sequence goes on along the minus strand of DASUWX010000126.1, from coordinate 9,536 downwards.
CCCGTCGCCGGGAGCGCGATCGCGACGACGGGCGAGCCGGCACGCAGCGGCACCGACGCGTAGTGCAGGCTCGCGGCGTGGTCGTACCGCCCGGTCGGCGCGTTCTGGTACGGCACGGTGGTCACGACGTGGCCGTCGCCGGCGGCGTCCCACCAGTCCGGCAGCGACACCGTGAACGACTGCGTGCTGCCGTCGGCGTAGTACACGGTGCCGGTGCCGCCCTGGGTGCCGTTGGTGCCGGCGCCGAGCAGCCCGAGCTTGCCGCCCGTGCCCGACAGTGCCACGACCTGGCCGTTCGCCTCGACGTTGTCGGGCCTGCCCGCGGGCACGTCCGGCCAGGTGAACGAGAGGCCGTCGTACCGCACCGTGCCGCCCGGCACGATGCCCGCGCCCGCGAGCGCCTGGGCCGAGAACGTCTTGCCGCTGCTCGCGAACGCGCCCGCCGACGGCGCCGCGTCGTCGGTGATGCCGGTGTTGTCGAACGCCGCACCGAGCGACGCGTACGGCACCGCCACGGTCGCCTGGCCGGTCACGGAACGCGCGCCGCCGAGTGAGGCGTAGTCGGCTCTCGCCGTCAGCTTCGCCCCACCGGGCGCGGCGTCGCCGGGTGCCGTGACCCGCCACCTGGCGGTGGTCGTGGCGTGCGGCGCGACGGACGTGTCGCCGCTCGCGACCGGTGTCACGTGCCAGCCGGCCGGCCCGGACAGGCCGAGCCGCACGTCGCGTGCGGCGAAGTCGCCGTCGTTCGTGAACGTCGTCGTCACCTCGGCCGTCCGGCCCGGCCGCAGCAGCGGCGGCGCGCCGGCGGTGACGTACTGGACGCCGGCGGTGCGGTCGACGCGGACGGGCGCGGAGAGCGGCAGGTGCTCGGACGAGTCGCCCACCCGGATGTTGTAGGTGCCGTCGACCGTCGTCCAGCCGCCTCCCTCGGCGTGCCAGATCGAGAACGCACGCTGATCGAGCGTGAAGGTCAGGTGCCGCGTCTGGCCCGCCTGCAGCGACACCTTCCGGAAGCCCTTCAGCTGGATCGGCGGCTCGCCCGCGGCGCTGGGGAAGGACAGGTAGACCTGCGCGACCTCGGCGCCGGCCCGGTCGCCGGTGTTCGTGACGTCGACGCCGACCTGCACGCGGCCGCCCGGGCCGGGGGCGAGCACGGGCGTGGCGGTCAGGTGCGAGAACGCGAACGTCGTGTACGAGAGGCCGAAGCCGAACGGGAACATCGGCTCGACGTGCTCCGCGGTGTTCCAGCGGTAGCCGACCTCGAGGCCCTCGGAGTAGCGCGCGGTCCCGTTCACGCCGGGGAACTGCTCGGGCGTGTTCGCCGGGAAGTCGCCCTCCTTCTTCGGGAACGTGACCGAGAGCTTGCCGGACGGGTTGGCGTCGCCGAAGAGCAGGTCGGCGACGATGTTGCCGTCCTCCTCGCCCGGGTACCACGCCTCGAGCACCGCGGGCACCTTGTCGAGCCACGGCATCAGCACGGCGCCGCCGCTCTTCACGACGACCACGGTGTGGGGGTTCGCGGCCGCGACCGCCTCGACGAGCGCGTCCTGGTCGCCGGGCAGGGAGAGGTTCGGCCGGTCCCGGCCCTCCGAGCTGCGCTCGCCGACCATGACGACCGCGACGTCGGCGTTGCGCGCCGCCTCCGCGGCCCGGTCGATCACCGAGCCGGAGTCGTAGGTGACGCTCACGCCGGAACCCACATGGCTCCTGATGCCGTCGACCGGCTTGACGGTGTAGAGCGGGTTGACCTGCGAGCTGCCGCCACCACCGGTGTGCGCCGCGCCCGCGTACGGGCCGATGACGGCGATGGAGTGGACGGCGTTCGCGTCGAGCGGCAGCTGCGCGTGGTCGTTCTTGAGCAGCACCGCGCTCTGCTCGCCGATCTTGCGCGCGACCGCGCCGTCCTGCTGCGCGGGGATCGGCGTGATCGTGCGGGGGTGGTCGAACAGACCGCGCGCGAACATCTGCGTGAACCTGCGGACGAGCATCGTGTCGATCTGCTCGACGCTCACCTGCCCGTCGGTGACCGCCTGCTTCAGCGCGTCGGCGTAGTAGTTCGCGTTCGGCATCTCGAGGTCGATCCCGGCCCGTACGGACGGGACCGTGCTGTGCGTCGCGCCGAAGTCGGACTGGACGAAGCCCTTGAAGCCCCAGTCACCGCGGAGGACGTCACTCAGCAGGAACGAGTCCTCGCACGCGAACGGGCCGTTGACCCGGTTGTACGAGCACATCGCCGCGCCGACGTCACCGTCCTTGACCGCGTCCTCGAAGGGCAGGTAGATCTCCCGCAACGTGCGCTGGTCGATGATCTCGTTGATGCCGTTGCGGTTCGTCTCCTGGTTGTTGGCGTCGTAGTGCTTGACCTCGGCGATGACGCCCTGGTCCTGGATGCCGCGGATCTCGGGCGCCACCATCGTCCCGGCGAGGTACGGGTCCTCGCCGAGGTACTCGAAGTTGCGCCCGTTCTGCGGCACGCGCGCGATGTTCACGCCCGGCGCCTCGAGGAGGCTCTCGCCGCGGTGCGTGACCTCCTGGCCCATGACCGCGCCGTACTGCTCGGCGAGCCCCGGGTCGAACGACGACGCGAGGCCGATGGCCGCCGGCAGCGCGGTGGCGGGCGGGACGTCCGGGTCGTCGCCGGGTCCCACGCCGACCGGCCCGTTGGTGATCCGCAGCGCCGGGATGCCCAGCCGGTCGACCGGGCGACGTACCGACGGTGGTCGCTGGTCTGCGAACCGTGCAGCTCCAGGATCTTCTCGTCGAGCGTCATGGCGTGCACGAGCAGCTCGGCGCGGGCCTCCGGCGAGAGCGCCGTGTCCGTCCACGGCTGTGGCTCGGCGGCGTGGCCGGCACTCGCGGTGAAGGTCGTCAGCAGTGCGCCGGCGACCGCCGCGGCCAGGAGCTTGCGCATGATCGACCCTCTCACTGCGCCGGGAGGATGGAGAACGTCGCCGTCGACGAACCGTCGGCCGGCTTCACCTGGAACGAGAACATGCCCGACGAGGCGTCGTAGTGCACGCCGGCGACGCCGTCACCTGCCACGGACACCGGCCCGGTCGCGTGGCCGTGCATGGTGACCGCACCCTCGCCTCGGGCGAACGACGCCGTCGCCACCACGGCGTCGCCCTGCTGGCTCAGCCGCGTGATCCGCTTCCGGCCGAGCGAGGCGAACTTGCCGGCGTCACCGAGGAAGGCGATGCCGGCCCGGTTGACCGGCGCCACGAGGTAGTAGCTGCCGTCCTTGTCGACCGCTGTGGAGTACGCCTGCCCGGCCGGCACCGTGCGTCCCGTGCCGGCGAAGTAGTCGTAGACGTACGCGTCGCCGTGCACGCCGATCGACGCGGGCGTGAACGAGGTGTCCTGGGTGTCCGGCACCTGCACCACGCCCCTGCTGACGCCGAGGTAGTCGATGTTGGCTCCGCTCGCGCCGGTGGCCGTCGCCTTCACGGTGTTGCTGCCGGCGTGCAGGTCGACGGTCACCGTCTGGTCCAGCCAGGCGTCCCAGCCGCCCGTCGGCCCGAACGGCTGCGCGCCGGCGTCGCTGCCGTCGACGGTCACGTCGAGCGGCCGGTCGCCGGTGCCGCCGTTGGCATACCGGAACAGGAGCGTGTACGTGCCGTCGCTCGGCGCCTGGACCGTCCACGTCACCGAGTCGCCGGAGTCGTGCTGGTAGTCGGCGAACCCGCTGCCGGTGTAGCCGGTGTGGTCGGTGCCCACCTCGGGACCGTCGAGCTGTGCGTCCTCGGCCTGGTACGTCGCGTCCGGCGTCGGCAGCGTGATGTTGCGCGCGTACGCGTAAACGTAGCCGTCACGGACGGCGCCGTGGTCGGTGTGCGTGGCGGCGACCATCGCCGGCTGCTCGCCCGAGGCCTGCGCGATGTAGGTGGCGTCGGTCGGCACGAGCGGGACGTCGGGCTTGACGATGACGCCGTCCGGCCGGGCGACCTGCAGCAGGTTGGTCCTGCTCTCCGCGCCGATCGCGTCACCGACGCCGACCGGTCCGGCGCTCAGCGTGGCCAGCACCAGGTTCCGCGTCTCGGTGCTCATGAACACGTCCACCCAGGGCCACGCGCCGACGGCCGCGGCGAGCTGGGACGTGTAGAGCGCCGCGTCCCACTTGCTGCGCTCGAACCGGTCGTTCGACACGCGTGTGGTGGTGAGGTTGGAGTACTTCGACTCCTGCAGGAAGTCGCGCGGCTCGGGCATGCAGTACTGCATGGTCAGGCCGTTCGCCGCGGTCGCCCGCGCCATGTTGTCCTCGAACGCGTCCCGGTCGGTCAGGTTGTACGCGGGCTGCGCGTGGCTGCACAGCCAGTCCTGCTCGTAGGCCGTCACGCCGTTCTTCGCCAGGTACGCCGTCCGGTCGTCCCAGAACGCGGGGTCGATGACGACGTTGCCGGACATCGCGTACTCGGAGCGGTACGGGCTCGACGGGTCGACCCAGCGTGCGTGCGTGACGAGTGGGACGCCGAGGTCCCTGCGCAGCCCGCCGAGGTCGTCGGGGAACAGGTCCTTCGCCGCCTCGTACCGGTACTCGCCCTCGGGGTTGTCGTTCCACTGCGCGTTCGGCCCCTTGGGATAGAACCAGGAGTCGAGCTGCAGGTACCCCATCGGGATTCCCTTGGCGTCCCAGTCCTTCTTGACGGCCTGCAGCGTGCCCGCGTAGCCCAGGCTCTGGTCGTACCGGTAGTAGTACGTGGCGCCGTTGTCGGTCCAGTAGCCGAGCTTGTCCAGCGTGACGTCGGCGTCGTTGGCCGGACGCTGCTTGCCCTGCAGGTCGGTCAGCGCCCTGCCCCACGTGCGGTAGATGCCGCCGATGCCCCTGCCCGCCACCAGGACGGTCTGCTGCGTGGTCTTCGCCGGCAGGGTCGTGATCGCGGGGTCGATGCCCGACGCCAACGTCCCGTCGCCCACCTGCCAGGTGTGAGCGACGGAGAAGTGCGATGCCGGCGAGATCATGAAGCCGGAGGCCGAGTCATCGAAGAACAGCCACGGGCTGTCCGCGGCGCCTGCCGTGGTGTCGAACTGGCTGTTGCCGAAGCAGCCGCTGTAGGTCTGCTCGTGCGGCAGCGCGGGGTGACGCGAGAAGGCCGGGAACGGCTCGGTGTTCGCGCCGCCGTCCACGTACGTCGTCCCGAGCACGACTACGGGGGTCAACCGGTACGCCTTGATGCTGAACGTGCGCGCGGGGCCCGTGGCCGACCGGAAGTCGACCTCGGTGAAGCTGCCGGCGCGGTCGTGGCCCGCCCGCTCGGAGACCCCGACGACGGGACGCCCCACCGAGCCGGCGAACTCATACCTCGGCGACGCGAAGCTGACGGAGTACCCGCCATCGCCGGAGACCCGCACCGACGCGCCGGCCGGCGTGCCCTGCGCCGTGAGTCCCTCGGCGTTCGCCGTGCCGGTCAACGCCGACGAAGCCACGATCGCCGGCACGACGCCCACCACGACGAGACGTACGCGGGCCAGCCACCTTCTCGAGCGGTTCATGACTCGACCTTCCCGTCAGCCGTTGGCTCCGCCGACGAACCACTGGTTGGGCGAAACATACGCGCGGGGACAAACGTGCGACAAGCGTTTGCCATAATTGCCAACGGGGCGTGAACGGGGCAGACTTCTACCTCCGCTCACGGTCACGGAAAGGGGTCGCCGCGTGCGCAAGGCCGACGGGCCGACGATCGTCGACGTCGCCCGAGCCTGCGGCGTCGCCGCGTCCACCGTGTCGCGTGCCTTCTCCCATCCCGGCCGGGTGAACGCCGAGACCGCCGAGCGGATCAAGCGCACCGCGGCCGAGATGGGCTACCGGCCGAACCCCATCGCGAAGGCGCTGCCGTCCGGCCGCACGCTCATGCTCGCGCTGGTCGTGCCGGACGTGACCAACCCGTTCTTCAGCGAGATGGTGAGGGGCGCCGAGCGGCACGCGGCCGCGGCGGGGTACACGCTCGTCCTGGCCGACACCGAGGAGTCGCCGGAGACCGAGACCACGCACCTGGACCGGTTGTCGCACCTGGTCGACGGCATCGTGATCGGGACACCGCGGCTCCCCGACGCGAGCCTGGCGGCGTTCGCCGGGCGGTTCCCGCTCGTCCTGGTCAACAGGGAGAGCGGCAGCGTGCCGTGCGTGGTCATCGACACCCCCGGCGGCATGGTCCAGGCGGCCGAGCACCTGGCCTCGCTCGGCCACCACAGGATCGCGTACCTGTCCGGCCCGCGCGCCTCGTGGGCCGACCGGGGCCGGTGGCGCGCGCTGCAGGCGGCGGGCCGGCGACTCGGGCTCGCCATGACCAGGCTGGGGCCGTTCGCGCCGACCGTCGCCGGCGGCACGGCCGCCGCCGAGGCCGTGGTCGTCGACGGCGCGAGCGCCGTCATCGCGTTCAACGACCTGCTCGCCATCGGCACGATGCGGCGGCTGCTGGCCCGCGGCCTGCGCGTGCCCGGCGACGTCAGCGTCCTCGGCTGCGACGACGTGTTCGGCGCGGACTTCTGCCACCCCGCCCTCACGACGCTCGCGGCACCCGTCCAGGACGCGGGGCGGCTCGCCGTCGACCTGCTGCTCGGCAGCCTCGCCGGCACCGCGCCGCACAGCGGCGGACGCTCCCGGCTCTCCCTGCCGACCCACCTGGTGGTCCGCGACTCGACCGGGCCGGTCGGCGACCGCGCGGGTGCCTAGCGCACGACGCGGTACCAGAGATTGGTCGCGGCCGGCACGTCGCTCACGTGGGTGCGTTCGAGGCGGACGTCGGTGCCGCCCGGCCGGTCGAACATCCGGACGCCGTCGCCCAGCAGCACCGGCGCGACGATCATCAGGATCTCGTCGAGGACGCCGGCCTCGAGACACTGCCTCGCGACGTTCGCGCCGAGGACGTTGACGTACCGGTCGCCGGCGGCCGACCTGGCTGCGTCGACGGCGGCGTCCAGGTCGGCGAGGAACGTGGTGTCCGGCACCGCCTCCGCCGGCGGGCGGTGGGTGAGCACGACCTGCGGCCCGTGCCACCGCCCGCCGAACGCACCCTCGGCGTCCGTGCCCCTGTTCGGGTCGTCGCCGTAGTACGTGTTGCCGCCGACGAGCAGCGCGCCGATGTCGTCCACCAGCTGCTCGGCGAGCGGGTTGGGCCCCACGTGTTCGTTGAGCCATTGCATGTCCCCGCCGGGGCCGGCGATGAAGCCGTCGAGGGACATGGTGGCCGCGTACAGGAGCTTCGCCATGACGTTCCTCCGTCGTATGGATGGTCGGACGTGCCATGTGACGGCGGGACGCCGGGAAACTCATCGGTCCGCGGGCAACTCCCCCGGTACGCCGAAGGCCGCAAACAACCCGGTGTCGTGGAACGCGGTCAGCTCGCTGATCCGGCCGGCGTCGATGCGCAGCACGCTGATCGCGAACGCCCGGTAAGCGGTGTCGCCGTCCTTGCGGACGTACGCCGCGATCGCGGGCCGGCGGTTCGCCTCGATCGCGAGCGTCCGGAACCGTCCCACGAACGCCGGCAGGCGCGGGTCCCAGCTCTCGGCCAGCGACGCCACGACCGCGTCGCGGCCCTGGAACCACAGGGGGAACGGCGGCATCGTCGCCCGGACGTCCTCGGCGAGCAGGCCGGCCACGGCTGCGAGGTCGGCGTGCTCCACCGCGGCCATGTAGCGCCGGAGCACGGCGCGCTCCTCCTCGCTCACGGAGGCGGACGCCGGCCAGTCCAGCCGGCGCTCGGGCAGCCGTTCGCGCATCGTCGCCCGCGCCCGCTGCAGCGCGCTGTTCACGGCGGCGCCGCTCGTGTCGAGCAGGTCCGCGACCTGCCGGGACGGCCAGCCGAGGACGTCGCGGAGGATCAGCACGGCCCGCTGCGTCGGCGGCAGGTGCTGGATCGCCGCGAGGAACGCCAGCTCGATCGTCTCCCTGGTCACCGCGACGGCGTCCGGCTCGGCGTCCCGAGGCGCCACGGGCTCGAGCAGCCGGTCGGGGAACGGCTGCAACCAGCCGACGTCGCCGCGCCCGACGGCCTCGGCGCCCGGCGCCTGCGGCGGCGACAGGTGGTGCGGCAGCACCCGCCGCGCGCGCCCGTCGAGCAGGTCGAGGCACGCGTTCGTCGCGATCCGGTACAGCCACGCCCGGAACGTGGACCTGCCCTCGTAGGTCTCGCGCCGGCGCCACGCCCGCAGGAACGTCTCCTGCACGAGGTCCTCGGCCTCGTCGAGCGAGCCGACCATGCGGTAGCAGTGCACGCGCAGCTCGGCTCGGTGCCGCTCCACGAGCGCCGTGAACGCGGTCTCGTCACCCGCCTGGGCCGCGGCCACCAGGTCGGCCGTCACGGGCCGCCCCGTGCCGTGCGGGAGAAGACGGCCAGCGCCTCCGCATCGGACGGTGTGGTGCACACGTTCTCCGCCACGAACCCGTCGATGGCCGGGTACTCCGGCGCGGCGTCGCGCAGCCGGGTCGCGGCGGCGTCGAGGTCGTACCCGGTGCGGCGCAGCACGACGTCGGGGCCGAGCAGCGCCCAGTACGCGCCGACGCCGCCGTAGGGCATGCCGACGCTGCCGGGGTTGACGAACCTGCGGCGGTCGGCCAGCCGGTCGAACGGCATGTGCGTGTGCCCGAGCAGCACGGTCGGTTCCTCGACGGCCGCGAACGCCTCGCGGTACGCGTCGACCGGCGAGTCGACGAGCACCATCTCGGTGTCGCTGCGCGCCGTCGCGTGGCAGAACCGGACCGGCCCGAGACCGTCCACGTCGAGGGCCACCGACATCGGCAGCCCGTCCAGCAGGTCGCGGTGCCGCCGGTCGATCCGCGTCGCGCAGTACTCCGTCGGCAGCCGTGCTTCGTCGGGCAGCTCCGGGCTCAGCGCGCCGTCGAACGCGGCGACCAGCTCGCGCTCGGCGTTGCCGTGCACCCAGACCGCCCGGTCGCCCAGCTCGGCGAGCCGGTCCAGCGTCTCGGCCGGCATCGGGCCGGTCGCGATGTCGCCGTTCAGCACGACCGCGTCGGCCCCGGCCGCAGCGACCTCGGCCAGCACCGCGTCCAGCGCCGGCAGGTTCCCGTGGACGTCCGCGAGGACGGCGACACGCATGGCGGCTCCTCTCTCCCCCGATCCTGGCGCAGCCACCCGCGCCGCGTCCGCCTCGTTCGCCGAGAGCCGAGCGGTCAGCCCGCCGTGGGCCGGTGGCGGGAGACGGTCACCGCGATCATGCCGGGACCCACGTGCGCGCCGACCACGCCGCCCACCTCGCCCGTGTACAGGCCGCGCAGCCGCGGGAGCCGCCGCCGCAACCGGACGGCGAGGTGCTCGGCACGCTCGGCCGCGGCGAGATGCTGCACCGCGACGTGCACCACGGTGCCGGGACCGCCGGACGCCGCCGACACCGCGATCTCCTCCAGCCGCACCAGCGCCCTCGCGGACGTCCGCACCTTCTCGAACAGCGCGATCTGGCCGTCCCTGATCTGCAGCAGCGGCTTCACCATCAGCACGTCGCCGACCCGGCTCGCCGCGGCACCCATCCGTCCGCCGCGGCGCAGGTACTCGAGCGTGTCGACGTAGAACAGCGACGTC
>DASUWX010000125.1:0-11274 GCA_036378185.1 Streptosporangiales bacterium | reverse complement strand
GGTTTACTGGGCGCGGGACAAGGGGACGCTGGGAGGCCGCACTGCGATGCCGGATAGGCTCGCGGGTCGTGAGGGTACTGGTCGTCGGGTCCGGTGGGCGCGAGCACGCGCTCGTCCGGGCTCTGTCCGAGGACGCGAGCGTGAGCTACCTGCACGCCGCGCCGGGCAACCCGGGCATGGCCGAGCTGGCCGCGGTGCACGCCGTGGCGGCGACCGACATCCCGGGGATCACCGCGCTCGCCGCCGACCTGGAGGCCGACCTCGTCGTGGTCGGCCCGGAGGCGCCGCTCGTCGCGGGCCTCGCCGACGCGCTGCGCGAGGCCGGCATCGCCTGCTTCGGACCGAGCGCTGCGGCCGCCCGGCTGGAGGGGTCCAAGGCGTTCGCGAAGGACGTCATGACGTCGGCCGGCGTGCCCACCGCGGCGGCGTACACCTGCGAGTCCGCGGCCGAGGTCGAGAAGGCGCTGGACGCGTTCGGCCCGCCGTACGTCGTCAAGCAGGACGGGCTCGCCGCGGGCAAGGGCGTCGTCGTCACCCGTGACCGCGCCGCCGCGCTCGCACACGCCGAGGGGGCCGGGCGGGTCGTCGTCGAGGAGTTCCTCGACGGGCCGGAGTTCTCGCTGTTCGCCGTCACCGACGGCACGACGGTCGTCCCGATGCCGCCGGCCCAGGACTTCAAGCGCGCACACGACGGCGACGAGGGGCCGAACACCGGCGGCATGGGCGCGTACTCGCCGCTGCCCTGGGCACCGGCCGGCCTCGTCGACGACGTCGTCGCGCGCATCGTCCAGCCCACGGTCGACGAGATGCGCGACCGCGGCATCCCGTTCGCCGGCCTGCTGTACGCGGGCCTCGCCCTCACCGCGCAGGGGCCGAAGGTCGTGGAGTTCAACTGCCGGCTCGGCGACCCCGACGGTCTCGTCGTGCTCGCCCGGCTGCGGTCACCGCTCGGCCCACTGCTGCACGCCGCCGCGACCGGCGCCCTCGCGTCGGCCACGCAGCCGGTCTGGTCGGACGACGCCGCCGTCACCGTGGTCGTCGCCGCCGAGAACTACCCCGGCGCGCCGGTGGCGGGGGACCCGATCGACGGGCTGGACGCCGCCGCAGCCGTGCCGGGCGCGTACGTGCTGCAGGCGGGCACCCGCAGGGAGGGCGACGCGCTGGTCACGGCCGGCGGGCGGCTGCTCGACGTCGTCGGCGTCGGCTCCACCCTCGCCGACGCCCGCACGAGCGCGTACGACGCGGTCTCGCGCATCCGGATCCGCGGGAGCCACCACCGTACCGACATCGCGGCCGCTGCCGCCGGCTGACGGCTTTACCCCTCCGGGGTTCCCAACCGGACCGGTGCAGGGGCACAGTGTCCCAATGCAGACAGCGCAGCTCGGTTCGCAGCCTCGCATCAACGGCGTGGAGGTCCGGTCGATCGACTACGTGCCGCTCTCCGAACGGCACGGCAAGCTCTGGCACCTGGGCCCGCTGTGGTTCATGTCGAACGCGCAGATAGCGACCCTCGCCGTCGGCCTGATCAGCATCACGTCCGGCGGCAACCTGGTGTGGTCGCTCATCTCCATCGCGCTCGGCGTGCTCGTCGGGACGCTGTTCATGGCGTTCCACTCGGCGCAGGGCCCGCAGCTCGGCCTGCCGCAGATGATCCAGTCCCGACCGCAGTTCGGGTACGTCGGCGCGCTGGTCGTCTGGCTGTTCGCGTATCTGCAGTATGCCGGGTTCAACGTGTTCAACACGATCCTCGCCGGACACGCGATGAACCAGACCGTCGGCGGACCGACGAAGGTCTGGGTGGTCGTCGCCACGATCGTGGCGTTCGTCGTCGCGCTCGTCGGCTACGACCTCATCCACCGCGCCGAGCGGGTGATGACCTACGTGTTCCTCGTCGTGTTCGGCGTCTTCACCGTCGTGGCGCTGGTGACGTTGCGCTATCCGGCGGGGTCGTTCGACCTGTCGCACTTCGAGCTGACGCCGTTCCTCGCCCAGTTCGGCGTCGTCGCCGGCTACCAGATCAGCTGGGCGATCTACGTCTCCGACTACTCGCGCTACCTGCCGCCGGACGTCACCGTCCGCAGGACGTTCTGGTGGACCTACGGCGGCTCCGCACTCGGCGGGGCGTGGCTGATGGCACTCGGCACGCTGCTCGCGGCGTGGGCGGGGAAGCGGTTCGACCCCACCGCGATCGCGACCATCGACGCCGCCGGCGACCACCTGTTCCACGGCTTCGGCGCGGTCGTGCTGTGGTTCTCCGCGCTCGGCCTGGTGTCGGTGACGGCGCTGAACATGTACGGCGGTTCGCTCACGCTCATCAGCGGCATGGACTCGCTGCGTCCCGTCCGGCCGACCCTGCGGGTGCGGCTGGTGACGATCGGCATCACCGCGGTGCTGTCGACGATCGGCGCGCTCGCCGCGACCGAGAACTTCCTCTCCAACTTCAACGCGTTCCTGCTGCTGATCCTCTACCTGTTCGTGCCGTGGACCGCCGTGAACCTGGTCGACTACTACCTCGTCCGGCGTGGCCACTACGCGATCGCGGAGATCTTCAACCCGCGCGGCATGTACGGGCGCTGGGGCTGGCGCGGCATCGTCTCGTACCTGCTCGGCTTCGCGGCGATGGTGCCGTTCTTCTCCGTCGAGGGCCTCTACACGGGACCCGTCGCCGAGGCGATCGGCGGGGCCGACCTGTCGTTCTTCGTCGGCCTGCCGGTGGCGGGTGTGGCGTACCTGCTGCTGAGCCGTTCCATCGACGTGGCCGCCGAACGCGCCGTGGCCGACGCCGAGGCCGGCGACCTGGAGCGCGCCGCCCACGCTCACGAGCTCCCGTAGCGCGACGGCCCGGGCGTGAGGGGTGCCCCTCACGCCCCGGAGCTCAGAGGATCGGCTCGGGGTCGTACGCCGCCGCCTCCGGATGGGCGGCGGTCACCCGCTCCACGCGGGCGACGACGGCGCGCACCTGGTCGTCGGCGGCGCCGGTGAAGGTGAGCGGGTCGGCGACCAGGGTGTCGAGCTCGGCGCGGGACAGCCGCAGCCGCTCGTCCGCGCCGAGCCGGTCGAGCAGGTCGTTGGCCTCCTGCCCCTTCTCGCGCATCGCCAGCGCGACGGCGACGGCGTGTTCCTTGATCGCCTCGTGCGCCTGCTCGCGACCGACGCCCTTCTTCACCGCCGCCATCAGCACCTTGGTGGTGGCGAGGAACGGCAGGTACCGGCGCAGCTCGCGCTCGATGACCGCGGGATACGCGCCGAACTCGTCGAGCACGGTGAGGAACGTCTGGTACATCCCGTCGGTCGCGAAGAACGCGTCCGGCAGCGCGACCCGGCGGACGACCGAGCACGACACGTCGCCCTCGGCCCACTGCGCGCCGGCCAGCTCCGCGGCCATCGACTGGTAGCCGCGCAGCACCACCTGCAGCCCCCAGATGCGTTCGCACGAGCGCGTGTTCATCTTGTGCGGCATCGCGGACGAGCCCACCTGGCCGGGCTGGAACCCCTCGGTCGCGAGCTCGGCGCCCGCCATCAGCCGGATCGTGGTCGCGAGGCTGGTCGGTGCCGCTCCGGCGTGCACCAGCGCGGAGACGACGTCGTGGTCGAGCGAGCGTGGGTACACCTGGCCCACGCTGTCGAGCACGCGGGCGAACCCCAGATGCCGGGCGATCGCCGCTTCCAGCTCGGCCAACCGCGTGCCGGCCTCGGCGGGGGTTCCGGGTGCGGCGGAGTGGTCGTCGTCGAGCAGGTCGAGCTGGTCCTGGGCCGTGCCCATCGGTCCCTTGATGCCGCGCAGCGGGTAGCGCGCGAGCAGCTCGTCCACCCGTTCGTACGCCGCGAGCAGCTCCTCGGCCGCGGAAGCGAACCGCTTGCCCAGCGTGGTCATCTGCCCGGGGACGTTGTGGCTGCGCCCGGCCATCGGCAGCGTGGCGTGCTCGGTGGCGAGCCTGGCCAGCCGGGCGAGCGCGCTCACCATCCGGTCGCGGACGATGCGCAGCGAGTCGCGCACCTGCAGCTGCTCGACGTTCTCGGTGAGGTCGCGCGAGGTCATGCCCTTGTGGATGTGCTCGTACCCGGCGAGCGCGCTGAACTCCTCGATCCGCGCCTTCACGTCGTGCCGCGTACGGCGTTCGCGTTCCTGGATCGACGCGAGGTCGACGTCGTCGACCACGCGCTCGTACGCCTCGAGCACGCCGTCGGGCACGTCGACGCCGAGGTCGCGCTGGGCCCGCAACACGGCCAGCCACAGCCGGCGTTCGAGCACCACCTTCGTGCGCGCCGACCACAGCTGCGTCATCGGGGCGGACGCGTACCGTGTCGCGAGGACGTCAGGAATGCTCGTGTCGCCAGGCATGCCGCCATTCTCCTACACGGGACCGCTCCCGCAGGCACGCCGATATCGTCACGGCCATGATCACGAGGACGAGCGGGCCTTACGTCCGGGCGGCGGCGGCCTGCGCGACGCTGGCCCTGGCCGCCGTCGGCTGCGCCCAGGACGGGGACGCGGGCACGAGCCCGAAGGCGACGCCGAGCCGCACGGTCACGAGCACGCCGGCCGGTGAGACGACCGTGCCGGACCGGCAGCCGCGCACGCTCGTGCTCAAGGCGACCGGCGACGCGCGCGTCACCTCCGTCAAGTACACGCTCGATCGCAAGGTCCGCCGCAAGGGCCGGGTGAAGCTGCCGTGGCGCCAGCCGGTCACCGTGCCGGTCGACGGCAGGCCGCACTCGTGGACGCTGGTCGTCAGGTTCGTCGGCACCGGCCACGTCGACCTCACCGCCATCCTCGACGGACGGGTTGTCGCGCGCGGCGGCAGTGCGGGGAGCGGCTCCGGCGTGACCGGCTCGGCCGGTGTCAGCGGGTCGGTCGGCGGCTGAGCGTCATCTCGGGCCCGCGTCGTGCATCCACCAGTCGAGCATCGCGACCGGATCGCGTCCCCGGCTCGCGTACGCGGCGACGGCCAGCCGGTCGTCGGTCCACTCCAGGTACCGCTCGTGCGTCCCCTGGATCGTGCCGCAGCGCACCCTGCCGCTGCGACCTCCCTGCGCGTACGTGCCGCTGCCCGAGAACGCACCGGACGCATGGAGGCACGGGCTCGTGCCGCCGCCCGTGTCGTTGTACGCCGCACGCATCGCGGCGGCGTCGTGGAACCGGTAGTACACGACCATGCCCGCGCCGCTCGTCGGGCCGCACGCGACGCCCGTGACGTCGGCGGCGCCGACGTCGTGCCACACCTGCCCGGGTGACGGGCGGACGCAGTTGAGCCGCGAGACCGCCGGAATGTGGCCGAGCAGCGCCCGTTCGGCCTTCGTCGGGAACGGCGGCGACGCGTGCGCGTCGACCTCGTGGACGATCCGGCTCAACGGGGCCAGGTGCCACTGCGCCCACCAGCCCGTGAGAGCCGCACGGTCGGTGCCCGACACGCTGCCCGCGACCAGCAACGGCTCCATCGACCAGTCCATCCGCAGCGTGCCGTCCGAGCTCGACCGGCACAGCACCTGGCCGAGGTCGACGCCGAGCCAGTCGTGCCGCCCGGTGCCCAGGAAGGCCGTGGAGTGGTGCGCGCAGCCCGTCCCGGTGTCCGCCTTCGCCGCCTTCACCCGGCCGGTGAGGTCGGTTCGCAGGGCCGCGCGGGACGCGAAGGCGTAGTAGGTGACCGACGCCGCGCCGGACCCGCGCGGGGTGCAGGTGATTCCGGCCGTCGCGCCGGCGTGGGTGTCAAGCTCGGCCGGCGTGACGCGCTCGCACCGGGTGCCCGCGGCGACGCCGACGAGCGACCGTTCCGCGGCGGTGGGGAAGGACGGGTCGGCACCGGTCCAGCCGGCCCATGCCGTACGCAGCGCGCCGCCCTCGGACGCGGTGACCCGGCTGACGGTACGGGCGCGGTCGTCCACCCAGACCAGGCTCGTGTGGCCGTAGCAGAGCACCCTGCCCCGCGCGGGACCGGACGCGGGGTAGCGGTGCTCGCCCCGGCTGCCGTCGATGCAGTCGCCCCGCGCCGTGCCGACGCCGGCCGCGGCCACGGCACGGCGGTAGGCGCGGTCCGCGGCGGCGGCGTCCGCGAACAGCGAGACCACCACCGTGCGGCCGGACGCGTCGCGGCACGACAGGGCCGCGGACGCACCGGCCGGTGCGTCCGCCGTCCGGCAGTCGCCACGCAGCGCCGCCGGCACCCGGCCCAGGTCCGCCTGCGCGGGTCGGCCGGCGGGCACGACGACGAGCAGCACCAGGGCCAGCACCGCCGCGAGGCCGAGCGCGACGCCGGCGACGGCGCCGCCGCGATACGCCCACCGGCGGCGTACGGCCCGCGTCGCCGCTGCGGCGAGCTCACCGGCCAGCTCCCCGCACGAGGACTGCCGGTCGTCCGGGCTGACGGACATCGCCTGCTGCAGCACCGCGTCGACGGCACGGCCGTGCGCCGGCAGGCGGCTGCTGCGGCGGGTGCGCAGTGCCGCGGGCGCGAGCCCGGCCAGGCAGTCGTAGAGCACGCAGCCGAGCGAGTACACGTCCGTGCGCAGGTCGACGCTCCTGCTGTCGGTCTGCTGTTCGGGCGACCAGTAGAACGCGCTGCCCATCGCCGCGCCCGTGCTGGTGACGGTGAGCTCGCTGGCGCGCTTCGCGATGCCGAAGTCGCAGAGGTAGTGCCGGCCGGTCGCCGCCTCGACCAGGATGTTGGCGGGCTTGACGTCGCGGTGCACGATGCCCTGCGCGTGCGCCGCGTCGAGTGCCGCGGCGACCTCGCGCGCGACGGCGACCGTCTCCGCGAGGCTCAGGCGGCCGCGGTCGCCGACGACGCGGCCGAGGTTCGCGCCCTCGATGTACCGCATCACCAGGTAGCCGAAGGCGTCGTCGCCCTCACCCGCGGTGCCGATGTCGTACACCGGCACGATGTTCGGGTGGTGCAGCGCGGCGGCGATCCCGGTCTCCCGCCGGAACCGGGACAGGAACCGCGGCTGCCGCATCAGCTCGGGTTTGATGACCTTGAGCGCGACGTCCCGCTTGTACCAGGTGTCCTCGGCGAGGAAGACCTCGCTCATGTAGGTGGCGGAGAGCTGCCGCCGCAACCGGTACCGGGGCAGCAGCCGGGTGATGTCCGGCCGGTCCGGACTCTCCTGCTCGGTCTCGTCCACTCCGCCGCGACTCTATAGGTTCCTCCCATGACGGCACACGTCCTCTCCCTCCACGTGTTCCCCGTGAAGGCCTGCCGCGCAGTGCGTCTCGACGAGGCGTACGTGACGGCCCGCGGCATCCGGCACGACCGCGAGTTCATGGTCGTCACGCCCGACGGGGAACACCTGACCCAGCGGGAGATCCCGGCGCTCGCGACCGTGCGGCCGAGCTACGACGGCGACGTGCTGCGGCTCGGTGTGCCCGGCGGGCCGGAGCTGACCGTGGACGTGGCACGCGACGGCCCGGCCCGAGACGTGACCGTGCACGGCCGGCCCGCACCTGCGGTCGACCAGGGCGACCGGGCGGCGAAGTGGCTGACCGACCTGCTGGGCACGGCGTGCCGCCTTGTGCGGTGCCCCGACGGCGGCGGCAAGCGGGTGAACCAGGACTACGCTCCCGCCGGCACGATGACGATGTACGCCGACGCCTACCCCGTCACCGTCGTCTCGCAGGAGTCGCTCGACGAGCTCAACGCACGCCTCGACGGGACGGACACCGTGCCGATGAGCAGGTTCCGGCAGAACGTCGTGCTGGCCGGGATGGACGGGCCGCACGCCGAGGACCACGTCCGCCGGATGCGCGTCGGCGAGGTCGTGCTGCGGCCGGTGAAGCGGGACGACCGTTGCATGGTCACGACGATCGACCAGGTGACGGGCACCAGGACGCGGCAACCGCTGCGCGCGCTCGCGCCCTACCGCACCATCGAACAGAAGATCATGTTCGGCATGTTCAGTGTCGTCGACCGGCCCGGGGTGATCCGGGCCGGCGACGACGTCGAGATCCTCGAGGCGGACTAACTCTGCGACGCGAGCCACTCGTTGACGCGGCGCTCGGCCTCTTTGCGGGAAACGTCCTCGACCCTGGTCATGATCGCCCACCGGCGTCCGAACGGGTCGAGGATGCTGCCGAACCGGTCGCCGGTGACGAAGGTCTGCGGCTCCTCGCGGGCAGTGGCGCCGGCCTCGACGGCCGCGGCGAACGTGGCGTCCACGTCCTCGACGTAGAGCGCGAGCGACGCCGAGACCGCGTCGTCGGTGCCGGGTGAGACCAGGCCGAATTCGGGGTTCGGGTCGCTCAGTTGCAGGATCGAGTCGCCGATGCGGATCTCCGCGTGCGCGACCGTGCCGTCCGGCATGTCGTTGCGGCTCTCCACCTCCGCGCCGAAGACGCGCTCGTAGAACTCGATCGCCTTGGCGCCGTCGGTGACGACGACGAACGGCGTGATGCTGTGGTAACCCTCGGGCTTGTAGTTCGTCGGCATGTCTGCAGTCTGTCGGCGCCGGGCCGTACGGTCTTGTAAGAACGCGACAGCGGGAAGGAGGTTCGGTGCGCGCCACCACGAGCACGAACAACATTCTGCGCCCGCAGGAGGCGGCGACGCGCATCGACCTGCGCCGCTACCCGGCTCCGCCCGAACTCGGCCGGTACGTCGAGCGGTTCTGGGCCGTGCACTGGGACCTCGACGAGCCGTACGAGGTCGAGCTGATCCCGCAGCCGTGCGTGAACGTCACCTTCCTCCCCGTCCTCGGCGGCGAGGTGCACGGCGTCGGCACGCGCACCTCGAAGCATCCGCTCGCGGGCCGCGGCCAGGTGTTCGGCGTCAAGTTCCGGCCAGGCGGCTTCGCCGCGTACCGGCACGTCAGCGCGGCGGCGTTCACCGACCGGTCCACGCCGTTGCGCGAGGTGTTCGGCGCGAGCGCGGACGAGCTGGCCGAGGCGGTCCTCGCGACACCCGACGACGAGCGGCG
The DNA here is from genome assembly GCA_036378185.1 of Streptosporangiales bacterium. Classification (GTDB taxonomy): domain Bacteria; phylum Actinomycetota; class Actinomycetes; order Streptosporangiales; family WHST01; genus WHST01. Next base: position 2,367 of record DASUWX010000125.1, on the reverse strand, counting down.
CATCGACTTGGTCACCGCGTATCTCCGCCGCCGGCTGACCGTCGACGACACGACGTACCAGCAGGTGCTGCGGGCGGTCGCCGTCATGCTCGACGACCGCACGATCACCCGCGTCGACCAGGCCGCCGAACGCTGCGGGATGTCGCCGCGGACGCTGCAGCGGTTGTTCCGCAGGTACGTCGGCGTCGGGCCGAAGTGGGTGATCCGCCGTTACCGGATGCACGACGGCGCCGAGCGGCTCGCGAGCGGTACGGTCGACGACCCGGCCGCGCTCGCCGTCGAGCTCGGCTGGTTCGACCAGGCCCATTTCACCCGCGACTTCTCCGCGCTCATCGGGATGTCTCCTGTCGAGTACGCGAACGCGTGCGCAGCCGCAGGCGACCGCGAACCGTCGGTCGTGCTGACCGCCTGACCCACATGAGGCCGCCGATCAGCGCCACGGCCAGCCAGACGGCCGCGAGCAGCAGCACCAGGTTCCGCCCGTACGGCAACGGCAGCCGGGACGGGTCGCCCGCCCGGGCACCCAGCCCGAGCACGAGCGGCGCTGCGACCAGGACCACCAGCCCGCTGACGACCAGCCCGGCCGCGACGAGCGGGCGCGCGGGCCGGGGCACCACGTGCGCCAGCAGGACGCCGGCGACGACGAGCGCCGGCGCGAGCACCCCGTCGTGCAGGACCAGCACGCCGGCAAGCCAGCCGGCCGTACGCGGCAGGCTCGACGGCCGCTGGGTGCTGACGATCGCCCAGACGCCGTAGCCCGCACAGGCCAGGGCGACGGCGTATGCCGCTGCCATGCCACGTCTCATGGCCCGAGCACCTCCACGACGCCGACCCACTTGGTCTGCAGGACGCCCGGCCGGTTCGGCGCGATCAGCCGGCACGGGTAGCCGTGGTCCGGCGCGAGCGGCTCGCCGCCGAGCCGCAACGCGAGCACGGTCAGCGGGTCGCGGGCGTGCGGCGGGTCGACGTAGGACTCGCGGTAACGCCCGCCGCGCTGCAGCGAGCCGACGCGCACCCGGCTGCCGGGCCGTGCCCCGGCGCGCTGGAGCAGGTCGCGCAGCCGCACGCCGGTCCAGGTGGCGTTGGCACTCCAGCCCTCGACGCAGGTGATCGGCAGCTCGACGGTGACCTGGGGCAGGGCCGCGAGCTCGCCGAGCGTGAGCGTCAGCTCGCGTGTGACGGCGCCGGTGACCCGCAGCCGGTACGTCGCCTCGTCCAGCCGTCCGGCCAGACCCGCGGCCGCCGCCGTCCGGTTGACGGGCAGGCCCTGGGGGCCGATGTCGCCCACGCGCGGTGCGAGCAGGGCGATCCGGCGCAGGCCCGGGATCGCCTCGCCGGCCGTGACCGCCGCGAGCAGGCCGCCGGCCACGCCGACCGTGCCGAGGAACTGCCGCCGGGTGAGCCCGTTGCGGCTGGGGACCGGCGGGGATTCCGGGGGCGGCGGAGTATGCGGAGCCTCGCGCAGCGGCACCCGCAGCTCGTCGCGGGCCTGCCGCCACTTGTGTGCGACGTGCACGACCAGGCCGGCGACGAGCAGCCACGCGACGCCGTAGTGCACGGTGGTGAAGAAGAACGGGAACGGGTACCAGTACGCGATGTTCGCGACCCCGGTGACGACCTGCGAGAGCGCGGCGACGACGAGCAGGAGCACGAAGCCCCGCTCCAGTGCGTGGGCGATCGAGCGGAACGGCGGCCAGGTGAACAGGCGCGGGTAGACCGACCAGAGCTTCGCGAGCAGCAGCGGCACCGACGCGATCCCGGTGAGCACGTGCACGCCCTGGGTCACGCGGTAGAGCCAGACCGGCCGGGACGGCCAGGCGAGCCAGTCGGGCGGGTGCTGCATGAAGTGGCTCACCAGGCCGGTGAGGAAGCAGATCCCGAACGCGACGCCGAGCGCGATCCCCAGCCGGGCGGCGACCGCGGGCGAACGCAGCCCGCTGGAGAACCGGCGTTCCAGGGTCGAGACCTGGCGGATCAACGTCGCCGTAGCGTGGCCAGCCACCGGCCCGCCTCCGTTCCCAGCTCGGCGACCGCGAAGCCGGCCCGTGCGGCGACCCGCGGCAGTTCGTCGGCGCCGACGCTCGCCCACGGGAACCAGTGGCCCGTGGCGGTCGCGGTGCGCAGCCGGACCCTCGTACGCCGCAGCCCGTGGCCCGGTGGGTCGACGTCGGCGACGACCTGCCCGTCCGGCGCGAGGAGTGCGTACGCGCGGTCCAGCAGCGCCACCGGGTCGCCGCCGATGCCGATGTTGCCGTCGGCGAGCAGCCCGGTGCGCCAGCGCCCGGGCGCGGGGACGCGCGCGAACACGTCCCGGCGGAGCACGGAGCCGCCCGAGCGGGCGGTCAGAGCGACCGCGGCCGGGGTGAC
>DASUWX010000124.1:0-14933 GCA_036378185.1 Streptosporangiales bacterium | reverse complement strand
AGGCGACACGTGACCTCGTCGCCGGCGCCAGGGAGGTCGTCCGGTCCGCCAAGGCCACGGCGACGACCGCCGAACACGGCGCCGAGCGCACCCGCACGTCCGCGAAGCGCACGGCCACGACCGCGAGGCAGGCGGCCGAGTCCGGCCGCCAGGCCGTCGCCGACGCCGCCGGCAAGGCCGGCACCGCGAAGGCCGCGACCCCGAAGACGGGCGGCTCCCGTACCGCGAAGGGCGCCAAGACGGCCGGCAAGAGCGAGCCGGGCCCGTCGGCCGGGAGCTGAGCCGCACACGACGCCCCGCCGCGCGACCCGGCGTGGCGGGGCGTCCTGTCTGCCCGGCGAACACACAGCCAGGGCAAGTACCCTTGCCGTGTGTTCCAGTTCTACCCGAGCGGATGGTTCTGGCCGCTGGACCTGCTCCAGTACGCCCTCACGCTCGTCGTCATCGTCGTCGAGGTCGTCGCGTTCATCGACGCCGCGATCCGGCCTGCCAAGGCCTACGACGCTGCCAGCAAGCAGTCGAAGCCGTTCTGGCTGATCATCCTGGGCCTCGCGACCATCGCGACGCTCACCGGCATCGTCAGCGTGTTCGGCATCTTCGGCGTGATCGGCCTGATCGCGGCGCTCGTCTACATCATCGACGTCCGGCCCGCCGTGCGTGAGATCGGCCGCGGCGGGACCTGGTAGTTGCCCAGGCCGACGGCGCTGCTCTCCACGGAGACCGGTGCGATCGAGTACCTGGTCACCCGTTCCGGTGAACCGACGACCGTCTACGGTCACGGGCTGCTCGGCTCGATCGACGAGGCCCGGCCGTTCGCGTCGGGTGTCACCGGCACCGCCGTCTTCCTACGGTTCCGCGGGCACGGCCGCACGAGCGCCCTCGACGGGCGATGGGACTACGCCGCGGTCGCCGGCGAGCTGAACGCCATTGCGGACGAGGTCGGAGCGACGCAGGCGCTCGGCGTCTCGCTCGGCGCGGGTGCGATGCTCCGGCTGCTCACCGTCACGCCGCGGCGGTTCCGGCGGCTCGCCTTCGTGCTGCCGCCACCGTTGCCCGGCCACCGCGACCCGGCTGCGGCCGGGGCGTGGACGGCGATGGCCGACCTCGTCGTGGCGAAGGACGCGGACGGCCTGGCCGCCGCGTTGCTGGACGCCCAACCGGCGCCGGTGCGGACACTGCCGCAGGCGGCCACGTACTACGCGCGTCTCGCGCGAGGCCTGGTGAACGAGCCGGGCGACGTGGTCACCGCGTTGCGCACGTTCCCCACGGCGGATCCCGTCGAGGACCTGGCCGCGTTGCAGCGGGTCGAGGCACCCGCGCTGGTGATCGGCCAGCGCGACGACCCGCTGCACCCGGTCGAGAGCGCGGCCGCGTTGGCCGGCGCGCTCCCGAACGGGAAGCTCCACGTGCTCGGCCGGCCAGGTGCGCTCTGGCTCGACCGCGCGGAGCTACGCGACGTGTTGAGTGGCTTCCTGGGCTGAACCGGCTGGCTCACGGAGCTCAGCCGTTGGCCAGCGCCTTGAGCCGGGTCATCGACCCGTTGAACACGTCCTGGTCGCCGGGGAACTTGCCGGAGTCTGCACGCTGCCAGAACGTGTAGAAGCCCCAGCCGGACGGCAGCGTGCCCGCGCTGGACGCGTAGCGGGCGATCCAGAGCGGATCGTTCTTGGCGAAGCCCCCGTAGTTGCCGGTGCACGACTTCCACCAGTCGGTGGTCGTGTAGATGACGGCCCAGCGTCCCGTCTTCTTGTGGTACTGGTTGACGAAGCTCGCGATCCAACTGCGCATCGAGGCCTTGCTCAGTCCGTAGCAGGTTGCACCGTAGGGGTTGTACTCGATGTCCAGCGTGCCCGGCAGCGTCCTGCCGTTCTTCGACCAGCCGCCGCCGTGGGCGACGAAGAAGTTCGCCTGGGTCGCACCGCTGGACTTGTTCGGCAGCGCGAAGTGGTACGCGCCGTGGATGATGCCGGCCTTGTACGCGCCCAGGTAGTTTGCGGAGAAGTTGGGATCGCGGTACGTCGTGCCCTCGGTAGCCTTGGCGTACGAGAAGCGGGCGCCGTCGGCGTACACGGTCTTCCAGTTGATCGAGCCCTGCCAGTGGCTCACGTCGTTGCCGGCGACCGTGGACGTCGCCAGGTAGGGCTGTGCCCTCACGGTCCGGCGGCCCTCGTGCGCCGGAATCGTCGAGCCCATGTAGTCGCGTCCGGGATGCGTCATCGCGCCCGACGCCTCGGTGGTCGTGTCGGGTTCGGGTACGGCGGCGGCCGACGCGCCGGCCGCGACCGAGGCGGCGAGAGCGGACGTCGCCAGTGCGGCCAGGGCGAGGCGCAGGGGCCTGGCGGGAAGGAGTTGGGACATGACTGCTCCTCGAGAGTGAGAGCCAGGCAGCATGACCAGACGGACGACTGGGGCACAGTCCGTAGCCTGCGTATCACCAAGAGTCTGAGGTACGGTCCATGCGGAAATCAAGGCTTGAATCGGAACTAACTCGCAAACGGTACGGGGCACGGTGAAGTACGCCAGGTGCCCCGTACCGTCGGGTGCTCAACCGTTCGCGAGTGCCTGCAGGCGGTCGTACGCCCCGTTGAACGTGTCCTGATCACCGGGGAACGTGCCGGAGTCTGCGTACTGCCAGATGGTGTAGTAGCCCCATCCGGCGGGCAGCGTGCCCGGGCTCGACGCGTACCGCGCGATCCACAGCGGGTTGTTGGTGGCGAAACCGCCGTAGTTGCCGGTGCACTGCGTCCACCAGTCGGTCGTGCTGTAGATGACGGCCCAGCGGCCCGTGCGGGAGTGGTACTGGTTGATGAAGCTGGCGATCCAGCTGCGCATCGACGCCTGGCTCAGCCCGTAGCAGGTGGCGCCGTACGGGTTGTACTCGATGTCCAGCGCACCGGGCAGCGTCTTGCCGTCCTTCGACCAGCCGCCGCCGTGGTCGACGAAGTAGTTCGCCTGGGTGGCGCCGCTGGTGGTGTTGGGCGTCGCGAAGTGGTACGACCCGCGGATCATGCCGACGTTGTACGAGCCGTTGTACTGCTGGGTGAAGTACGAGTTGGTGTAGTACGTCCCCTCGGTCGCCTTGACGTACGCGAAGCGCGCGCCGTTGTTGTACGCCGTCTGCCAGGCGACGTTGCCCTGCCAGCTGCTCACGTCCATCCCGCGGACGCTTCCGGTCAGGTTCGGCGTCACCGTCGACCTGGCCGTGCCGGAGGGCCGCGTCGACCAGCCCATGTAGGCCTCGCCGCGCTTCGTCACGGCGGGCTTGTGGTCGGACGTCGCGGGAGTCGCCGTCGCGGCGCCTGCCAGGCCGAACGTCGCGGCGGCGACGAGGGCCGGTACGACACCGGCGCTCAGCACGAGTAGGCGCCGGCGCGTGCGGCGCTGTGGTGAACGGATCATGCGGTTGCTCCTTGGGGGTAGAGCCGTCCCACCCGGAGTGGGACGCAGCGGCACCTTGACCGCGCCACATCACAGCAGGTCACGCGGTCATTACGGATCGAGTGTGACGCGCCCGAAGCCCAGGTCAACCCCTTACCAAAGAAGGGGGACTTAACGTAACCCGTTCACCCGGCTTCGAGCGCCATGCGTTATCGCCGATGGGGTAGGACGGTCCCATGCGGCTGACTTTCGTCCGGGGAGACATCACCGAGCAGGAGGTCGACGCCGTCGTCAACGCGGCGAACTCGTCGCTGCTGGGCGGCGGCGGCGTGGACGGCGCGATCCACCGGCGCGGTGGCCCGGAGATACTGCGGGAGTGCCGGCGGTTGCGGGAGACGGTGTACCGGGACGGCCTGCCGGTCGGTGCGGCGGTGGCGACGACCGGCGGGCAGTTACCGGCACGTTGGGTGATCCACACGGTCGGGCCCGTGTACGCGCGATCCGAGGACCGCTCCGCCCAATTGGCGAGCTGCTACCGCGAGTCGCTGCGGGTGGCCGACGAGCTCGGCGCGCGTACCGTGGCGTTCCCGGCGATCTCGACCGGCGTCTACCGGTACCCGTTGGACGAGGCGGCGCGGATCGCCGTGGAGACGGTGCGCGGCGCCGACACCGAGGTGGCCGAGGCGCGCTTCGTGCTGTTCGACCAGCGCGCGTACGACGCCTTCACGGCGATCTAGCCGGACGGTCCGGCCGTGCTCGTGCCGACCGTGGCGGCGACGGGTGGCACGAGCACGGCCCGGTTGCGTGCTGAAACCACCCCCGGCCCCGTCAGCAGGCGGCGAGCTGGGGGCTAGCTCATAGCTGCTCCCAGAGGGTCGAGCGCTGGTGGCACCCCGCGACGCAACCGCCACAACGAGTATGTGGAGAGATCCCACTGTGCACAAGCCCAGCGCGAAATTCAGTTACACGGCCCCCGTTGCGGGTCGCAGAGCGTCGCCGTCCGCCGCGGCGTAGCCTCGCGAGACATGGCAACCGATCAGATGGGGCGTACGCACCGGCTCGAGGTGTTCGACGCCGACCTGCGCGAGTGGGACGCGACCGTCGTCGGCTGGGATTCCGGGAGTGGCGGAGGGAGCTCCGAATCGTCGGCCGAGGGGATCGTGCTCGACCGCTCGGCGTTCTACCCGGGCGGCGGCGGCCAGCCGCCGGACGAGGGCGTGCTGCTGTGGGGCGGCGTCGAGACGCACATCGACGGTGTCCGCAAGGGCGACGACCTGGTACTGATCCCGCGGGAGGGCGACCCCGTGCCGCCGGTCGGCACCGCGGTGCGCGGTGCGATCGCGGACGAGCGGCGGAGCATGCTGATGCGCACGCACTCGGGCCTGCACGTGCTCTGCGGCGTCGTGTTCCGCGACTACGGCGCCCTCGTGACGGGCGGCAACATGGAGCCGGGCGTCGCGCGGATGGACTTCAACCTCCCGGAGCTGCCGGACGGGTTCCGCGAGCACATCGTCGATGCGTGCAACGCCGAGATCGCCGCGAACCGGCGTGTGGACGTCAAGGTGCTGCCGTACGACGAGGCGTTCCAGATCCCGGACATCATCAGGACCGCGAAGAACCTGCTGCCGCCCGGGCTGTCCGAGGTGCGGATCATCGACATCGTGGGCCTCGACACCCAGGCGGACGGCGGCACGCACGTGGCGGCCACCAAACAGATCGGCCGGATCGAGCTCGCCAAGGTCGAGAACAAGGGCAAGGGCTTCCGCCGCTGCCGCATCCGCATCGTCGACTGACCCACACCCGCCCCGCGCCCGCGCCCGCGGCGGCCACACCCCGCCCCACCCGCCCCGCGCCCGCGCCGCCCGGCACCCCCACGGGCCATGTAAACCATGCCCGTGGTGGCTTTACACGGGGCATGCGCCTTGTAAAGCCACCACCAGCATGGTTTACATGGTTCGGGGGGCGGCGGGAGAACGCCGGGAGAACGGGCGCGCCGGACGGCGGGGGAACCGGGCGCCGGGGGAATGCGGGTGCGGGTTATCGGGGTTGCCGCCGTTGAGGTGATCCAGTGGCGCTTCCTTCCGTGCCCCGTCGCGTGGCCATGCTCACGGTGCACACGTCCCCGCTCGACGCACCGGGCGACGGCGACGCCGGGGGGATGAACGTCTACGTGGTCGAGGTCGCCCGGCGCCTGGCCGCGGCCGGCACCGAGGTGGAGGTGTTCACCCGGGCCACGTCCAGCGAGCTGCCGCCGGTCGTGGAGATGGCGCCCGGCGTCACCGTCCGGCACGTGCTCGCCGGCCCGTACGAGGGGCTCGCGAAGGAGGACCTGCCCGGCCAGCTGTGCGCGTTCACCGTCGGCGTGCTCCGCGCGGAGGCGCGCAGGGATCCCGGCCACTACGACCTCGTGCACTCGCACTACTGGCTGTCCGGCCAGGTCGGCTGGGTGGCGAAGGAACGTTGGGGCGTCCCACTCGTGCACACCATGCACACGCTGGCGAAGGTCAAGAACCTCGCGCTCGCCGAGGGCGACCGGCCGGAGCCGGCGGCTCGGGTGATCGGCGAGCAGCAGGTCGTCGACGCCGCCGACCTGCTCGTCGCCAACACCGACGTCGAGGCGCGGCACCTGGTCGACCTGTACGGCGCAGCGCCCGCGAACACGGCGGTCGTGCACCCCGGCGTCGACCTCGACACGTTCTGTCCCGAGCCCGGCGCGCGGCAGCGGCTCGGGCTGCCCGACGACGCCGTCGTGCTGCTGTTCGCGGGACGGATCCAGCGGTTGAAGGCGCCGGACGTCCTGCTCCGTGCGGCGGCCGAACTCGTCCGCCGCGACCCCGCGCTGCGCGACCGGCTCGCGGTCGTGGTCGTCGGCGGCCCGTCGGGCGCCGGCACCGACCAGCTCGAGACGCTGGCCGCCCTCGCCGGCGAGCTCGGCATCGCCGACCTCGTCCGGTTCCAGCCGCCGGTCGGCAAGGACGCGCTCGCCGACTGGTACCGCGCCGCCACCGTCACCGTCGTGCCGTCCTACAACGAGTCGTTCGGCCTGGTCGCGCTCGAGGCACAGGCGTGCGGCACTCCCGTCGTGGCGGCGCGGGTGGGTGGCCTGCCGACCGCGGTGGCCGACGGCGTGTCCGGCCTGCTCGTCGACGGGCACGAGCCCGGGGCGTACGCCGCCGCCATCGGCCGCGTCGTCGCCGAGCGACACGGGCAGCGGCCGGCCGCCGGCGCGCTGCGACAGGCGGCCCGGTTCTCCTGGGAAGCCACGGTCGCCGGGCTCACCGAGGCCTACCGCGACGCGATGTGCCGGCACGCGGAGGAGATCGCCCGCCTGTCGGCCTGAGCGGGCCAGGCGTCGTACCCGTGTCTGCTCACCGATATCACCATCGGTGTTCCTGCCCACTTAGACCTAGTGTTATCGATGCCATTCCCCTACTGTTGCTCTCGCGCTCGCCGTCTGGCTCCCGCATCGACGACGGCCGCTACGACCCCGCAAGGCGAGGAGAGCACCGTGGTTTCCCTCCGCAAGTCCCTGGCCTCGGCGGCCGCCGCCGCGGCCGCGCTGACGGTCATCGGCAGCGCCCCCGCGTCGGCGTCCCCGGCCGACGCGAGCTATGCCGTCTCGGTCGGGTCGCCCGTCCGCTTCGCGCACCCGACCGACACGCCTCCGTCCACCTACGTCGACAAGGACGGCACGTTCCACTACCAGCAGTCCGCCGCGCTGTACGGCTCGACCGAGCCCCGCGAGTGGGACTTCTACACCGGCACGAACTTCGACACCGCCACGTTCTCCAGCGCGATCAGCAAGTCGGTGAACCCGGCCAACCCGCAGGACAGGAACGACGACACCACCTGGCGGTGCAACAACAGCCCCACCGGCCAGGAGGCCACGTACGCGCCGGCCGGTTCCGGGTACTCGCAGAAGAACTACTGCGACCTCTCCGGCGTCTGGGTCGACCCCGACACCGGCGACTGGTACGGCCTGGTGCACAACGAGTTCACCCCGCAGCCGTTCGGCGACGGCCTCCACTACGACGCGATCGACTACGCCGTCTCCACCGACCAGGGCAGGACGTGGACGATCAAGGGCCACGCCATCACGTCGCCCTTCAGCACCGAGCGCGGTGACACCGCCGCCTTCCCGAACCAGACCTACTACTACGGCGACGGCGACCAGCGGCTGTTCGTCGACACCGCGTCCGGCTACTTCTACGCCTTCTACGGCTCCCGGGTGGTCGACAAGGGCGGCAGCTGGCGAGCCTTCTACTCGCACGTGGCGCGCGCGCCGATCTCGGGCAAGATGGCCACGGGCACGTGGCAGAAGTGGTACGACGGCCACTGGTCCCAGCCGGGCGTCGGCGGCAAGGAGAGCAACATGGTGCCGGTCGACTCCGCCGACCCGACCGGTTACACGCCCCCGGACGAGGAGTACGACCCGGCGAACACCGGCACGGCGAGCCAGCAGATCGCCGCGGGCAAGATGCCCCCCACGTCGCCCCTGTTCGTCATGAACGTCACCTACGACGCCTACCTGGGCCTGTACATCGGCGAGCCGCAGGCCGTCGACCAGTCCGGGAACGCGCCGCAGCAGTTCTACGCTACCGACGACCTCGCCACCCAGAAGTGGCGCCTCATCGGTGACACCGGCAGCTACCACAACGCGTCCTGGTACCGGTGGTTCCTGGACAGCGCGAACAAGACCAGCATGGGCATCGTCGGCAAGGACTTCCGTTCCTACTGCTCGTTCGGCTGCTCGAAGTACTCCGGCGAGTACGTCGACGTCACGATCGACTCGTCCGCACCGGCCACACCGGTGGACGCCGGGTCGGCCTACCAGATCGCAGGCGGGGAGGGGCGGGTCCTCGCCCAGGTATCCGGGACGTCGGCAACCACCTCCGTGACACCGGGCACGTCGCGCCTCGCCTCCTGGGTCTTCGAACCGGAGGGCGACGGCTCGTACCGGATCGTCAACGCCGGCACGGGAGCGCTGCTCGGAGTCGACGCCACCGGGACCGCCGGCCGGGCATGGGGTACCAAGCCGACCGTCGAGCCCGCTCCGTCGAGCGGCGCCACCGTCCGTCAGCAGTGGTTCGTCATTCCCGACAAGTCATCGAGCGGTGCGCTCACCAGGACGTACCGTCTCGTGAACCGCTACAGCGGCCTGGTGCTCGCCCTGTCCGACCACTCCGGCCGCCTCGCCGAGACGACGCCCGTGCGCAGCTGGACCGACACCACCGGCAACGCCGTGGGCGGGTCCCGCCGCGCGACGGAGCAGACGCTCAGGCTGATCCCGGCCGTCCCGGCCGGGCCGGCCGGATGAGACGCACGCCGCTCTGATCGCCAGAGGGTGGCGGTCCTCCGCTCGTCGGCAGGGCCGCCACCCTCCCGTATGGCATCGATATCATCAAGTGCAGCGAGGACGGGGAGAGGCATGGACAAGCGTGGTGCGGCCGGCCCTGCCCGGCGCCTCCCCGCGATGACCGACGTGGCCAGGCTGGCCGGCGTCTCGCCGCAGACCGTGTCGCGCACCCTGGCCGGCCATCCGCACGTGCAGGAAGCGACCCGCGCGAAGGTGCTGGCCGCCGCCGAACAGCTCGGCTACCGCAGGAACAACGCCGCGCGGATGCTCTCGTCGGGGCGCAGCCACACCATCGGCGTGGTGACGTTGCGGACCAACTTCTACTCCCGATCGGCGCTCACCTACGGCATCGAGGGCGCCGCGCGCGACGCCGGCTACTCGGTGTCCGCGGCCACCACCGACTCCCTGGACACCTCGGCCATCGAGGACGCGTTCTCACGGCTCGCCGAACAGGGCGTCGAGGGCGTCGTCCTCGCGGTCCCGCTGATCCGGGTGAGCAGGCGGCTCGAGCAGCTCACCGGCTCGATCCCGACGGTGACCATCGACGGGTCGCGCACCTCGTCCACGGAGGTCGTCGCCGTCGACCAGTCGCTCGCCGCGCGACTGGCCACCCGGCACCTGCTCGAGCTGGGACACGAGACCGTGTGGCACGTGGCGGGACCCAGGGAGTGGCTCGAGGCGACCAGCCGGATCGCCGGGTGGCGGGAGACGCTCGAGCAGGCCGGCCGGATCGCCCCGCCGGAGCTCGAGGGCGACTGGTCACCGGCGTCCGGCTACCACTGCGGTCTCGTGCTCAGCCAGGTGCCCGACGTCACCGCCGTCTTCGTGGCGAGTGACGAGATGGCGTTCGGCGTGATCAGGGCACTGCACGAGCGCGGCAGGCGGGTGCCCGACGACGTCTCGGTCGTGGGTGTCGACGACATCGCGCTGGCCGAGTACTGCTCGCCCTCCCTCACGACCGTGGCCCAGCCGTTCACCGAGATGGCGGCCCTCGCCGTCTCCCACCTGCTGCGCCAGCTGGCCGACCCGGAGGTCGCACCCGAGGCCACCTCGGTCACGCCGACCCTGATCGTGCGGGCCAGCACGGCTCCGGTCCGGCCGGAGGGTCGGCCGCCGGCACGGTCCTGATGGCAGGCTGGGCGACATGAGCGACGCCCGAGACCACGCCGCTGGCATCGTGCGGTCCGCCCTTGCGGCGGCCGAGCTGGACGTCGAGGAGCCGCAGCCGGGCACGTTCGTCACCACGATGCCGGGGACGCACAAGCTGAAGACCACCTGCTCGCTCGTCGTCGGCGAGCACAGCGTGTCGGTCAACGCGTTCGTCGTCCGTGCCCCGGACGAGAACCACGCGGCGTTCTACCGCTGGCTGCTCGACCACAACCTGCGTGCGTACGGCGTCCACTTCGCGCTCGACCCGCTCGGCGACGTCTACCTCGTCGGGCACATCCCGGTCGCGTCGGTGACCGCCGGCGAGATCGACCGGGTGCTGGGCTGCGTCCTGGAGTACGCCGACGACAGCTTCGACCGGTTGCTCGAGCTGGGCTTCGCCACGGCCATCCGCCGGGAGTGGGCGTGGCGCGTCGACCGCGGGGAGAGCCTCGCCAACCTGCAGGCGTTCCGCCACCTGACGGAGTGACCGGGCGCCCTCGATAGGCTCCCGGCATGGCGACGTTGGTGCTGGTGCGACACGGCGAGAGTGTCTGGAACGCGGAGGGTCTGTTCACCGGGTGGGTCGACGTCGACCTGTCCGCGACGGGCGAGGAGGAGGCGCAGCGCGCCGGCGACCTGCTCGCCGAGGAGAACGTGCTGCCCGACGTGGTGCACACGTCCGTGCTGCAGCGCGCGATCCGCACAGCGAACATCGCGCTCGACGGGTGCGAGCGGCTGTGGATCCCGGTACGCCGCACCTGGCGGCTGAACGAGCGGCACTACGGCGCGCTGCAGGGCAAGAACAAGGCGCAGACCCGCGAGGAGTTCGGCGAGGAGCAGTTCATGATCTGGCGGCGTTCGTACGACACGCCGCCGCCGCCGCTGCCCGTCGACCACGAGCTGTCCCAGGTGGGCGACCCGCGCTACGCCGAGCTGCCGTCCGACGCGGTGCCGCGCACGGAGTGCCTGAAGGACGTGCTCGTCCGGCTGCTCCCGTACTGGTACGACGCGATCGTGCCCGACCTGCGGGTCGGGCGGACGGTGCTCGTCGCCGCGCACGGCAACTCGTTGCGCGCGCTGGTGAAGCACCTCGACGACATCTCAGACGACGAGATCCCCGGGTTGAACATCCCGACCGGCATCCCGCTCGTCTACGAGCTCGGCGACGACATGCAGGTCGAACAGAAGGGCTACCTCGACCCCGAGGCCGCGGAGGAGTCGATCGCGGCGGTTGCCGCGCAGGGCTCGAAGTAGTGGGATAGGCGTCATGGAGACTCGCAGGCTCGGCCGGCTCGGCCACCGGAGCAGCGTGCTGATCTACGGCGCCGCGTCGCTGGCCGACGTCACCCAGGACGCCGCCGACCGTTCGGTGCAGGAGGCACTGGACGCCGGCATCAACCACTTCGACGTGGCCGCCGACTACGGCGACGCCGAGCTGCGGCTCGGTCCGCTCGTCCCGGCGATGCGCGACCGCATCTTCCTCGCCACGAAGACGGGGCGGCGCGACCGCGAGAGCGCCTGGGCGGAGATCAACCGGTCGCTGGAGCGGCTGCAGACCGACCACGTCGACCTGATCCAGATGCACGCCGTGGGCGACCTCGCGGAGCTGGACAAGGTGACCGGCACCGGCGGCTCGCTCGAGGCCGCGCAGCGTGCCCGCGACGAGGGGCTCGTCGGCGCGATCGGCATCACCGGCCACGGCCACGAGGCGCCGGCGACGCACCTGGAGGCGTTGCAACGGTTCACGTTCGACACCGTGTTGACGCCGTACAACTACGCGCTGACGAAGCGGCCCGGCTACCTCGCCGACTTCGACGCCCTGGCCGCGGAGACCACCCGCCAGGATGTCGGCCTGATGATCATCAAGTCGGGTGCGCGGCGCAACTGGCCGGGGCAGGACAAGTCGTTCACGACCTGGTACGAGCCACTGCAGCAGCAGGAGTACATCGACGCGACCGTCGCCTGGGTGCTGTCGCGGCCGGAGGTCACCGGCATCGCGACGCCGTCCGACGTCCGGCTGCTCGCGAACTTCGTGCGGGCGGAGCAGAACCGGGAGCGGTGGAGCGTCCCGGACGCCGAGGCCGTCCTCGACCGCGACGCGGAGTACTCGTCCCCGTTCATCTCGATGCCCATATAGCGAGACGCATTCGCCTGGCCGCGGTCCCCGTCGATCACGTGAACGTGATCGACGGGGACTTCACACGATGCAGGACCCGTGTGAAGCCACCGTCCGTCGTGTGACGTGCGCCTCCGCGTTCTCACATCGCGGACACCGGCTGAACGTCCCCCGCGATCTTCGCTATGATCGCTTCCGCAAGAGGTCATGAGTGCCAGCGCAAAGCCCCGGCTTGCTGGCCGGCAACCCTCCTCCGCGGTGGGGTGCCCCGGGTGAAGACCTGGCCTGACGCTCCCGCGTCGGACAAGCGCGGATCTCGCGGCCGCAACGCCTCGGGGTCCCCGACCCCTGGAGGTACCCGGTGACCGCTGTGCTCGACGACGTCTGTTCCACCACCGCCGACCGGCGTCCCGCCCTCGCCCTCGTGCCGCACGGGGACGCGGACGTGCCGGCCGTCGTCGGCGGCGGCCTGCGTGTGCCGCTGGTCACGGGTGGGCACGTCGCGTACGCGAACCTCGACCACGCCGCCAGCGCGCCCGCGCTGGTCGCCGTCCGCGACGCGGTCGAGCGGTTCCTGCCGTACTACGCCAGTGTGCACCGCGGCGCGGGCTACGCGTCCCAGGTGTCCACCCGTGCGTACGAACAGAGCCGCGACGTCGTCCGCCGGTTCGTCGGCGGGCGACCCGACGACGCCGTCGTCTTCACCAGGAACACCACCGACTCGCTCAACCTGCTCGAGCACTGCCTGCCCGCGGGCACCCACGTCGTGGCGTTCGACACCGAGCACCACGCCGACCTGCTGCCGTGGCGGCGCCGCCCGTTCACCCAGCTGATCGCCCCGGCGGGTCCGGCCGACGCGGTCGCCAAGGTCGGCCTCGCGCTGAGCACACTGCCGCGCCCGGCGCTCGTCTGCGTCACCGGGGCGTCGAACGTCACCGGCGAGCTGTGGCCGGTGGCCGAGATCGCCCGGGTGGCGCGCAGGTACGGCGCACGGGTGCTGCTCGACGCCGCGCAGCTGCTGCCGCACCGCGACGTCGACATCACCGCGCTCGACGTCGACTACGTCGCCTTCTCCGGGCACAAGCTGTACGCGCCGTACGGCGCCGGCGCGCTGGTCGGGCGTGCCGACTGGCTGGTGGGGGCGGAGCCGTTCCTCGCCGGCGGCGGCGCGTCGCGCTCGGTCGAGCCCGGCCACGTCCGGTGGCAGGACTCGCCGGAACGCCAGGAGGCCGGCTCGCCGAACGTCGTCGGCGCGTACGCCCTGGCCGTCGCGTGCCGGACGCTCGAGGCGGCGGGCCGCGACCGGCTTGCCCGGCGCGAGGAGGAACTGACCGCGCGACTGCGGTCCGGCCTCGCCCGCGTCCCCGGGGTCACGCTGCTGTCGCTGTTCGGCGAGGACGTCCCGCGCGTCGGGACGGTCGCGTTCGCGGTGCGCGGCTGGGACTCCGGCAAGCTCGCCGCCGTGCTCTCCGCCGAGTACGGCATCGGCGTGCGGGACGGGCTGTTCTGTGCGCACCTGCTCACCAGGAGGCTGCTGCGGCGCGCCGGCTGCGACGGCAGCGCCGTCCGCGCCAGCCTCGGTCTCGGCACCACCGCGGAGCACGTCGACCGCCTCGTCGGCGCGGTCACGGAGCTCGTCACCGAGGGCCCCCGGTGCGACTACGAGATCCGGGACGGCCGGTGGGCGCCGGTCGGCGACACCCGTACCCTGCCCGAGCTCTGGCCGGCCTGAAGCCCGCACGAAATCAAGCAGCGTTCCCGCGTCGTTAACCGTTCGTTCACCCGCGTTCGGGCCCGTCGTCACACATGCTTCCTAGCGTCGGTGGCGTGAGGACATCGAAGAGAATGCGCAACTTCGCCACCGTGGGTGCGGTGGCCCTGACGGGTGTGCTGACGCTCGCAGCGTGCGGCACCGACGACAACGGTGGCGGCGGCAGCAACGCCGCCTCGCCGAAGGCCAGTGAGTGCGCGAAGGGCAGCCTGAACTCGTCCGGCTCGACCGCGCAGGCCAACGCGATGACGCAGTGGATCAAGGCGTACCAGAGCGCCTGCTCCAGCGCCACCGTCAACTACCAGGCCAACGGCTCCGGCGCCGGTATCCAGCAGTTCAGCCAGGGCAGCACGGACTTCGCCGGGTCGGACTCCCCGCTCAAGCCCGAGGAGGCGGGGCCGGCGAAGACCAGGTGCAAGGGCAACGACCCGTGGCACCTGCCGATGGTTCCCGGCCCGATCGCGGTCGTCTACAACCTGCCCGGCGTCAGCGACCTGCAGCTCGACGCTCCGACCATGGCGAAGATCTTCTCCGGCAAGATCACGAAGTGGGACGACCCGGCGATCAAGAAGGACAACCCGGGCGCGAAGCTGCCCTCGGCCCCGATCCAGACGTTCCACCGCAGCGAGTCGTCCGGCACCACGGACAACTTCACCAAGTACCTGACGGCGGCCGCGGGCAAGAGCTGGACGTTCGACCACGACAAGACGTGGAAGGCCCCGGGCGGCCAGGGTTCCAAGGGCTCGGACGGCATCGCGACGTCGATCAAGCAGACCACCAACTCGATCAGCTACGACGAACTCTCGTACGCGCAGAACTCGAAGCTGTCGATGGCCAAGGTCGAGAACGCGTCCGGCAAGTACGTCGCGCTGACCGACGCCGCCGTGGGCGCGCTGATCTCGTCGGCGAAGGTGGTCGGTCAGGGGCACGACCTGCAGCTCTCGATCGACTACAACACCAAGGACCCGAACGCGTACCCGATCGCGCTCGTCACCTACGAGATCGTCTGTTCCAAGAGCCTGCCCTCGGACAAGGTCGCCCTGGAGAAGGGATTCCTCAGCTACGCGGCCAGCCAGAAGGGCCAGGACACCCTGGCCAGCCTGGGCTACTCGCCGCTGCCCGACTCGGTCGCGACGAAGGTCCGTCAGTCCGTCCAGGCGATC
>DASUWX010000123.1:0-16372 GCA_036378185.1 Streptosporangiales bacterium | reverse complement strand
GTCCTGGTCGTCGCCGCCCCCTACGTCCTCGGCTCCCTCGCCGACCACGTCGGCCTGCGCGCCGCGTTCACCATCGAACCGGCGCTCGTCGCCGTGACCGCGCTGCTGCTGCTCGCCGGGCTCACGGCTGCCCGCAGGACGACGGCGCGGTAGGCCGCCCGCGCTCGTCCGGCACCAGGCCGAGGCCCGTCAGGGCCTCGGCGAACCCGTCCCTCTCGACGCAGGCGGTGACCGCGTCGGCGGCGGCGAGCACGTCCGGATGTGCGTTCGCGACGGCGACGGCGTGGCCGACGAGCGCGAGCATGGGCAGGTCGTTGGGGGCGTCGCCGAACCCGACCGCGTCGGCAGGCTCGATGCCGAGGCGGGCAAGGGCACGGCCGGCTCCGGCCGCCTTGTCCGCGCCGGGCGGGGTGATGTCGAGAAGGTCGTCGGCCGCGTACGTGACCGCCGCGAGGCCGGGGTGGACGTGCGCCGCGGCGAGAACCTCGGCGACGGCTGCGGAGCCGAGTCGCGGGTGGCAGACGCTCAGCATGCAGGCCGGGCGCCGGGAGAGCCGGCCCGCGGTCGCGATCCGGTGCGGACCTCGTGGCGCCGTTCCGCGGACGGCGACGTAGCCGTCGGTGAGCATCCACCGGCGCCCGTCGTAGGCTCCGATCTCCGCGTCCGGCAACCGTGCCGCGAGCACGTCGACGATCTCGACGACGGCGGCGGGGTCGAGCGCCTGCAGCCAGAGCCGCTCACCCGTGGACGGGAGGCAGCCGACGCCGCCGTTGCAGCAGACGGCGACGGCGACGTCCCGCACGAGTTCACCCAGTACGGCGATCCCGCTCGGAGTACGTGCTGTCGCCGCGATGAGCGGGATCCCGGCCGCGGCCAACGCGGCCGCGGCGCGCCGGGTGGCGTCGCTGACCGTCCCGTCGCGGCGGACGACGGTCCCGTCCAGGTCGGTGACGACCGCACGGAACCGCGCAGCTGTCGGGTTCACGGCGTCAGAACACGGCGATCGGATCGGTGGCGCGCTCTCGGCGGGTCAGGGCTCGCAGCACCGGGAGCGAGCCGTGCCGAGCCAGGGCCACGCGGGACAGGCAGACGGTGACCGCGTCGACCGCATCGGCCGGCACCGGCGGCGTGGGCAGGTCGAGGCTGACGGCCAGGTCGTCGATGTGGACGACGAGCTCCACGAGCCGGGTGAGCAGGCACTCGCCGAGCGGCAGTACGTGGGCGAACACTCCGACCGGGCGGTCGAGGGAGACGGCCGGCAGCCGTGCCGCGAGCCGGGCCCGGGCGGCGTCGAACTCCCCGGCGAGGGCGGCGGGCCCGGCGGCCGCCTCCTGCTCGCCCAGCTCACGGATCCGGCGGGGCACCGCCTCCTCCAGGTGCGGCGCCGGGCCGAGGCCCGACACGAAGTACCCGACCGCGTCGAGGGGCGCCTCGACCGCCTGCGGCTGGCCGGCCAGCCAGCGTTCGACGTTGAAGACCGCCCGAGCCGTGTGCCCGGCCAGGCCGCTGACCCGGAACCGGTCCAGCGCGCTCGGCCGCTCCCACCGTTCCGCCAGTTCGGGAGAACCCAGCAGCCCCGACGCGACCTCGGCGGTGTCGAGGAATGCGGAGATCACAGCGGAAGGCTAACCGCCGCCCCGTGTGGCGAGGCGACGGCCGACGAACTCGACCAGGGCGGCATGCGTGTCGCGGTCGGCGGCGACCACCAGCCCGCCGACACCGGTGTGCAGCGGCTGCCCCCGCAGTCCCGTGACCCTGCAGCCCGCTGCCTGGCAGAGCGCGATGCCGCAGGAGAAGTGGACGCTGCCTCGCAGCCGCCCGTCGGTCACGTACGCGGCACGCCGCCCGGCGGCCACCCAGGCCAGCGCCAGCGTCGTCGCGACCACCCTGGGCCGGAACGTCCTCGAGAAGGCCGGGTCGGCGAGCAGCCACGCCGCCCGGAACCAGTCCGCGTTGGGATGCGGGCCGTCGAGGTTGACCTCCACCAGGCGGTCGCCCGCCGACGGGGACAACACCTCGTCGCGGTCTCCGCGTCGCACCCGGGCGCCGTGGCCGTCGGTCCAGAACACCTCCGCGGCGAACGGGTCGGCGCAGGCCGCGACCGATACGCGCTCCCCCTGGCGCAGCGCCACGTTCACCGCCGCGAGCGGCGTCCGCGCGGCGAAGTTGAGGGTCCCGCACAACGGGTCGACGAGCCAGGTGCGATCGGACGAGGCGTGCCCTGATGCGCCCAGCTCCTCACCTTCGCAGGCGTCGCCAGGGCGCATCGCCCGGAGAACTCCCGAAACCGCGCGCTCGGCCTCGACGTCGGCGTCCGTGGCGAAGTCCGTCGGCGCCTTCTCGTAGCGCGCCAGGGGCGTGCCGTACCGCTCCCGGACGACGGCCGCACCGGCCTGCGCCGCGGCGACCGCGACATCGGCGTCGGAAGCGCTCACGCCGCCGGTTCCCGCAGCCGGTGAATCGCGCTCTCGTAGCGCGCGATGCGGGCGAGCACGTCGGGCGAGCGGGGCAGGCGGCGGTTGTTCGCGAGGTTGTCGGCGAGGTCGGCGAGCTTCACGACTCGCGCGAGCGGGTCCCGTGCGACCTGTTCGATGTACCGCTCGTAGCTGTGCTCGCGCCGGTGGGTGAGTGCGACCACCGCGGCGACGACGTCCGCCGGCAGTCCCTCGTCCGCCAGGTCGTCAGGGCCGGTGTCGGTGTCCTCGAGCACGTCGTGCAGCACCGCGGCCATCTGCGTCCTGAAGCCCCGCACCGACAGCATGACCCGCAACGGATGCTGGATGTACGGTTCCGCCTCGGGCGACGGATAACGCTGGCCTCGGTGCGCTCGGCACGCGAGCGCGATCGCTCGCTCCAAGGCGTCGGCGTCGTCGCTCATGCCGCAAGGCTCCCACATTCGGCGTGGGTAGACTCGCTGCCGTGTCACGACGGGTGCAGGCGGTCGTCCTGGACCTCGACGACACACTGTTCGACCACACGGGTTCGGTGACCGCGGCTCTGCGCGGCTGGCTACCGACCCTCGGGGTCGCGCCGAGCGAGAGCCTCGTCGCCGCCTGGTTCGCCGCGGAGGCGAGGCACTATCCCGCCTGGCTCGCGGGACGCCTCACCTACCAGGAACAGCGACGGCAGCGGCTGCGCGACTTCCTCCCGTTGATCGGCTGCGCAGCCGGCACCGACGCCGATCTCGACGATCTGTTCTCCGGGTACCTGGCCTGTTACCGGTCGTCGTGGCTCGCGTTCGGCGACGTCGACGCCGCCCTGACCACCATCGCCGGTGCCGGGCTGCCGACCGCGGTGCTGACCAACGGCAGCGAGGACCAACAGAACGCGAAGGTCGCGGCCATCGGCCTGCGGGGGCGCGTGGGTCCGGTCTTCACGGCCGAGCGGCTCGGGGTGGCGAAACCGGACCCGTCGACCTACCTCGCGGTGTGCAGTGAGCTGGCGGTCGACCCGAGCGCGGTGCTGCACGTGGGTGACCAGTACGACGTGGACGTCGTGGCCGCACGTGCCGCGGGGCTGCAGGCCGTCCACCTCGACCGCCGCGGTCGCGGACCCGGTCACGAACGACGTCGCATCACCTCGCTCGACGGGCTCCCGGCCCATCTCGCCGGACCGTGAGCGGGCCGGCTCTGCGATAGTCGTGGCATGCGGAGGTCCGTCGGCGTCGTGCACGGCCTGGTGGAGCGGATCCATCCGTTCGACGCCGTCGAGGCGCAACATCGCGAGGCGGCGTTGCGGTGGCTCGAGTCGACCGACGACGTGTTCCGGCGGGTGAAGCCGGCCACGCCGGACCGGCATCTGGTGTCCTACGTGGTCCTCGCCGACAGCGCGAGCCGCAGCACGCTCCTCGTCGACCACGTCAACGCCGGGCTCTGGTTGCCGCCGGGCGGCCACGTCGAGCCGGACGAGCACCCGGGTGAGACGGCACGGCGTGAGGCGGAGGAGGAACTGGGCATCGACCTGGCCCTCCCGGAGCGGCGCGCCGAGCAGATCCCGCCGTCGTTCGTCACGGTGACCCGCACCGTCGGCCAGGACCACGGCCACGTCGACGTGAGTCTGTGGTTCCTGTTCGACGTCCGGCAGGACACGCCGATCACGCCGGACCGGACCGAGTTCCGCGAGGTCAGGTGGTGGACGCCGGCAGAGGTCCGAGCGACCCCCGCCGACCGGTTCGACCCCCACTATCAGAGATTCCTCGCGAAGACCGGCTTCTGAACGGCGTCCGGTAAGGGCCCGTCCCCTCCGTGCGGGGCTACCATGGTCACACCGGCCGAAGGGTGGCTAGGGTTCCGCCGGTCGAGACGACCGGGACCGGTCCGAGCGCCACGTAAAGCCACAAGGCAGGCACCCGAGGGACAAAACCCCAGAGGGGATAGGTCGGCACGTTCGCGTGCCCGTCCCTACTGGAGTCGTCTCATGGTCTTCGACCGTCCGCGCGCCTTCGCGGCGCTTCAGGCATTGCTGGTCTGCTTCGTCTGGTCCACGTCGTTCGTCATCACCAAACAGCTCTACCGCGACGGCATCGGCCCGGTCACCCTCACCGGACTCCGCTACGCACTCGCCGGTCTCGCACTGCTGCCGCTGTGGCTGTGGCACCGTCGTACCGGCTCCGCCTCGCCGCGCCCACCGCGTCTGCGCCCATGGCTACTCGCCGCCCTCGGCGTGGCCGGCTACGCCGTCAACCCGCTGGGTTACACCATGGCCCTGGCGGTCCTGCCCGCCAGCCTGGTCGGCGTCGTGCTCGGGGTGAACAACACCGTCCAGGTACTGCTCCTCGGCACGCTGCTCCTGCGGGAGCGTCCCACTCGGGTTCAGTGGGCCGCGGTCGCCGTGGCCGTGCTCGGCACCGTCGCGTTCCGCACACCCGGCGCCGTGCCGGTCGGCAGCCTGCTCCTGCCGGCTCTGGCCATGCTGCTCTCCGGTACGGGTTACGCGTCATGGGTCGTCGGGAACCGCCTGGTGTTGCGCAGAACCGGCGCCCTGGCGCTGGTGTGCCCGTCGATGCTGGCGGGCGCACTGCCCGTGCTGGCCATAGGTGTCGGGGTCGAAGGGATACCCCGCCTACCGGCATCGGCGTGGTCGCTGCTGGCCGTCCTGGCGATCGTGAACACATCGGCGGCGTTCCTGCTCTGGACGCACACGCAGCGAAGGCTCGCCGCCCATCAGAGCGCGGTGATCAACAACACGATGACCATCCAGATCGCGCTGTTGGCGTCCCTCTTCCTCGGCGAGTCGCTGACGGCATGGCAATGGGCAATGACCGGCATCGTGGCCGGCTCGACCGTCGCCGTCCAGATCGGCGGGCGTTCGCGTGGGCCGGACGCCCTGCCCGAAGGGGGCCCGCCGGGTCGGGAACGGCACCACACCGGCCGCCGTTGTGACGATGTGACCGATGACGTGCTGGCCGGTCAGGCCGACTACTACCGGCACCGAGCCGGTGAATACGACGCGACCGCACACGACGATCTCGCCGCCGCGGCTGCTCGCATCGCCCGGCTCGTCGACGAGATGCGGCCCACAGGGAAGGTGCTGGAGATCGCGTGCGGCACCGGGTTGTGGACCGGAACGCTCGCGCGTGCCGCGGAAACGGTGACCGCGGTGGACGTGGCGCCCGAGGCGCTCGCGATCGCTCGCGATCGGGTGCGGTCGGACAATGTCAGGTTCGAGGTCGTCGACGTCTTCTCGTGGCAGACGACGGAACGGTTCGACGTCATCTTCTTCTCCGCCTGGCTTTCGCACGTGCCGAGGGACCGCTTCGAGCAGTTCTGGCAGCTGCTGCGCGGCCTGCTCACCGAGGACGGCCGGGTGCTGTTCGTCGACGAGCACGTCGTGGAACGGGACAAGGAGGCCTACCTGCCCGACGGTGACGAGATCGTGGAACGCCGGCTACAGGACGGCAGCACATACCGCATCGTCAAGAACTTCGTCGATCCCGAGCAGATGGAACGCCGGCTGCGCGAACTCGGTTGGCAGTGCCGGATCCGGCGCGACGACGGCGACTGGGTCTGGGTCTGCGGCGAGGCCCGCCCCGTGACGTAGCCGCACGCGACGACGCAACGGGGACCGTGGTCGCGTCAACGACGCGACCACGGTGTGACCGGGCGGCCGAGCCGTTCCCCGTCGAGGACGGCGTCGACGCGCTCGGTGAAGAAGGCGACGAGGCCGCGGACGCCGGCTCCGTCGTGCAGCGGGTTCTCGTAGGTCCAGGCCAGGTCGTCGTGCGTGGCTCCCCGGCTGCGCACGGACCAGTATGCTGCCTCGCCCTTGTACGCGCAGTAGGTGCGTTTGTCGCTGGGCACCAGCTCGGCCTCGACGTCGTCGGGCGGCAGATAGAAGCGGGGCGGCAGCATCGTCTCGAACAGCAGCGTGGGGCGGGAGGACTCGGCGAGGACGGCGCCGTCCAGCTCGAGCCGTACGCGCCGGGAGCTCGGCACCCTGTCGATCCGGTGGAAGGGATCGCGCGGATGCGCGACGTTCCGTTCGTCCTCCTCGTACCACGCGTCGAACGCGGTGAAGTCGAGCACGACGTAGCCCGCGAGATCCGGGTCATCGAGCCGGAAGCCGGCACCGGCGAGGGTGCGTCCGCCAACGCGCACGTCCAGCGTCTCGCCGTCGGCCGTGTGCGAGGCGAACGGAACGGACGGGTCGAGCACCGGAAGGGTCGTGACATCCGGCAGGGCCGCGCCCGCATCCACGCCCGCGTCCCCCGTCGACTGCGCGCGCACGAGCTCCGCGTCGACGTCCCCGGCCGGCACCGCGTAGGACGGCACGATGCGGCGTGGTTCCCACAACAGCATCGCCTTCGTGCTGTCGACGACGGTCGCGTCGCCTGATGTGGCGCGGATGCGCTTCTGGGTCGGCTCGTGCCGAAGTGTGCCGAACGTGCCCGCCAGCACCTCACGCAGTCGAGTACTCATGGCTGCCCCTCCCGCAGAGCTTCACGGTAACCCCGCGCCGGGCCGGCCGGCCGATCACCGGGCGTTCGGCACCCAGGGGCCCACACCGCCGATCCGCTCGACCGAGTAGCGCACGATGTAGCCTGGGCCCTTCGGCGCAGGGAATGCGGCGTCCGGCGACAGGTAGACCTTGGCCAGGCGGTCGAGCAGGTCCCAAGCCTCGTCGCTCGGCTCGACCACGGCTCGCGCCCGCAACGTGGCGTACGGGTTCAGGAAGACCCCCGGTTCCCGCGGTGCGTCGAAGGACAACACCACACGCGGGTCGCGCTCGATGTTGCGCAGCTTCGCATACTTGGCCATGTGGCCGCTGACGAGGTCGTCGCCGTCCAGCCCGACCCAGACGACGGTCACCTGCGGGCTCCCGTCGGCGTTGACGGTGCTCAGGTGGGCCATGGGGCCGGACGCGATCAGGTCCCGCAGCTCGGGCGGCAGGGGGGTCATCGATCTCCTCTCGGTTCGCCTTCTCCCGCCCAAGTCTCCGCGACGCCGGAGCAGGTGGTGCACCGTCGGTGAGCCGAGTTGCGACAGCATCCGGCCAGCTGGACCAGGGCACGCCCACGGCGCCTCGTAGCCACAGCCTCGGTCAGCGGCGGACTGCGCTCCGCTTGTCCGCCTCGGCGGCGTCGCCCCACCGTTGCTGCCAACGGATCAGCGGGATCAGGCTGCGGAGCAGGTCACGGCCGCGTTCGGTCAGGGTGTAGCGGATCTGGACCGGGGTCGACGGTACGACCGTGCGCTCGACCAGCTCGTTGTCCTGGAGCTCCTTCAGGCGCACCGCCAGTAGCCGTGCGGATATCCCGTCGACGCCGTGGTGCAGCTCGGCGAACCGCTCGCCACCTCGCGCCAGGGCCAGCAGGATCGCCGCGGTCCAGCGCTTGCCGACCAGCTCGACGCCGCCCTGGAACTCCCGGCACGTCTCGTCGTCGATCCTGCCCACGTCCCTCATCCGAGTCACTTACGAATAGTAACTCGGTTACCTCCTGTTCGCCGCATCGTCGACGGCGCCGGATCGTGGTCGGTGCACAGAGGAGGATCAACATGACGACAGGTGTGACGTTCGGCCTGAACATCCACCCCACCATCGCACCGCCCGACGACCTGGTGGCACTCGCCAGGGTCGCGGAGGACAGCAACTTCGACCTGATCGGCGTCGAGGACCACCCGTACCGTCCCGACTTCTACGACACGTGGACGATGATCACGTTCCTCGCCGCGAACACCCGGTCCGTCGCCTTCACGCCCAACGTCGCCAACCTCGGCCTGCGCCCGCCGACCATGCTGGCGAAGTCGGCGGCGACGTTGTCGGCCCTGCGGCCGGGCCGGATCCGTCTCGGCGTCGGCGCCGGGGCGTCGGGCGGCCCGATCCCCGCGATGGGCGGGACGGAGCGCGGCGGGAGCGACATGGTGAGGTACGCCGAGCAGTCGCTGCACATCGTGCGCACGGCCCTGCGCGGCGGCCCGGTGGCGTTGCGGGACGGACAGTTCGACATCCGCGGCTACGAGGCCGGCCCGCCCGTGACCGAGCCCGTGGAGATCTGGCTGGGGGCACGCGCGCGGCGCATGCTCGGCGTCGTCGGGCGTGCCTCGGACGGCTGGCTGTCGCCGATCAGCTCGTGGCTGCGTCCCTCGATGGTGCCCGGGTTGACGGCGGTGATCGACGACGCCGCCGAGGCGGCGGGACGAGACCCCGCGGCGGTACGCCGGATCTACAACGTGGCCGGAGTCGTGCGGAGACCCGGGCGGGGCGACCGGGCCGGCTCGGTCGAGCAATGGGTCGAGCGGCTCGTGGACTGGAACCAGCGGCTCGGGTTCTCCGGCTTCGTCTTCTGGCCACAGGGCGACCCGGCGGAACAGGCGGCACTGTTCGGCAACGAGGTCGTGCCCCGGTTCCACGAGGCACTGTCGGCGCCGACCGGATCGGCGGCCGACCGATGACGACCACCGTCCCCGCGTCCCTCGCGGAGCGGATCGTGCGGCCGGGCGACCCGGAGTACCGGCTGTTGCGCTCGACCTACGTGCGGGTGCACTCGCCGGCACAGGTGATCCGGCCGCGCACGGCGGCGGAGGTCGCGACCGCCCTGGCGTACGCGCGCGAGACCGGCCTCCCGCTGGCCGTCCGCAGTGGCGGGCACTCGCTCGCGGGCCTGTCGTCCAACGACGGCGGAGTCGTCCTCGACCTCTCCTCGATGAACGGCGTCCGCGTGATCGACCGTGCCCGCCGGCTCGTCCGGATCCAGCCGGGCGCGAGGTGGTCCCGGGTCGCGAGCGCCCTTGCGCGGCACGGCCTGGCGCTCAGCTCCGGCGACCACGGCAACGTCGGCGTGGGCGGCCTGGCGACCGCCGGTGGCATCGGCTGGCTGGTGCGCAGGTTCGGCCTGACCATCGACCGGATGCGGTCGGCCGAGATCGTGCTCGCCGACGGCACCAGGAACGAGATCGACCCGCGGCACGACCCGGAGCTGTTCTGGGGCGTCCGGGGCGCCGGCTGGGCGCTGGGCGTCGTGACGGCGTTCACGTTCGAGGCCGTCGAGATCAGCGACGTCGCGGTCGCACAGCTGGAGCTGGAGCTGGACCCCGGGCGGCATCCGCTCGCCGCGTGGGACGAGTACATGCGCGGTGCCCCGCGGGAGCTGACCACCGTGATGATGCTGTTCGGCGGGCACGGCGGCGCCACGATCGGATCGCTCACCGCCGTGTACGCGGGTGACGACCCCGCGGCGGCGGAGAAGGCGTTCCGCCCGCTGACCGGGATCGGCGTGGTGCGTCGCGCCGACGCCCGGCTGGTGCCGTACCGGGCGCTGGTCCCGACGGCGCACGAGCACCCGAACGTCGGCCAGATGCACTCGTTCGTGCGCAACGGATACGTCGACACCCTCGACGACGGGATCGACACGCTCGTGCACGAGCTGGTCGCGGGCTCAGGGGCGCTGCTGCAGCTGCGGTCGCTGGGCGGAGCGGTGAGTGACGTCGACCCCGACGCCACCGCGTACGCGGGGCGCCACCAGTCGGCGATGGTGATCGGGACGGTCTGGTCCGAGCCGGCGCTGGCGAGGCTCGACCGCGACCTGGCGCCCCTCCACCGGCGCATGACCGGCGCGTATGTCAACTTCGACGCGACGCGCGGAAGGGAGGTCCTCGACCTCGCGTACCCGCCGCGGACGCGAGCGAGGCTCCGGGCACTGAAGACACGGGTCGATCCGGACGGCGTCTTCGCAGGCCTCGACGGCTGACCGCCGGCGGCCCGGTCGCCTGTCGGGTCAGGCGTCACGCGCCTGCGACGCCCTCATCGCCGCCCGCGCGTGCGCGGCGCGGATCGCGTCGGTGAGCTCCTTCGGGTCGTAGACGCCGTAGTGGCGCTGGCCTTCGACGAAGAACGTCGGCGTGCCTGCGACTCCGCTGAGGTCGGCGGACTCGATGTCCTGGTCGATCCGTGCGGCGTGCACGTGCCGCTTCAGGTCGTCGGTGAACCGCGCTCGGTCCAGGCCGAGCTCGTCGGCGTAGCGCACCAGGTCCGTGATCCGCAGCTTGTCCTGCCGGGCCAGCAGGAGGTCGTGCATGGGCCAGAAGGCGCCCTGGGCCGCGGCGGCCTCCGCGGCCTCGGCGGCAAGTTGCGCATGCGGGTGGACGTCGGTCAGCGGCAGGTGCCGCCACACGAACCGCACCTCGGTGTCCTCGAGCGCCGTACGCACCGCGGGCTCGGCCTGGCCGCAGTACGGGCACTCGAAGTCGCCGTACTCGACGACGGTCACGGTCGCGTCCGGTGAGCCACGGACGTGGTCGCGGCGTGCGTCCACCGGCACGGCGAGGTCGACGATGCGCTCGGCGTCGCCGAGGAGCGCGCGCACCCGGCGCTTGCGCGGGAGCATGCGGATGACGCGGAACACGGCCCACGTGAGCAGCGAGGCGACGACGGCGGACGTGAGGACGCCCAGCTTCGCCTCGACGAGCAGCGGGCCGCGGAACGCCAGCGTGGCGATCAGCAGCGACACCGTGAACCCGATCCCGGCGATCGTGCCGCTGCCGAGGACGGCTCCCCACCCGACGGTCGGCCGGATCCGGCCGCCGGTGAGCCGGGAGACCAGCCACGACGCGCCGGCGACACCGAGCGGCTTGCCGACCACGTAGCCGACGACGATGCCGAGGGTCACCGGTGCGGTGTAGGCGTCGGCCAGCACCCGGGCGTGGATCACGATGCCGGCGTTCGCGAGCCCGAACAGCGGCACGATGACGTAGCTCGCCCACGGGTGGAAGACACGCTGCAGCCTCGCGTTCGGCGAGAGCGTCGCGATCAGGCCGGTGCTGGCCGACCTGGCGAGCTCCGGCGTCGGCTGCTCGCGGAACAGCCGGAAGAGCCCCGTCGCCTGCTCGAGGTCCCCACGCGTGGGTGAGTACGCCCAGGCCGCGAGCCCGATCGCCAGACCGGCGACGACCGGGTCGACGCCGCTCGCCAGCAGCGCGACCCATACGGCGATGCCGAGGACCACGTAGAGGGGCGGCAGATCCACCCGGATCACGAGCAGGGCGATGAACAGCGCGAACACCACGACCGCGATCGCGAGGGGCAGCACCGCGATGCCGTGGCTGTAGGCGACGACGATCACGACGAGGGACACGAGGTCGTCCACGACGAACACGGTCAGCAGGAACACCCGGAGCTGGCTGGGGACGCCGCGGCCGACGACGGCGAGCAGGCCCAGCGCCAGCGCGGTGTCGGTGGACATCGCGACGCCCCAGCCGTGCGCACCGGCGCGTCCGGCGTTGATCGCCAGGTAGATCGCGACGGGCAACGCCATCCCGGACACGCCGGCCACCAGCGGCAGCAGGAACCGTCGCCGGTCACGCAGCTCCCCGAGGTCGACCTCGCGACGCGCCTCCAGCCCGACCACCAGGAAGAACAGTGTCATCAGGCCGCTGTTCACCCATGTGCGCAGGTCCAGCGTCTCGCCGAAGCCCCCCAGCCGGACGGAGAACTCCGTGTGCCAGACCGCTTCGTAGGACGCCGCGTCGACGTTCGCCCAGACGAGTGCGATCACGATCACCGCGACCAGCACGCCCGCGCTCACCGACTCGGTCCTGAGGAAGGCGCGCAGTGGCGGGCTGACCTCCCTGGTCCACTGCGTCCGCCGCGGGCGGGTAGCTGGTTGCGTCATCACACCTCGCCGTGTCGTCGGCGGCGCCGACACCGGAGACCAAAGGATTACAGGTGGCGGAAGAGTCCACCAGGACCGGGCCACCTACCGGCGGCTGCGGACGCGGCTGCCGTACTGTCGTCCGATGGACGCCGAGGCGCGTCCGGAATCGAGAGTCGTCATGTCCTTCGTCTCGCGTGGGTTCAGTGGCAGGTGGCGGTCCGGGCCGCCGGGCCGGGTCGACCAGATGCGCCGCCGGACCCGGCAGGAGTTCCGCGACCTGCCGGCAGCCGCCGGCGCGGACGGCCCGACGAGAGAGGAGGCCGACCCGGCATGAGCGAGCTCCAGGTGATCGCCCGCTACACCGCCGCCGCCGGCAAGGAGGACGAGGTCGCGGACCTCGTCGTCCGCCTGGCCGACGCCAGCCGCGCCGAACCGGACAACATCGACTTCACCGCCTACCGGCAGCTCGACGACCCGCGCCGGTTCGTCCTGCTCGAGCGGTACGCCTCGCGGGAGGCGCTCGACGCGCACCGGGACACGCCGCACTTCGCCGACCTGGTCGTCGGCCGGCTCATCCCCCGGCTGGACAGCCGCGTCGTCGAGACCTACGACGTCACGGACGGACAGGCTGGGACGTGACCGTGACCTTGACCTTCCATGACCTGCACCACGGCGACGCGCCGCTGCTGCTGCCCAACGCGTGGGACGTGGCGTCCGCGCTCGCCTTCGTCGAGGCCGGCTTCCCGGCGGTCGGCACGACCAGCTTCGGCGTCGCCGCCGCCGCGGGCCGACCGGACGCCGGACGCGGCACCCGCGAGGCGAACCTGGTGCTCGCGCGGGCGCTGAGCCGGCTCCCGGTCCACGTCTCCGTCGACATCGAGGACGGCTACGACGACGACCCGCTGAACGTCGCCGAGTTCGTCGCCGACCTCGGCGTCGCCGGCGTCAACATCGAGGACAGCACCGCGGAGCAGCTGGTCGTCCCCGGCGCGCACGCGGCGAAGGTCGCCGCGATCAAGCGCCACGTCCCCGACGTGTTCGTCAACGCCCGCGTCGACACCTACTGGCTGGGCCAGGACGCCACCGTCGCGGCCACCCTGACCCGCGCCCGCGCCTACGTCGACGCCGGCGCCGACGGCGTCTTCGTCCCCGGCGTGACCGATCCGGCCGAGATCCGCGCGCTGGCCGACGACATCGCCGTCCCCGTCAACGTGCTCGTCGTGCCGGGCCGGTCCCTCGACGAGCTCGCCGCACTCGGCGTACGCCGCGTCAGCACCGGATCGCTGCCCTATCGGGCCGCGATCACCGCCGCCGTCCGGGTCGCCACCGCGGTCCGCGACGCCGGCGCCGTCCCCGAGGCCGCGCCCTATCCGGAGATGCAGGAGCGACTGGTCCGCTACGCCGGGCAGAACGGCTGAGGCCGAGGCGGCCGCGCGGGAAGGATGCGGCGCCCGTCGGACGTTGACACAGGCAGAGGAAGGGAAGTGAGCGATGACGACCTCGACGGGGCGGGCCGGGAAGAGCATCGCCGACGTCGACGCGTCCGGGACGCGCCCGCCGGCAGAGCATGAATGATCCACCGACCGGTCCGGCGGGTACCGCGGCGGACCTGGTCGAGCTGGACGACGAGTCGGCCGACTGGGTGCGGGCCCTCTCCGGCACCGGGGCGCAGCGGCACACGGCGCTCGAACGGTTGCACGACATGTTGCTGCGTGCGGCGCTGCGCGAGACCCGTCGGCGCGCGGCCGGCGCGCCCGTCAGCGGGCCCGAGCTGGACGACGTCGCCCAGCAGGCGGCGTCCGACGCCATGGTGGCGATCCTCGCCAAGCTGTCGACCTTCCGCGGAGAGAGCCGGTTCACGACCTGGGCCTACCGGTTCGCCGTGCTCGAGGTCTCCAGCAAGCTGGGCCGGCACTACTGGCGCAACCCGACCGTTGCGCTCGACAGTGAGGAATGGGACCGGCTGCCGGACCGGCTCGGGCTCGATCCCAGCGCTCGGGCCGAGTCGGCCGAGCTCGTCGCGGCGGTGCGCCGCGCGGTCGACGACCGGCTCACCGCCCACCAGCGCCGGGTGTTCGTCGCCATCGTGGTCGACGGCGTGCCGCTCGATGCCCTGGTCGCCAGACTCGAGGTGAGCCGTAATGCGCTCTACAAGGTCGTGTTCGACGCCCGTCGCAAGATCCGCGCGGCGCTCGTCTCCGACGGTTACCTGGACGAGAGGCGGTGACGGGCGTGAGCGACTGGGAGCTGCTCGACCGCTTCCTGACCACCGACCCGCGTGACGTCGGCTGTGACGAGGCGATGGCGGTGCTGCACGTCTACGTCGAGCTCGCGGCCGCGGGCGAGGATCCGGCCCGCAGGTTCCCCGGCGTGGCCGTGCACCTGGCCGCGTGCGGGCCGTGCGCGGAGGACTTCCACGGCCTGCTGACCGCCGTCGAAGAGCACGGTGAGCCCCGATGAGCACCGAACCGGGTGCTGCCGGCTCCGCCGGCGACGGCGTGGAGAAGTGGCCGGAGTCCGGCGCGCGGTACGTCGTGGTGTCGGAGAGCGGCACCGGACCGTACGGCCAGCGGATATCCGCGGGCGGCCACGAGCTGACCGCCGACGAGCCCGAGCCGATCGGGAACGACACCGGCCCGGGTCCGTACGAGCTGCTGTTGGCGAGCCTCGGCGCCTGCACCTCGATGACCGTACGCATGTACGCGCGGCGCAAGGGTTGGCCGCTGACGAAGGTGACGGTCTGGCTGCGCCACTCCCGCATCTACGCCGCGGACTGCGCCGACTGCGAGACCGAGGAGGGCAGGATCGACCGGATCGAGCGCGTGATCGAGCTGGACGGTGGCCTCGACCACGAGCAACGCCGGCGCCTGCTCGAGATCGCCGACAAGTGCCCCGTGCACCGCACCCTCCGCACGGAGATCTCCGTCGTCACCTCAGAACACGTGGTCGCCGACGGCGTTCAGCGCACAGTGGGTGCACCGGAGCAGTGAGTGCCTGCCGGCATGCTCGGTCACGCAACGACGTGAGCTCGGCCCTCGTTTCGACGTGGAGGTAAGCGGACCCGTCCGCCGGTCGCCAATCACTCGACAGGTCACCCTCCATGTGATTGGACCGCTGATGAAGAACGTCGTCCGCTGTGCCGTCGCCGGCATGCTCGGCCTCGCCGGCGCGCTGCTCGTCGTGGGAAGCGCGGATGCCTCCGCCGCGCACCACTCCAGCAGTAGCGCCGAACCCGTCTTCGTCCAGAACGACAACCCGTCGGACAACGCCGTCGTCGTGTACGACCGCGAACCCGACGGAACGCTCGACCAGGCAGGTACCTACCCGACCGGCGGCCTCGGCGGGGTGCTCGGCGGCTCCGTGATCGACCACCTCGCGTCCCAGGGCTCACTGACCTACGACAGGCAGCATGAACTGCTGTACGCGGTCAACGCCGGGAGCGACACGCTCACCGTGTTCGCTGTGCACGGCGACGAGCTCCGGCGCCTCCAGGTGATCGGTTCCGGCGGCGAGTTCCCCGTGAGCATCACGGTGCACGGGGACGTGCTGTACGTGCTCGATGCGCGCGGGGGCGGCTCGGTGCAGGGCTTCCTCCGCGTCGGGACACGACTCGTCCGGGTCCCCGTGTGGCATCGCGCACTGGGCCTGGACGCCTCGATGACGCCGGAGTTCACGTCCACCCCAGGACAGGTGCTGTTCACGCCGCGCGGCGACGAGCTCATCGTGACGACGAAGAACAACGGCAGCCGGCTCGACGTCTTCCGCGTCGACCGCGCGGGGGCGCCGAGCCGGCATCCGGTGGTGACGCCCGACCCGGGCAGGCTGCCGTTCGCCGCGACGTTCGACGCCGCCGGTCGGCTCGACGTCGCCGAGGCCGGGACCAACACGGTGGCGACGTTCACCGTCGGCCGCGACGGCTCGCTGACGCTGTCGGGCCGTGAGCCGACGGGCCAGCAGGCGACCTGCTGGATCACGAGCACCGGCAGCGCGGTGTTCGCCGACAACGCGGCCAGCGCGACGGTGAGCAGTTTCATGGTCGGATCGCAGGGGCTCAGCGCGCGCGGCACCGTCGGCACGGACGCCGGAACGGCCGACGCCGCGGCGACGGCCGACGGCAGATACCTCTACGTCCAGGCGGGCGCAGCGGGAATCGTGGACGAGTTCGCCGTCGGCGCGGATGGAGCTCTCACCAGGATCGGCTCGGTCACCGTCCCGGACGCCGCGGGCGGGGAGGGCATCGCCGCGGCGTGAGCTCGCCGCACCGACCCACCGGCCGGACGTCCC
>DASUWX010000122.1:0-14480 GCA_036378185.1 Streptosporangiales bacterium | reverse complement strand
TCCCGTTCACGCCGCGGGCCAAGAAGTGTCTCGAGCTCGCCGTCCGCGAGGCGGTGGCCAGGCACGACCACCACATCGGCGCGGAACACCTCGCCCTCGCGCTGACCGCCATGCGCGAGGGCCTCGCGCCGCGCGTCCTCGCCCGGCTCGACGTGTCCCCTGCCCAGGTGCGCTGGGAGCTCGAGCGGCGGTACCGGCGCGCCGGCTGACGCCCGCGCGGGCGTCACCGGTACGCGTCCAACAGGTCTGCGACCTCGTCGCTCGGCCGCTTGGGGCCGTCCGTCGAGACCTCGGCGGCGGAGGCGCCGGCGTCGAGGAGCACCCGTGCGGTCGCCACCCAGTCGGGGCGTGCGGCTCGGGCCGGCCGCTCGCCGCTGCCGACCGCGGCCCAGGACAGCGGCGTGGCGTCCCAGGTCGGGTCGGTCGCAGCGACGTCGGCACCGTGCTCGAGCAGCAGCCGCACGACGTCGACGCTGCCGGCGTACGCGGCGGCGTGCAGGGCCGTGCCGCCGTCGTCGCCGCGGGCGTGCACGTCGAAGCCGAGGTCGAGCATGAGCCGGACCGCCTCCGTGTTCGCGTCGGCGGCGGCGCGCACCAGCGTGGCCAGGTCGTCGTCGCCGAGCGCGCCGACGTGCACGCGCCCGCGTTCCACCCACAGCGTCGCGTCGCGCCGGTCGGCCCGCAGGCAGCTGGAGAGGAACAGGTCGGTCTCCGTCGCATCGGCGCGGCCGCCGTGGCGGCGGACGAGCCGGGCGAGGTCGGCTCGCCCGCGCCTGGCGGCGAGCTGGTGCGGCGTCCGGCCGTCGGGGCCCACGGAGTCCGGGTCGGCGCCGTACGCCAGGAGCAGCTCGACCAGCTCCGTGCCGCACCCGCGGGTGATCGCGGCGTTGAGGGCGGGGACCGGCGGCTCGCCGTCGCGCCGCTCGCCGAACAGTTCGGCCGGCAGTGGCCCGCGCGGGTCGGCACCGGCGTCGAGCAGCAGCCGCACACCCTCGGCGTCGTCGGTGCTGATCGGCGCGGCGAGCGCGGTCGTCGCGTCGACGCCGGATGCGCGGGAGAGGAGCAGCCGCAGGCTCTCGTGGCCGTCCCCGCCGAAGCAGGCGAGGTAGAGGTCGTGCTCGTCGGGTACCGCGCCCGCGTCGAGCAGCAACCGGACGACCGCCGGGTTCGCCGCCCCCGCGACAGCACACCGCAGCGGCGTCCAGCCCCCACGCCGGCCGGCCGTCCGTGCCGACGGGTCGGCCCCGGCGTCCAGCAGCAGTCGGGCGACCGCCGTCAGACCGGCCGCGCGGGACGGGTCGAAGCGGTGCCAGCGCGACGAGCAGACCGCGTGCAGGGGCGTCCATCCCCAGCGCGGGTCGACGCGAACCGCCGTTCCGGGCTCACGCGCGAGCGCGGCCGCCACCCGGTCGACGTCCCCGAGCAGCAGGGCCGGGGCGAGACCGTGCGTCGCGATCTCCGGCCGTGCCGCGAGCATGCGGGGGGCGCGGTCCGACCCGTCGGCGACGCTCGCCTCGCAGAACGCCTCGACGGCGGCGTCGAGGCGGGACGCGCGTGCCTCGATCTCGAGCTTGAGCGCGGCCCAGCTGGCGAACCCGTGCTCGCGCGCGATCGCGAGGCGTGCGGCGGTGAGGGTGGGCCGCCGCGAGACCGCGGCGATCCGCGCGATCGCGGCGCCGTCGCCGGCCCGTGCGGCACGTACCAGGTCCTTCGCCCGGCGGCGGAGCTGGTCGAGGTCCGGGCGAGCGGGAAGCGTTGACATGACGTCTCCTTCACCGACCCGTGGCCTGCGCACCGGGCCGAAGGAGAGCGCCGGGAGAGCATGACAGAGACGGAGGTGGACTCGGTCCTGCCCGCAGACCCGGAGGCGCCCTCTCGCACCTGCGGCCGATGGTACGCCCCGACGCCGGTCAGCGCAGGATCTCGACCAGCAGCACCCATGCACCCGCGAGGCCGGTCCCGAACGCGACCACGATCGCCGGCGCGACCCAGTACAGGCCGCCGCCGTGCTCGGCGATCACCGACACGCCGCCGGCGAGGGTCAGCGCGCCGGCCAGGACGCTCGGCGCGAGACCGCCGAACAGCCAGGACGGCAGCGACTCCCCGGACCGGTTCGACGGCCGCTGCAGCCGCAGCAGCAGCCCGCTCGCGAGCAGGCCGGTCACGATCAGCTCGACACCGAGCGCCACGGGAGGTTGCCCGGGGATGAGGATCCAGGTGCCGGCGAGCAGGGGCAGCACGAACAGGATCAGGTTCCCGGCCGCCCGCGCCGGCAGCGTCCTGTTCGCCAGGATCCGCGAGATGTTGATGGACATGGCGACGAAGAGCAGGCCGGCCAGGGCGGCGGCGGCACCCACGACGCCCACGCCGAAGTCGGACCATGCCTCGGGCTCGTATCCGTTCAACGGCTCCCCCATCCCCTCGCCGGGCGCGATCCGCACGCCGGCGTCGCCAACCGTAGCGGCATCGAGGGACAGCGGCGGGCGACGGATCCGCGGGGAGCGTCGGCGTAAGGGGTGAACGCAGCGTCGCTCCTGACGGAACCTCGGTGACGGCGACGGTCGGCGATGGCACGATTGCCCTGCGGAGTCGTCGGCTGGAGGTGCCTCGATGGTCGGTCACCGGTTCAGGAGGGCGGCGGCAACCGTCGCCGCCGCCACCGTCGTACTCGCGGGAGTCGCGCAGGCCGAACCCGCCGCGGCGGACGGGCAGCAGCTGCCCAGCGGGCGGACGGCGTACCGCACCTGGGACGACTACCTGCACGACATGCAGGCGCTCGCCACCGGGCACCCGGACCTGGTCCACGAGTTCGCCCTGCCGAACAGGACGATCCAGGGCCGCACCGACCACGGCCTGGAGATCACCTCGCACGTGAACCGGGCCGACGGCAAGCCCGCACTGCTCATCGTCGGCCTGCACCACGGCAACGAGTTCGCGTCCGGCGACGAGACGATGGAGTTCGGCTTCGACCTCGTGCAGCACTACGGGCACGACGCGCAGATCACCCGGTTGCTCGACACGGCGCGGGTCGTGCTGGTGCCGGTGGTGAACCCGGACGGGCTCGTCGCGGACAGGAGGGTCAACGGCGAGGACGTCGACATCAACCGCAACTACGGGTTCGGCTGGCAGGGCATCCCCACCGACGAGAACGTCGGCACCGGCCCGTTCTCCGAACCCGAGTCGCGGAACATCCGCGACCTCGTCTCGAGCCACCAGATCACCACGTTCGTCACGATGCACACGTGCGAGGCACTGATCCTGTACCCGCCGCTGGCGTTCCACGAGGGGACTCCGCAGGACCAGTCGCGCTTCGTCGCGCTCGCGAAGGCGATGGCCGCCGACACCGGCTACGGGTACAAGGCGTCGGCCGACGACTACCAGACGTCCGGCGAGGCGATCTCGTGGTCGTACTACGCCACCCGCGGCCTCGGCTACACGATCGAGGACTGCACGGTCCCCGCGTCCGGAAGCGGGATCACGCGCGACTTCCAGACCATGGTGGTCAACCAGTACTACGGCACGGGCGACTACACCGACGGCGCGCAGGGCGGCATGCGTGCGGCATACCTCACCGCCCTGGCGGACGCCGCCCGCCCGGGCAGCCATGCCACGATCACCGGCCGCGCGCCGGAGGGTGCCGTGCTCGACATCAGCAAGTCGTTCGACCTGTGGACGGCGCCGGTCCGCAAGACCGACGGCTCGATCGGCCCGCTCCCGGTGCCGACGCACCTGACCTCACGCCTGGTCGTCGGCGCCGGCGGCGCGTTCGACTGGGCGACGAACCCGTCGCTGCGGCCGGTCCCGCCGTACCAGCCGGACGGCATCCACACCCGGCACCCCGGCTTCGAGCACGAGAGCTGGACCCTCACCTGCTCGACCGCGGGCGGCAAGGTGCTGCAGCGCACCGCGGTGACCGTCGAACTCGGCCAGGTGAAGCACGTCGACCTCAGCACGTGCCGGAAGCGCTGGCGCGACCGCGGCTGACCCTCGCCCGTCCCGTCGGCAGGCACCCAACTACGTAAGTCCGTGGATCGCAGCCGCCGTCGCGGTGGTGGCCGGTGTGGGCACGCCGGTCGGCGTCGCCGGCCGATTCCTCCCGCTCCGCTGAACCTCGGGGGCCGGGGACGCGTAGACGTCAACGTGGAGTGCGTCCGCGTCGCGGGAGAGGACCGCGTCGCGGGGTGGCCGGGCGCGCGGGACTTCGGGAGAGATGATGCCCAACAACGGATCTCGGCGCGGCCGGAGCACCGGCCGCCTGGTCGGCGTCGCGCTCGCGGCGGCGGCACTTTCGGTCGGGACCGGCGCGCTGCCCGCCACGGCGCACGGCGGGCCGGGACACCGGCTCCCCACCGTGCGGCAGGTCGACGACGTCTCCGACGTACCCGGCCGCGCGGCGATCACCGACCCCAAGCTGGTCAACGCCTGGGGCCTCACCTTCGGGCCGACCACGCCGCTGTGGTCGGCGAACAACGGGTCGGACTCGTCGACGCTCTACACCGGCGGCGCCGGTGGCACGGCCGTCACGAAGGTCTCGGCGATCGAGGTCGGGGTGGCCGGAGCGCCGACCGGTGTCGTGTTCAACGACACCACCGACTTCTCCGTCACCGGTCCCGGCGGCACGGCCCCGGCCCGGTTCATCTTCGCGACGGAGAGCGGCGACATCCTGGCCTGGGACCTGAACGCGACGCCGGGCACGGCGGTGCGGGAGGCGCACGTCCCCGGCGCGATCTTCAAGGGCCTCACGCTCGTCCACACGGACGCGGGGCCGTTCCTGCTCGCCGCCGACTTCCACCACGGCCGGGTGCAGGCGTTCGACGCCGACTTCAACCCGGTCCACCTGCCCTCGTCGCTGTTCCGCGACCGGGACCTGCCGCACGGCTACGCGCCGTTCGACGTGGTGTCGCTCGACGGCGCGGTCTACGTGAGCTACGCCAAGCAGGACAAGGACGCCTCGGACGAGGTCGACGGCAGGGGCCTGGGCTTCGTCGACAGGTACACCGGCTTCGGCCGGTTCGTGCACCGGGTCGCGAGCCGCGGCACGCTGAACGCGCCGTGGGGCATGGCGATCGCCCCGGCGAGCTTCGGCCGCACGGCGGGTGCCTTGCTCGTCGGAAACTTCGGCGACGGGCGGATCAACGTGTTCGACGCCCGCGGCGGGCACTTCCGCGGCCAGCTCAAGGGAACGAACGGCCGCACACTCGTGATCGACGGGCTGTGGGCCCTGCTGCCCGGCACCGCCACGTCCGGCGGCACCGACGCGGTCTGGTTCAGCTCGGGGCCCGACGACGAGTCGCACGGTCTCGTCGGCCGGCTGCTCCCGACCGGCTGACGGACCGACCCGTCAGGGCGTCACGGCCTTCGGCGTCGTGACGCCCTGGCGAGAACCCCGCTCACGGGCGGATCGGCCGCAGCAGGGATTCGGCCGCCCGGGCGATCATCACCTCGCCCGCGAGCGTGTCGATCTCCTCCACCCGGAACGCGGCCAGGCTCGCCCGGATCTCCTGCGCCCCCCGCTCGGCCTGCCGCCGCAGTTCCGGCGTCTCGAACAGGGTGACCGTCGTCACCGTCGCGCCGCCGGTGTCGACGGCCAGGTAGCCGACGATGCCGCGCGGCACCCGCACCGGGTCCGCCCTCTCACCCGGGTCGACGGCGGACACCTGCTCGGCGAACCGCCGGTCGACCGTGCGCATCAGGTCGCCGACCGATCCCGCCCCCATCCGGTACCTGCGAATGAACGCGTCCACGTGCCACCCCTCTCCCCGCTGCTGTCCCGGCACGTTACGGCCGGCCGCGTCCTGGCCGAATCAGTCGGACGACTGGTCGGGTGACTGATGCGCGTGCCCACGGCGGCTGCCTAACGTCGATCGAGACACCGTGTGAAGGGGGCACGACAAATGCTCGAGCTGCCGAGCGGGCCGCTCCAGGAGCGCGACCCGCGGTTCGAACGGCTGGCGCTGGACGTCGGGGAGCTGACGTACGCGCTGCCGGGTCTGGGTTATCGCGAGAAGCTGCTGCTCTGCCTTGCGGGCGACGTGTGCCGCGGTCACCTCGGGTTGGCGCTGCGGTTGCACGTGCAGGCGTTGCTGGCGCACGGCGTGCCGTTCGCGGACCTGCTCGCCACCGTGCGCTTCGTCGCCCCGTACGCCGGCTAC
Organism: Streptosporangiales bacterium; assembly: GCA_036378185.1. Lineage (GTDB taxonomy): Bacteria > Actinomycetota > Actinomycetes > Streptosporangiales > WHST01 > WHST01. Next base: position 8,328 of record DASUWX010000122.1, on the reverse strand, counting down.
CCGGCGAGCGCCGAGGCGCTGGCCGCGCTGTCGGCGATCGGCGCGGAGCTCGGTGCCGCTGCCGAGGACGGTGCGGACGCCGCAGCCGGCCTGGACGGCACGGAGCGGGACGAGGCGGCGGCGCTGTACGAGCCGTCGACCACGGACGACTGGTTCACCCGGTTCGCAGCGAGCACGACCGGCTGGGCCTGGCGCGAGACGCGCCTCGGCCGGATCGAGCGCGCGTACCTCGCGCTGGCGGCGAGCGTCGCGATGCACTCGTTCGACAGGTCGTTCCGCCGGCACGTCGAGCTCGCCCTCGAGGCCGGCGCCACGCCCGCGCAGGTGCGCAACGCCGTCCGGTTCACCAGCGAGTTCAGCGTCCTCGACGCCGACACCGCGCTCGTCGAGCTCGACGCGATCCTCGGACCCGAGCCCGCCTCGACCCAGGAGGCCCGGCGATGACCGGCAACTGCACGAAGCGGCACGCGCTCGTCACGGGCGCCTCGACCGGGAACGGGCACGCGACCGCGCTGCGCCTCGACGCGGACGGCTGGCACGTGTTCGGCACGGTCCGCAGGGACGCGGACGCGGAGGCGCTGCGGCGGGCCGGGATCACGCCGCTCTCCATGGACGTGACCGAGCCCGACCGGATCAAGGCGGCCGCGGCGGCGGTCGCCGAGCACACGGCGAGCCTCGACGTCCTGGTGAACAACGCCGGCATCGGCCTCACCGCACCACTGGAGGTCGTGTCGCTGGAGGCGTTCCGGTGGACCTACGAGGTGAACGTCATCGGCCAGGTCGCCGTCACGCAGGCGGTGCTGCCGCTGCTGCGCAGCGCCGCGGGAACGATCGTGATGGTCGGTTCCGTGGGTGACCGGATCACGATCCCGTTCGGCGGCCCGCTGGCGTCCAGCAAGTACGCCGTCCGCTCGCTGACCGACGCGCTGCGCATGGAGCTCGCGCCGTGGGACGTCAAGGTGGTGCTGGTCGAGCCGGGCAGCATCGCGACGCCGGCGATCGACAAGACGCTGCCGAGCGAGCCCGCCAAGGCACTCGCCGGGTTCGGCCCGGACGCCGAGCGGCTCTACGCGGACGCGTACGCGTCGATGACGAGCAGGGCACTCGCCCGCGAGCGCAGCGGCGACGACCCGCGGGTGGTCGCCGACACGATCGCGCGCGCGGTCACGGCGAGGCGGCCGCGCGCGTACTACCTCACCGGCAAGGACGCGCGCCTGCTCGCCACGGTCGCCAAGCTGCCGCCCTCGGTCCTCGACCGGTTCAGGCGCCGGTTGTTCGGCCTGCCTGCGCCCGGTTCGCGGCGCGAAGACACGAAGGGAAGGACGCGATGAGGTTCGGTGTCGAGATTCCCACCTGCACCGCCGGGATGATGCACCCGGTGCCGTTCGCGAGCGTGACCGACGTCGTCGACACCGCGCTCGAGGCGGAGCAGCTCGGCTACCACGACGTCGGCGGCAACGACCACCTCAACACCATGGCGTTCGTCCGCGATGCGTGGACGGACCCGCCGGACTACTTCGAGCCGCTGCTCATCCTGTCGCACATCGCGGCGAAGACGTCGGTCGTACGGCTCGCCACCGGGATCATGGTGCTGCCCATGCGCGAGCCGGTCCTGCTCGCCAAGCAGGTCGCGACGCTCGACCAGTTGAGCGGCGGACGGCTCACCCTCGGCGTCGCGGTCGGCGGCTACCGCGACGAGTTCGAGGGCGTGCTGCCGCACCGGGCGGACGCGTCCCGCGCGCGCCTCACCCGGGAGACGATCGAGGCGCTGCGCGTGCTCTGGACGCAACGCCGGGCGAGCTACCACGGCGAGTACGTCAGGTTCGACGACGTCGAGTCCTACCCCAAGCCGGTGCAGTCGCCGTTGCCGATCTACTCGGGCGGCAACGTGACCGGTTCCATCAGACGCGCGGCCGAGCTGTGCGAGGGCTGGCTGCCGGCGAAGATCGGCCCGGACCGGCTACGCGAGGGGCGGGCGCGGCTGGACGCGTACGCGCGGGAAGCCGGACGCGACCCCGCCGCGATCACCACCGCGCTGCAGTCCGTCGTGTGCCTCGGCGACACGGCGGAGCAGGCCCGGGAGATCTTCCTGAAGTCCTCGTTCGACCTGTTCCGCCGGTCGCTCCAGAGCACCATGACCAAGGGCGTCGACCTCGACAGGTACCTCGCCGACAACCTCGTCGGCACGCCGGACGAGGTCTGCGCCAAGGTCGCCGCCTACGAGCAGGCCGGCCTCGACCACCTGACGGCGCTGCTGTTCGTGGGCAACACGGTGGAGGAGATGCGCGAGCAGATGCGCGCGTTCGCCCGCCACGTGTTGCCCAACTTCCCCGCGACCGTACCCGCGGCGGCGGTCAGGTGAGGTGGTCGTAGTCGCCGCGGACCCAGGCGATGTGCCGGTCGGCGGACCGTCGGACCACCTGCCGGGCGTCAGCGGGGATGACGTTGTCGAAGTTGCCGTAGAGGCGGTCGAACGCGAACTGCTCGACGTGCCTGGTGACCCGCTCCACCACGGCCCCGGACAGCGGGATCCGGTTCGGGAAGCTGCGCATGAAGCTGACCGATGTGCGGTCCGGGTTGGCGAACACGGTGTCGCCGGACAGCAGGACGCCGCCCCCGTCGGCGCCGGCGGCCCAGTGCACCACCCCGCTGCCGGGGAAGTGGCCGCCGGGCTGGGTCATCGTCACGCCGGGCAGCGGCTCCAGCTTCCCGGACCAGGGGCGGATCACCGGGTCGGGCCGGGCGACCCAGGACATGTCCGCCTCCGCGACGAGCACGGGAGCGTCGTCCAGGGCACGGCTCCACTCGACCTGGACGCCGAACATGTGCGGGTGGCTCGCCGCGACGGCGACGACCTTCCCCAGCTCGCGGACCCGGGCGACGGCCTCGTCGTCGAGGTAGCCGAGCGGGTCCCACAACAGGTTGCCCTCCGGCGTGCAGAGCAGCTTGGCCTGCTGCCCGATCCCCGCCTTGGGCTCGCTGGTGATCCCGTAGAGGCCGGGCTCCAGCTCGGTCACCGTCGTCCGGTAGCCGGACGACGCCAGCTCGTCCAGCGTCGTCCAGTGCTGGCCGTCGGCCGGCACCCACTGCCGCTCGTCCGCGCAGATCGCGCACACGTCCACCTTCTCGGCATGTTCCACCGCGCACGTCGCGCAGATCCAGAAGCCCACTGTTCGCTCTCCTCGTTCCTCCGACACGACACGGGACGGGACGAGACGCTACGCGCGGCGGCGTACCCGCGCATCCGTCGATCGACGGAACCGAGACCTAACCGAGGTTCATCCTGGCGAGGTCGGCGCGGGTCGAGATGCCGAGCTTCGGGAACACCTTGTACAGGTGGTAGCCGACGGTGCGCGGGCTCAGGAACAGCTGCGCGCCGATGTCGCGGTTGGTGAGGCCGGTGGCGGCGAGCCGGGCGACCTGCAGCTCCTGCGGCGTGAGCCGGGTGAGCAGCTCCGGCCGGTCCTCGGCCGAGCTGACGCTCTCTCCGGCGGCGCGCAGCTCGGTCCTGGCCCGCTCGGCCCACGACGCCGCGCCCACCGTCTCGAACGTGTGCAACGCCGCGCGCAGCTGCGCTCGCGCCTCCGTCCGCCTGCGCCGGCGGCGCAGCCACTCGCCGTAGACCAGCTCGGTGCGGGCCTGCGCGAGCGCGGAGCCGCCACGGCGATGCAGCCGGAGCGCCGCGCGGTAGTGCTCGTCGGCCGCGTCGCCGTCACTGAGCAGGGCGCGGCAGCGTTGCACGACCGCCCGCGAGGTGAGGTTCTCGGTGTGCCGGGACGTCCACGTCTCGTACGGCGGCAGGAGCTTCGCGCCGATGTCCGGACGGCCGACCCGGACGGCGGCTTCGATGTGCTCCTGCGGCGCCAGCAGCCTGATGACGAGGTGGCGGTCCAGACCGGGCCCGAGGTTCGCCAGCCGCTCGAACGCCGCCTCGTACCTGGCCATGCCCAGGTCGAGCACGCACAACGCCAGGTGTGCCATCGCGACGTGGGCTCCGGTCTGGTGCGCGGTGCCGTACCGGATCGACTCCTCGGCGAGCGCGACGCACCGTTCCTCGTCACCGGTCATCGCGACGACGCGGGCGACGAGGCTGCGCAGGTTCGCCGCCGAGTGCTCCTGCGCGGTGTCCGCCGCGATCCGCAGGCCTTCGGTCCCGGCGCTCAGCGCCTCCCGCAACCGCCCGAGGAAAAGTGCCGCCTCGGCGTTCAGCAACAGCAGGTGGGGCAGCGCACCGATGTGGCCTCGCGCGCGGAACTCCGCGAGCATCGCCGTGGTCATCTCGTACGACTCCGTGTCCATGCCCACGAGGTTCCACAACGAGACGGCCTGGCCCGCCACCGAGCCCTCGAGCCGCTCGGGACGCAGCGGCCGCACGACCCGGTGCAGCGACGGCAGCTGCTCGGGCGGCGCTCCCGCGAGCAGCCGGCCCGCGACCGCGGCGGTGTCGAGCACGGGGCGCAGCGCGTGGTCGTCGGGCAGGTCGAGCGACTCGATGACCGTGGGCGCCCGGTCGAGCTCCGGGGTCCGGTCGGCGAAGTAGGCCATCCGGACCGCCTCGGCGAGCAGCTTCCCCGCGAGCTCCGGTTCGGATCCGGCGACGGCGGCACCGGCGCGCACCAGCCGCTCGGCGGCGCGCCCGGGCCGGCCGTGCTCGAACTCGATCCGTGCGCGCACCTGGGCCAGGCGTGTCGCCGTCCCCGGGTCGGACGGGAGCCGCGCGGCCTCCTCGGCCAGGCTCGCCGCACGAGCGAGCTGCCCGGACTCACGGGCGTCGAACGCCGCCGCGGCGAGCCGGCGGACGCGGTCGGCCGGGCACGTGCTGAGCCGGGCGGCGCGCTCGTAGGCCGCCGAGCTCGCGGCGAAGCCACCACGCAGCTTGGCGCGATCGGCCACCGACTCCAGGTCGCCTGCCACCTCGTCGTCGGGGCCGGTGGTGGCGGCAGCGCGGTGCCAGGCGCGGCGGTCCAGCTGGCCGTCCCGTTCGAACTCCGCCGCCAGGGCGCGGTGAGCCGCCGACCGGTCGCTGGCGGTGGCCCGCGTGTACGTGACCGACCTGATCAGCGGGTGCCGGAACACGACCGCCGGTCCCTCGAGCCGGATCAGGCCCGCTCGTTCCGCCGGCGCGAGGTCGGTGAGCGTCGCGCCGAGCCGCTCGGCCGCGGCGACGACCACGCCCGCGCTGCCCGTGTCGTCGGCGGCCGCGACGAGCAGGGCCGTCCGGCTCGCCGCAGGCAGCGCCTCGACCTGCCGCCAGAACCCGTCCTGCACCCGGCTCGCGCCTGGCGACGTGGCAGCGCCGAGGGGGCCGACGAGCGGCCGGTCGCCGTCCGCGCGGACCGCGGCGGAGAGCTCGACCAGCGCCAGGGGGTTGCCCCGCGCCTCGACGAGCAGCCGGTCGCGTACGTCGGGGGCCAGGTCGACGGCACGCTCGTCGAGCAGCGCCCCCGCCGCATCGGGCTCCAGGCCGGACAGGACGACGGCGCCGAGCGGCTGGATGTCGAGACAGGCAGCGGTGCGATCGCGCGTCGCGCCCATCACCACCACGCCCTCGGCGAAGAGCCGGCGGCTCGCGAACAGCAGTGCCTCCGCCGACTCCCGGTCGAGCCACTGCGCGTCGTCGAGGACGCAGAGGACTGGACGCTCGCCGGCCGCGTCGGCGAGCAGGGTCAGCGTGGCGAGGCCGACGAGGAACCGGTCGGCGGTGGACGCCTCGGCCAGGCCGAACGCACCGCGCAGCGCGGCCGCCTGCGGCCCGGGCAGCGCGTCGATCCGGTCGAGCACGGGACGCAGCAACTGGTGCAGTGCCGCGAACGGCAGCTCGGCCTCGGACTCCACGCCGTCACACCGCAGCACCCGGAAGCCGTCGGCGTGTTCGACGGCGTACTCCAGCAGCGATGTCTTGCCGATGCCCGCCTCGCCGACGAACGTCACGACCGCGCTGCGGCCCGACCTCGCGGCGGCCAGGGCGCGCTCGATCCCGGCGATCTCCGCATCCCGGCCGTGGAGCATGGAACAAACGTACCCGCGGGCCGTGTCGACGGCCGGTGACGGCTTCTGCCGCCCTCAGGTCTCGTCCGTCGACGTGGGCACCCGCCGCGTCATCGGCATCGACGCCAGGTGGACCTTCACCGCCCGCTGTACCAGGTGCATAGCGCCGCAATCCGGGCAGCTGACACCGCCGATCGCGAGCGGGGAAACCGCCGGCAGGCCGTTCCGCACGTAGTAGTCGGCACTGTGCCCGTGCCCGTCCTCGACGTGCCGGATCTCGTAGTCTGCCGCCCACTCGTGCTGGCAATGCGCGCACACGAAGGTGATCCGTGTCTGACTCAGTTCGCGGAACATCCCGGACACCCCCTGGCTGTTCCCGCCTCCTGCCTACTCCCTAGCGTACGCCGCCCGTCACGACCTATCGTTTCGTCGAAGCAAAGATGTCGTCCGCCGCCCCGGTCCCAGGCGGCTCCTCGGACGGGGGCGAGCATCCAGATGGCCGAGCCGGCGACGGTCGGGGACGTGATGACGGCCGAGGTCGTCGTCGCGTCCGAGGACGGCGACGTCGCGGAGCTGATCGAACTGCTGGCCTGGTCGCATCTGCGCGCGGTGCCGGTGGTGGGAGCCGGTGGCAAGGTGGTCGGCGTCGTGTCCGACACCGATCTCGTCGACCTGGTGCCCGCGCGGCACCCGCGCTACGGCCGGCCGAAGGAGTGGCGCTACGTCAGCCGCGAGGGCAGCGTGGGCGCATTTATGACCGCACCCGTCGTCACGGTCGCCCCCGAGACCCCGGTCTCCGCCGCGGTCCGGCGGATGGTCACCGGACGGGTGCGCTGCCTGCCGGTCGTGGCCGCGACCGGACGGCTGGTCGGCGTCGTGACCGCGCGCGACCTGCTCACGACGAGGCGGGCCGACGACGAGATCAGGGCCGAGGTGACGGCCCTGCTCGACCGCTATCTCCCCGAACTGCGGGCCGACGCGCGGCTGTCGGTGGACGGGGGCGTCGTCAGCCTGAGCGGCGAGATCGCCGCGGCCGGCACGATCGGCCTCGCCGTCCATCTCGCGACGCACGTCCGCGGTGTCGTCCGCGTCGTCGACGACCTGCACCCGGTCGGGTACGCGCTCGCGGCCAGGGAACGGGCCGCGCGTGCGGGGTGATCAGGGCAGGGGAGCGCCGGACGGGAAGCGCGGAGCGCGCTTCTCCCGCAGGGCGGCGACGCCCTCGAGCACGTCCGGGCCCATGAAGGTGAGCATCTCGTAGGCCGCCGACTGGTCGAAGACGGGCCCGGCCGCACGCAACCAGCCGTTCAGTGCTCGTTTGGTCAGCCGGATCGCGTCCTGGGCTCCGGTGGCGAGCGACTGGGCGATCCGCAGCGACTCCCCGAGCACCTGGTCGCGCGGCAGCGCCTTGGCGACCATGCCGAGCCGCTCGGCCTCCGCGCCGGTCAGCATCTCGCCCGTGAGCAGGTAGTACCGCGCCTTGGCCATGCCGGCCAGCAGCGGCCAGATGATGGCGGCGTGGTCGCCTGCGGCCACGCCGAGCCGCACGTGCCCGTCGCCGAGCCTGGCGTCCTCGGCGCAGATCGCGACGTCGGCGAGCAGCGCGACGACGAGGCCGGCGCCGACGGCGACTCCGTTGATCGCCGAGACGATCGGCTTCTCGCAGTCGACGATGTTGTAGACGAGGTCGCTCATCTCCCGGAGCATGTGCGAAAGGCGCGCGTGGTCGCCCGCCATGCGCTCGACCATCCCGAGGTCGCCGCCCGCCGAGAACGCCTTGCCCGCACCCGTGACGACGGCCACCCGGGTGGCGGGATCGGCCGCGACGTCGGTCCAGACGCGCGCGAGCTCGTTGTGCATCTGCTCGTCGGCCGCGTTGTACTTCTCCGGCCGGTCGATCGTGATGAGCAGGACGCCGTTGTCGTGGCGCTCGAACCTGAGCTGCTCGTAGTCGCTGAAGTCCACGTTTCCGCCCGTCACCGTCGCACCTGCTCGAACCGGTTCGCCGCGTCGTCCTCGACGGCCTGACTGCGTGCCCGGTAGTGGATCTTCTTGCCCGTGGCGGTCAGCGGCAACGCGTCGACGAACCGGTACGCACGGGGGCGCTTGAACGCCGACAGCATCGGGTGGGCTCGGCAGTGGGCGTCACAGTCGGCGGCGCTCAGCGACTCGTCGGCCCGCACGACGTACGCGACCACCCGTTGGCCCCACTCCGGGTCGGGCACGCCGACCACGAGCGAGTCGGCCACACCCGGATGCTCGTTGAGCGCCTCCTCGACCTGTACCGGGTGCACGTTCTCGCCACCGGAGATGAGCATGTCGTCCTTGCGCCCGACGATG
>DASUWX010000121.1:0-77058 GCA_036378185.1 Streptosporangiales bacterium | reverse complement strand
ACCCGCCAGCCTCACGGCAGACACGCCAGGGCCGTCCCGCATAGCCTGCTCCCATGCGTGTCGACGTGCTGAGCCGGGAGTACCCACCCGACGTCTACGGGGGCGCCGGCGTCCACGTCGAGGAGCTCGTCGCGGAGCTGCGCCGGCTCGACGAGGTGCGCGTGCACTGCTTCGGCGCCGACCGCGACGAACCGGGCGTGACGGCCTACCGGTCGCCGGACACGCTCGCCGAGGCGAACGCGGCGCTGCAGGTCATGGGCGTCGACCTGGCCATGAGCGCGGGCGCGGCCGGCACCGACGTCGTGCACAGCCACACCTGGTACGCGAACCTCGCGGGCCATGTGGCGAAGCTGCTGCACGGCGTACCGCACGTCGTCACCACGCACAGCCTCGAGCCGCTGCGCCCGTGGAAGGCCGAACAGCTCGGCGGCGGCTACGCGCTGTCGTCCTGGTGTGAACGCACCGCACTCGAGCACGCCGACGCCGTCATCGCGGTGTCCGCGGGGATGCGCGAGGACGTGCTGCGCTGCTACCCGGCCGTCGACCCGGGACGCATCAGCGTCGTGCACAACGGCATCGACTCCACGCAGTACGCCCCCGACGAGGGCACGGACGTGCTCGCGCGGCTCGGCATCGACCCGGAGCGGCGCAGCGTCGTGTTCGTCGGGCGGATCACCCGGCAGAAGGGTCTGCCGTACCTGCTGCGCGCGGCGCACGGCCTGGACCGCGGCGTCCAGCTCGTCTTCCTCGCCGGCGCGCCGGACACGCCGGAGATCGCCGCCGAGGTGAACGGCCTGGTCGCGAGCCTGCGCGACGAGCGGGACGGCGTCGTCTGGATCGAGCGGATGCTGCCCAAGCCCGAGGTCATCCAGGTGCTGAGCCACGCCACGGTGTTCTGCTGCCCGTCCGTCTACGAGCCGATGGGCATCGTCAACCTGGAGGCGATGGCGTGCGAGGCGGCGGTCGTCGCCACGGCCACGGGCGGCATCCCCGAGGTCGTGGCCGACGGCGAGACCGGCCTGCTGGTGCCGATCGAACAGGCCACGGACGGCACCGGGACGCCCCTGCAGCCGGAGCGGTTCATCGCCGATCTGCGGGAGCGGCTGGCGACCCTGCTCGCCGACCCCGGCCGTGCCGCCGAGATGGGCCGCGCCGGACGAAGGCGCGCGATCGAGCACTTCGACTGGTCGGTGATCGCCGAGCGCACCCGCGCGATCTACCGTTCCCTGCTGGCCTGACACCGCTGCGTGCCGGCCTGACAGTGCGCCCGGGCCGTCGTCGTGGTGGCGTTGCCGTCCCTGTAGGGGCCACAACGTACCCACGTGGCCCCTCGGGTCGCCTCAGGGCAGGAGTGCGGAGGCAAGCGCCTGCCAGTGCGTCCCGTCGCCGGCGACCGGCATGACCGCGACGTGGTCGGCGCCCGCGGCCCGGTACTCCGCGACCCGCGCCGCGATCGTGTCGGCGTCGCCGCAGGCCACGAGCGCGTCGACCAGGCGGTCGGTCAGCTGCTCGATGTCGTCGTCGGTGAAGCCCATCCGGCGGAAGTTGGCGGCGTAGCCGGGGACCGTCCGCAGGAACGAGATCGGCTGCCGGGCGATCGCGCGGGCGCGCTCGGCGTCGGGCTCGAGCGCCACGAGCAGTTGGACGGCCAGCGTCGCGTCGTCGCCGAGCGTCTCGCGCGCCCGGGCCGCGTACTCGGGCGTGATGAGGACGGGGATCGCGCCGGCCGCCCGGTCGCGGGCGAGCTCGAGCATCCGCGGCCCGAGCGCGGACAGCACGATCGACTCCCGCGGCACGGTGTCGAGCGTGTCGAGGTACGAGCGCAACGTCGCGAGCGGCTTCGCGCCATGGGCGCCGCCGAGTCCGGCCACGAACCTGCCGGGGTGCTCGCCCTGGAGGGCGGCGTACGTGGCCGCGACGTCCGGTGCGCCGAACCGGTCCACCGAGATGATGGCGGTGCTGATCCGGGCCTCGCGCGTCCCCGCGACGGCAGCCGTGACCTGTTCGAGGCTCTCCAGGCCTCCGCCGGCCAGCCAGATCGTCGGGAAGCCCGCGGCCTCGACCTCGGCCGCGGCGGCCGCGCTCGCGGGAGGTGTGGGGTCGGGACTGATGACGGCGCCGATCGGGCCGAGGTCGACACGGGGCATGCTCGCTCACTCTCCTGTCCGTCGTGGCACCGGGACCGGGCCATCGCCACATTGTCCCGGTCGGCGGGGGCCGCCGGGGCGCTCCGGCGAAACCGTTTTGGCGGGCGGCTCGCCCGCATGGCAGGATGGCGCCATGCGCAACTGAGCACCCTCCGTCCCGCGTCCGCGGCTCGACGCCCGGCGGGTCACCGCTCGAACGAGGACCGGTGCTCTCGTGTCCACTGCTCAACTGCGCGTCACCGACCTGCGGAAGTCCTACGCCGACCGCGTCGTCGTCGATCTCCGTGCGCTCGTCGCCGGTGCCGGCGAACGGCTCGGCGTCGTCGGGGAGAACGGCTCCGGCAAGTCGACGCTGCTGCGCCTGCTCGCAGGTGAGGAGACGCCCGACTCCGGCACGGTCACGGTGCACGGCACGCTCGGTCACCTGCCTCAGCAGGTCCGGCCGGCGCCGTCCGCGACGGTGGGCGACCTGATCGACGACGCCCTGTCCGACCTGCACGCCGTGGAGGCGCGGCTGGCCGTGCTCGCCCAGCGGATGACCGGCGATGCCGACCCTGCGGTGCTGTCCGCGTACGCCGACGCGCTCGCCGAGGCGGAGGCGCGCGAGGTGTGGACGGCGCAGGTGCGTGTCGACACCGCGCTCGACGGCCTCGGTGTCGGTGAGCTGACCCGCGACCGGCAGCTCGGGACGATCTCCGGCGGGCAGCGGTCGCGGCTGGCGCTGGCGGGGCTGCTCGTCCGCCGGCCCGAGGTGCTGCTGCTCGACGAGCCCACGAACCACCTCGACGACGCCGCGCTCGGATACCTCGAGGGCGTGCTCGGCGAATGGCCGGGAGTGGTCGTGGCCGTCAGCCACGACCGGGCGTTCCTCGACGCCGTGTGCACGTCGATCGTCGACCTGGATCCCGGCCGCGACGGTGCGACCCGTTACGGCGGTGCGTACACCGACTACCTGGGCGCGAAGGCCGCGGAACGCAGCCGGTGGGAGCGCGCGTACGAGGAGTGGCGGGACGAGACCAACCGGCTGACCCGGTTGGCGTCCGGTTCCGCGCACCGCGTCGCACCGGGGCGGGGGCCCACGGACAACGACAAGTTCATCACCAGGTTCAAGGGTGAGCGGGTCGACGCGGTGGTGAGCCGCAGGGTGCGTGACGCCGAGCAGCGGCTGGAGGTGCTCCGCGAGAACCGGGTGCCCAAGCCGCCGAAGCCGCTGCGGTTCACGCCGCGCGCGGGCGGCGCGGTCTCCGACGGCGTCCCGATATCGGTGCGTGACGCCGAGGTGCCCGGCCGCCTGCACGTGGACGCGTTCGACGTCCTGCACGACACGCGGCTGCTCGTCACCGGCCCGAACGGCGCGGGCAAGTCGACGCTGCTCGCGTTGCTCGCGGGCGACCTGGCGCCGGCGCGCGGGAAGGTGCTCACCCGCAAGGGCGTCCGCGTCGGCCTGCTGACCCAGGAGGTGCGCTGGCCGGAGCCCGGCCGCAGCGTCGCGGCCGCGTTCGCGGCCGGGCGGCCCGGCACGCCGGAGGACCACGTCTCCGACCTGCTCGACCTCGGCCTGCTGCACCCGCGCGAGCTGCGTACGCCCGTGGGCCGGCTGTCCGTCGGGCAGCAGCGCCGGCTCGAGCTGGCACGGCTGCTGGTGGCCGACCCGGACGTGCTCCTGCTCGACGAGCCGACCGACCACCTGTCCCTGGTGCTCGTCGAGGAGTTGGAGGACGCGGTGCGACGCAGGCGGGGACCGGTCGTCGTCGTCAGCCACGACCGGTGGCTGCGCAAGCGCTGGGACGGCGACCAGGCCCGCGTGGAGGCCGGCCGGCTACTCTGACCGGGTTTCCCTGGAACCTGACATACCGTGATCATTTTGAGGTCGGGGCGCGGGACGTGGAGCGCGGCCCGGGCCGCGCGGTGAAGGCGAGTGCGGCGATGCCGCAGGCCAGGACCACGACCACCCACAGCGCGTTGCGCAGCTCGAACGCGTCGGCCAGGAATCCGATCACCGGCGGTCCGATGAGGAAGCCGCCGTAGCCGACGGTCGACACCGCGGCGATCGCGTCCGCGGGACGCCGTCCGGCGTCGCCGGCCGAGCTCATCGCGGCGGGGAACACGATCGAGATCCCCAGCCCCCACAGCGCCGTGCCGACCAGCCCGCCGGCGTAGGTCGGCACCACCAGCGCGCACGTGACGCCGACGGCGGCGACCAGGCCGGTGAGCCGGAGCGCGCGGGTGCGGCCGAGCGCGCCGATCGTGTTGGTGCCCGCGAACCGGCCGACGGTCATCGCCGCCGTGTAGGTGGTGAACGCCGCCGCCGCGGCACCCGGGCTGGCGCCGCGGTCGTCGTGGAACAGCAGGGCGAGCCAGTCGGAGGCGGCGCCCTCGCAGATCGTGCCGCAGAGGCACATCAGGCCGATCAGCGCCAGCCGCACGTCGAGCACCTGCCAGGCGGGACGGTGGTGCTCCTCCTCGGCGGGTGCGCTCGCGTCCGCCCTGTCGGGCAGGAACCGCGACGCCGCGAGGGTGCAGCCGACGAACATGGCGGCACCGGCGATCCCGAAGTGCCAGGTGGGCAGGATCCCGTGGCTCGCGACGACCGCGCCGGCCGCCGACCCGACGATGCTGCCGCCGCTCCAGCAGGCGTGGTAGCGCGGCATGATGTCGCGCCCGAGGCGGCGTTCGACGTCGTGGCCCTGGATGTTCATCGCGACGTCCCAGACCCCCCAGCTCAGCCCGGCGAACCCCAGCGCCAGGCCCAGCCCCCACACCGTGGGCACGGAGCCCGCGACCGTGAACGCGCCCGCCGAGAGCAGTGCGGTGACCGTGCAGACCGTTCGGCTGCCGAACCGTCGCACGAGCGCGCCCGTGGTGGGCATGGAGAGCAACGACGCACCGCCGAGACAGAGCAGGGCCAGCCCGAGCGCGCCCGGGTCGGCCCCCACGTGGTCGCGCACGGCCGGGACCCGGGTGACCCAGCTGCCGTACAGCGCGCCGTTCGTGGCGAACACGATCGCGGTGGCGAACGCCGCCACCCTTGCGCGGTGCGTGCTGACACCCGTCGCCGCGTTCGCCCGGACCGTCATGCGGTCCAGCCTGTCAGTTCGCTGCGACAGCCGCGCGCAGCCCGCGGCGGAGGAGACGCGGATCACCCAGCCGCGCCCGCAGCGCGCGTTCCAGGCCGGAGATCGGCACCAGGTTCTGCGGCGCCCGCGGGTCGCGGTACTCACGGCTGGCGAACCGCGGCAGCGTGGCGGCCGAGGCGTCCGCCAGCTCGACGGCCTCCTCGACGGCCAGCTCCGCCGCGCACTCCACCCGGACGATGCCCGCCCACGGCGGGCCGGCCGGCCCGGGCAGCCGCAGGTACCAGGCGAACCTGCGCCACCTGCTGCCCATCAGGAACACCGGCGTCCGCTGTCCCGGCGCGAGCCCGGCGACGACGGCGTCCAGCTCGGTGGGCAGGTACCTGCGCTCCTGCGTCTTCACGTAGCCCAGCGTCCGCGGCAGGTGCGTGCGGGCACGCAGCGGGCCGTCGACGACGAGCAGGTCGGCTGCGTCGGCGTCGCGGGCGGCCTCGGCCACGGCGATCTCGGTGAGCCTCAGCTGGTCCTGGACGGCGAGCCGCGGCGCGTCCGGGTCGGTGCGCGCGACGTGGTGGGCGACGTAGCGCACCGGCACCGTGCCCGCGAGGTCGACGTCCGCCACCGACGCGCTCGGCGTGAACACGCCGTGCCGCACCTGCTGCGCCACGACGCGGGCGACGCCGTCGCAACGGACGGCGCCGGCGGCGTACGACGCGCACAGGCCCGGGTGGGTGGTGCCGTCGTCCTCGACCACCCAGACGTTGGCGTCCAGACGCCGCACGCCGTCGACGAACAGCACGACGTCGACCGGCCGTGCGGCCGAGGGAGGCGAGAGCGGGCGCCACGACTCCTGCGGCAGCTCGATGGTGACGTCGCTCGCGACCTCCCCGTCGTCGTCCGGCGCGTCGTAGCCGGTGCCGTAGCCGGGATCCCAGGCGTCGACGTGCATCCGCACCGTGCCGTCACCCGACCCGCTCGACGTGCGCCCCGTGCGCGTCCTTGGTGAGCTCGAACCGCACCGGGACGCGCTCGGCCAGCGCCGGCACGTGGGTGACGATGCCGACGACCCGGCCGCCGTCGGCGGCGAGGTTCTCCAGCGTCGCCGCGACGGTGTCCAGCGTGGCGGCGTCCAGCGTGCCGAAGCCCTCGTCGAGCAGGATCGAGCCGAGGCTCGCCCGGGTGTCGGACATGCCGACCAGCTGCTCCGACAGCGCGAGCGCGAACGCGAGCGATGCCTGGAACGTCTCGCCTCCGGAGAGCGTGCGGACGGGGCGGCGCAGGTCGGCGTCGTGGTGGTCGACGACGAACAGCTCGCCGTCCGCGTGGCCGAGCGCGTACTGGCCCGACGAGAGCTGGCCGATGATCCGCGACGCGCCCTCGACCAGGTTGTCGAGCGCCTCCTGGAGCAGCCAGCGCTCGAAGTTGTTGGCCCGCAGGTGGTCGGCGAGCGACTTCGCCACCCGGCTCTCGGCGGCGTACCGGTCGCGGTCGGCGAGGTGCGTGGCGAGCTGCCGCAACCGGTCACGCAGCCGGCCGTGCTCGTTCTCGGCGTGGGTCAGCGCGACGGCGACGGTGGTGGAGACGGTGGCGGCGTCGGCACCGCCGGGCGCCGGCAGGCCGTGCTCGCCGAGCAGCGCTAGCAGCCGGTCCCTGGCCTCGTCGGTCGCGACGCGGGCCAGGCACACCGCCTCCTCCCGCCCGGCGCGCTCGCGCCGCCGCGCGTCGGCCGCGGTGCCCGCCCAGTCGACGAGGCGGTCCCACGCCGCCGCGAGGTCGGACCGGTCGAGCGGTGGCGGCCCGAACGGCGCCAGGCGGTCGCGGGCGTCGTCGAGCGTGGCCCAGGCCGCGCGTGCGGCGTCCCGCGCCCCGCTCTCGGCCGCGCGGGCCCGCTGACCGGCCTGCCGGCACTCGCGCACCCGCAGGCTCGCGGCCCGCCAGGCGTCGCGCAGCGCTCCGGCGGCGTCCAGCTCGGCGACGACCTCGGCCCGGTCGGTGCGCCCGCCGAGGACGCCGGCGAGCCTGCCGGCCTGCTCGTCCAGGCCGGAGAGCCGGGCCTCCGCGGTCGCCAGGGTGCGCTCCGCGGCCCGGGTCTGCCGGTCGGCGGCGGCCTTGGCGGTGCGCGCCTCGGCGAGCTTCTTCTCGGCGGCGCGGACGGCGGTCGCGTCGGCCGGGGGTGGCAGCGTGCGCACCTCCTGGGCGCAGACGGGGCACGGCTCACCGGCGACCAGGTGCGGCCGCAGCGCGCCGGCGACCTCGTTGCGCTGCGCCTCGGTGTACTCGAGCTCGGCGGTCCCGACGGCTTCGTCGGCGACCTGCTGCCGGCGGCGCGCCTGCTCGACCACGGCGGCGGCCTCGCCGGCCTCGGTGGCGGCGCGCTCGCGCTGCGCCGTCGTCTCCGTGAGCTGGTCGAACGCCTCCAGCAGGCGCTGCAGCGCGGCGACGTCGGGCCCGTCCTCGGCGGCGGCGCGGGCGGCGTCCTCGGCGTCCTCGGCCGCGGCGAGCGCACGCTCGGCCTCCGCCAGGGCGCCGGCGGCCTCGTTGACCCGTCTCGTGACGGCGGCGGCGTCCGCGGGCACGCGCACGCCGCCGAGCGCGGTCACGGCGGCGTCGAGCTCGGCGAGCTCGCGTTCCGCGGCGTCGGCGGCCTCCTGCGCACGGGCCAGCGCCGGGGTCTCCCGTTCGACCCGGCCGCACAGCTCACGCAACCGCTCGACCCGCTCGGCGGCCGCGGCGACGGCGGCGTCGTCGACGTGCTCGATGCTGCCGAGGAGCCGGTCGGTGGCGGCGGCCTGGGCGGCCGCCTCCCTGGACAGCTCGCCGGCGCGCACCGCGATGCGGCGGTAGACGTGCAGGCCGAGCAGGTTGACCAGGATGTCGCCGCGCTCGCTGGGTTTCGCGTGCAGGAACTGGGCGAACTCGCCCTGCGGCAGCACGACGCAGGTGACGAAGTGGTCGTACGGCAGGCCGACGACCTGCGGGACGAGCGCGTCCATCTCCTTCGGCGTCGCCGCCAGCACCTCACCGAGCACGCCGTCGGCCTCGTCGCCGGTGTCCGGAACGGGTGCACCCTCGGGCAACCGTTGCAGTCCCGCCAGGCTGGTCTTCACCCTGCCCTTGCCGTCCCTTGTGATGACGCGGCTCGCGACGAAGCGGCCGGCACCGGTCTCGAACGCCAGCCGCACGCGGGCCTCGGCACTGGACGGCGCGAGCACGCCCGCGACGCCGCGCTGGTCGGCCCACCGCGGCACCGTGCCGTAGAGCGCGAAGCAGATCGCGTCCAGCAGCGTCGACTTGCCCGAGCCGGTGGGCCCGACGAACGCGAAGAAGTCGGCGTCGGTGAAGTCGACGACGGTCGGCTCCCGGAAGACCGTGAAGCCCTCGAGGTCGAGCCGCAGCGGTCGCATGACGGCAGGCTAACGAACGCGTGTCGCCGGACCGGCGGGCAACACGCCTCCGTCCCATGATCATGACGGTAGCGAGGACACCTCGTCGTAGAGGCGGTCGAACAGGTCGCGGACGGGCTGGTCGTCGTGGCCCCGCTCCTCGAGGTAGGCGGCGAACAGCTCGCGGGCCGTCCGGCCCGACCGCTGGGCGCGCGGCCCGCGCTCGTCGCGCGGCCGCGCGAAGTCCGGATCGACGCGCACCTCCAACGCATCCGGCAGCAGCGCCTGCACCTCCTCGCGCAGTCCCGCCCTGGGGCGTTCCCTGACGAGCACGCGCAACCAGGCGCCGTCGTGTTCGCCGGCGACCCGCGCCAGCTCGTCCAGCGTGCCGCGGACGGTGCGCAGCGGGCGCGCGGACGTGATCGGCACCGGGGTCACCCGGGCGGGCGTCGACGGCGTCACGTCCACCAGCAGCACGGCCGGCTCGTTCGCCTCCTCGCCGAAGTCGACGTGCAGCGGGCTGCCGGAGTAGCGGATCGGGCACGGCCCTGGGATCTCCTGCTGGCGGTGCAGGTGGCCGAGCGCGACGTAGTGGCACGACGCGGGGAACACCGAGGGCGGCACGTGGTAGGCGAAGACGGTGTGCGCGTCGCGCTCGCCGCCGCCGAGGCTGCCGCCGGACACGGTGAGGTGCGTCGTGAGCAGGTTCACCGCCGGCTCGCCCGCCCCAGCTCCCTCCGCCGCACCCGGAACCCCCGCCGCGAACGGCTCGGTGAGCCGCGCGAGCAGCCGGCGTACCCAGTCGGCGTAGGTCTGGCTCGCCTCGGCGAGGGACAGCTCGAACATCTCCGCCGCGCGGACGACGTGCCGCTGGGACAGGAACGGCAGAGCGACCAGCCGCCACGGCTCGCCGCCTGCGGTGGTACCGGTCGAGAGGTGCTGCTCGGGCCGGTTGGCCACCAGGCCGACCAGCCGGACGCCCGCGGCCTCCGCCCACGACCGCAGCGCCTCCACCTGCGCGGCGTTGTCGTGGTTGCCGGCGAGTGCCACGACCTCCGCGCCGGTGCGGCGCAACGCGCTCAGTGCCCGCGTCACCAGCCGGACGGCGTCGGCGTTCGGGGCGGCGGTGTCGTACAGGTCGCCGGCGACGACCACGAGGTCGGGGCGTTCCCGCTGGGCCACCTGGACGATCTCGGCGAGCACCTCCTTGTGCTCGTCGGTGCGGGTGCGTCCCTTGAGCACCTTGCCGACGTGCCAGTCGGCGGTGTGCAGGATCCTCACGGAGCTCCTTCGGAGTTCTCTCGTCAGAAGGGGATGTCGTCGTCGGTGTCGGTGATCATCGTGAACGGGTCGACGCCCTGGGTGGCGGACCGCCGCGCCGTCGCCGGGGGAGGGCCCGCCTCGGCGGGCCTGGTCGCCCACGCGGGGAACGGGAACTCCACGACGAGCGGCACGGGGATCTCGGGCTGGGCGACGAACATGGTGCCCGGCTTGGCGAGCACCGCTCGGGCACGCTGCGCCGGCGGCAGGAACGCGTACTCGGGGCGCGCGGACTCCGCGGAGTCGAGCCGCCCCACGACGCGCACCGAGGAGTTCGCGACGATCCGCCGCTCCACCTCCGACGCCGTCTGCTGCGCGCCGACCAGGATGACGCCGAGGCTGCGACCGCGCTCGGCGATGTCGAGCAGCACCTCCTTGATCGGGCTGCTGCCCTCGCGCGGCGCGTACTTGTTCAGCTCGTCCAGCACGACGAACTGGAGCGACCGCCCGGACGTCGCGCCCTCCTTCGCGTCGAACAGCCGCTGCAGCGTCACGCCGACGACGAACCGCTGCGCAGCGTCGGGCAGGCTGTGCAGGTCGACGACGGTCACCTGCGCGTCGCTGCCGGTGATGTCGTGCGGGCGTTTCGTCGTGATGTCCGAGCGCACCAGCCGGTCCAGCGCCCGCCGGCTCGACATCAGCCGCCGCAGGAAGGCGTTGACCGTGCCCATCGTCGTGGCCGGTCCCGCCCAGTCGCGTTGCGTGGCGTCGTCGAGCAGCCGGCTCTGCAGGAAGTCGACGAGGTCGGCGTACGTACGCAGCAGCTCGCCGTCGATGTGCACCGCGCCGTCCGCGGTGGCCTTCGCCTCGCGCTGCAGCCGCGCGGCCACCTGGTGGACGACCATCGTGTACTGCTGCCGCTCGTCCTCGACGTCGGCGAACGCGTACGGCAGCAGGGCGTCGGCACAGAAGTCCGCGAGCGTCCAGAAGAACGCGTCGACGCCGGTGTCGCGGACCGACACGTCCGGCCGGCCGGTGCTGTCACCGCGCAGCGGCGGCGCGAGGACGGCGACCGACCCGAACGGCTCGGCGGGCAGGCCGAGTGCCGCGTACCTGGCGCGCTCGGCCTCGTCGATGCGGGTGTTGGGGTGGTCGAGCAGCAGCAGGTCCTCGCCCTTGACCGAGAAGATCAGCGCCCGCGCGTTGTGCGCGTCGGTGAGCGCACCCCCGCGGAACACCGAGTAGAGCAGCCAGGTGGCGAACGACGTCTTCGTCGCGACCCCGGACACGCCGGAGATGGAGACGTGGCCGCCGCGGGTGCCGTCGAGGAAGTCGAGGTCGAGGTAGACCGGCTCGCCGTCCCGCCCGACGCCGAGCGCGACCTTGCGGTCCATCTTGTCGAAGTACAGGGCGCGCGAGCGCTGCTCCTCGACCGCGCGGCGGACGACGGCGCCGGGGCGTGGCGGCACGTAGACCTCGGGCTCCACCCGCGTGACCGACACCTCAGCGGCCTCCTGCACCTCGGCGGGGAGCATGCCGTCGGAGACGAGGAACACGTCGGAGTCGAACTGGGCGCCCTCGTGCCTGGCCCGCACCTGGGTCACGACGCCCGCGATGGTGACCGGCTCGCGTCCGGCGAGCTCGCGCTCGGTGACGACGACGTCGTCGAGCTGCAGGTAGCCGTCCTGGCGCACGGCGGTCCAGAACGTCAGGGGAGTCGCGTCGGCGTTGCCGAGGACCCGCCCGACGGGCTCGCCCCCTGTGGGCGTCGGCGCGGCTTGGTCTAGCGTCATGGCAACACAGACTAGGCGAGCGGAAGGACGTGGCCGTGGCGGCGAACCGCGAGTTGGCGAAAGAGGCGCAGCTGCTGCGCTCCCTGCACCGCCCGGGCGACCCGCTCGTGCTGCCGAACGCGTGGGACGCGGCGAGCGCGAGGGCGGTCGAGGCGGCCGGCTTCCCCGTCGTGGCGACGGGCAGCGCCGCGGTCGCCGAGGCGCTGGGCTACGCCGACCACGAGGCGGCGCCCGTGGACGAGATGTTCGCCGCGGCCGCCCGCATCGCGACGGCGGTCTCGGTGCCGGTGACCGTCGACGCGGAGAGCGGCTACGGCCTGCCCGCGGCCGAGTTCGTCGACCGCCTGCTCACCGCGGGCGCGGTCGGCTGCAACCTCGAGGACACGTCCCACCGCAGCGGCGGCCTCATGGACGTCGACGCACAGGCCGCGTGGCTGGCCGAGGTGCGGGCGGCGGCGTCCGCGGCCGGTGTCGACATCGTGCTCAACGCGCGCACCGACGTGTTCATCCAGCAGGTGGGGGAGCCGGAGGAGCGGGTCGACGAGGCGGTCCGCCGCGGCCGCGCGTACCTCGACGCCGGCGCCGACTGCGTCTACCCGATCCTCGTCGACGACGAGGCGACCATCGGGCGGCTGGTCGACGGGATGGGCGGGCCGGTCAACGCGCTCGCCAGGCCGCAGGCACCGTCGCTCGCGCGGCTCGCCGAGCTCGGCGTCGCCCGGGTGTCGTACGGGCCCGGGCTGCACCGCCTCGCGCAGGGCTACCTCGCGGACCTGCTCGGCCGGGTGGGGCGCGGCGAGGCGCCGTGGCCGACGTCCTGACGGTCGACGACCCGGGCGACCCGCGCGTCACCGACTACGTCGCGCTCACCGACGTCGAGCTGCGCAGACACCGGGAGGCGGCCGAGGGCCTGTTCGTCGCGGAGGGCGAGAAGGTCGTGCGGCGGGCGCTCGGCGCCGGCTACGTCCCGCGCTCGATGCTGCTGGCGCCGCGCTGGCTGGACCGGATGGCGGACGTCGTCGACACCGTCGACGCGCCGGTGTACGTGGCGGCCGAGGACGTGCTGGAGCGGGTCAGCGGCTACCGGGTGCACCGCGGGCCGCTCGCCGCGATGCGCCGCCCGGCGCTGCCCGAGCCTGGGGAGCTGCTGGGCAGCGCCGGGCGGGTGCTGGTGCTCGAGGACGTGGTCGACCACACGAACGTCGGCGCGGTGTTCCGTACGGCGGCTGCGTTCGGCTTCGACGCCGTGCTGCTCAGCCCGCGCTGCGCCGACCCGCTGTACCGGCGCGCGGTGAAGGTCTCGATGGGTGCCGTGCTCACGGTGCCGTGGACCCGGCTGACGGACTGGTACGCCGGGCCCGAGCTGCTCCGCGCCGCGGGACTGGCCGTGCTCGCCCTCACGCCCGCGCCGGACGCGGTGCCGCTGCCGGACGTCCCACCCGGGCGACTGCGTCACTGTGCGTTGCTCCTGGGCACCGAGGGTGACGGCCTCAGCAGGCACTGGCAGGACGCCGCCGACCTGCGGGTCCGCATCCCGATCGCCCCGGGCGTGGACTCGCTCAACCTCGCCGCCGCGGCCGCCGTGGCGTGCTACACCGTGTCGGCGGCGACCTGAGCGGGCCTCACGTCGCCGGGGACAGCGGGTGCGTGTACGTGTCCGTGACGTGCGCGGATTGGTTACCGTGGTCGGGTGACGACTGACACGCCCCTGCGCCGGCTGGGACCGTACGAGCTGCGGTCGCAGATCGGTGAGGGCGGCATGGGCGTCGTCTACCGGTCCGTCGGCGCGGGTGGCAAGCCCGTGGCGGTCAAGGTGCTGCGGCCCGACGTCGCGATCGACGGCGACAGCCGCGACCGCTTCGCCCGCGAGGTGCGGGCGATGCGCCGGATCCGCGGGCCGTTCGTCGCCGAGGTGATCGACGCGGAGCTCACCGGCGAGACGCCGTACGTGGTGACCAGGTACGTGAACGGGCCGCCGCTGTCCGAGGTGGTGGAGAAGGGCGGCCCGCTCGGCGACCGCGCGCTCGTCCGGCTGGGCCGAGGGCTCACCGAGGCGCTGGCCGCGATCCACGCCGCCGGCGTCATCCACCGCGACCTCAAGCCCGCGAACGTGCTGATGGTGGACGGCCAGCCGGTGGTCATCGACTTCGGCATCGCGCACGTCGTGGACGAGAACAAGCTCACCAAGACCGGCCTGGTGATCGGCACGCCCGGCTACCTCGCGCCCGAGGTGATCGAGGGCCGCCCGGCCACCCGGTCGTCGGACGTGCACTCCCTCGGCGCCACGCTCGCCTTCGCCGCCACCGGCAGGCCGCCGTTCGGCCGGGGCGCGCTCGAGGGCGTCGTCTCCCGGGTCGTCTCCGGCAAGGCCGACCTCGAGGGCTGCCCGGACCGCCTCGAGATGATCCTGCGGCTGGCCATGCACCGTGACCCACGCCGCCGCCCCGCGCCGGCCGAGCTCGGCTCGCTGATCTCCCGCGGTGTCGGCAGCCGGCCCCGGCCCACCCGTCCGGGCACCCGACCGGTCGCGGTCATGCCGGCGATGCTCCCCACACCCCGCGCCGTCTCCGCCCGGCCGATCGGCGTGCAACGGGCCCGCGACGCCGTACCCAGGGCCCGGGCCATGCAACCGCTGCCGGCGCGCCGGCCCGAGCCGCAGCCCGGTCCGGAGCAGCGGCCGCGGACCGCGGAGCCGCCGGCCGCCCTGCAGCCGCAGCCGTTGTTCAGCATGCTGCTCCTTGCCCTAGCGATGGCCGTCGGCGCCGTCGCGCCGTTCGTCGCGCTGCTCTGCCTGGGGCTGGCGCTCGCCATGTTCCGCACCGTCGACCGGCAGGGGCTCTTCCTGCACCACCGCAGGGAACGCCGCGGCCGCAGCCCCTCCGACAGTCTCGTCGCCGTCACGGCGCTGCCGTGGCACCTGACCCGGTCGGGCCTGTTCACCCTGCTGACGCTGCCGCTCGCCGCCATTGGCGCGGCGGCCGTCGTGGTCCTGCTCGCGTTGTTCGCGCCGGCGGGGCTGCACGCCACCAACCCGCACGCGCTCGGCGCGCTGGGGCTCGGCGTGACGTCGCTGTTCGCGTGGTGGGGCATCGAGGGGGACGGGCTACGCGCCGGC
Organism: Streptosporangiales bacterium; assembly: GCA_036378185.1. GTDB lineage: Bacteria > Actinomycetota > Actinomycetes > Streptosporangiales > WHST01 > WHST01. Next base: position 62,286 of record DASUWX010000121.1, on the reverse strand, counting down.
AGCCGCCGTGCCCTCGCCTGGGTGGCCTCGCCGCGGCCGGTGGCGCTCGTGTTCGCGCTGGTCGTCGCCGTCGCGGCGGTCGCGTTCCTGGTCGAGGCGTTCAACACGCCGGTGCACTGGTGGCCGCTCGAGGGCAGCGGCCTCCGGCACCTGCCGCGGCTCGTCGTGGGCTGGCTGCGCGACCACAGGTTCTTCTGAGGACGCCCCGCCGGTTCAGGTCCAGGGCAGCGCGCGGACCGCGCGGTGCGGCACCGACTCGCGGCCCTCGGTGTCGAGCGCCACGAAGACCAGGCCGCCGATGATGCCCAGGTTCTTCAGGAAGTGCATCCGGTGGTTCGCCCGCGCCTGCGGCTCCTCGTGCTCCCAGAAGCGGTGGCCTGCGAACGTCGTCGGCAGCATGCTCGCGGCGAGCGCGAGCGCCGCGATGCGCGGCACGCGGCCGGTCGCCAGCGCCAGACCCGCGGCCACCTTGACCGCGCCGTCGGCGAGCGTGAGCGGTGAGACGTACTGTTCCGGCACACCCAGCGGCACGAGCAACGCCTTCGCCTTGCGCACCCGCGGCTCCGGATTGCGGAGGACGTCCGCGCCGCCGACGAGGAACGTCGACGCGAGCAGCGACCTGGCCAGCCTACGAACGGGCATGATCTTCTCCTCGTACCTGCGGACCGTCGTCCCGGCCTTCCACAGTGCCAGAGACACCGCGCCGGAAATACCGGGACTGGGCGTGAGTCTGTCATAACCTGTCGCGAGCCTCTCCTTCCCCGAGAGATTTCTGGAGGCGGTAACGGTGTGCCGTGCCCTCGTGCGGCGCATGGCGGCATGGGCGTGCGTGCTCGTGCTGCCGGCGTCCACCCTGGTCGTGCTCCCGTCGGTGGCTCACGCGGCGCAGACGCCGGGCCAGCGTGCAAAGCAGCTCAAGGACGACCTCCGGGCCCTCGACAAGGCCGAGAAGTCGTTGCGCACACAGGCCGACGCCGCCCGCACCGCGCTCGTCGTCGGCACGGCCAAGTGGAAGCAGGCCGAGCGGCAGCTCACCGCGGCGAAGACCGACGTGCGCGACAAGAACGCCCAGGCGGCACAGGCACGGACGCTGGTCGAGGACGCCCGCAAGCAGGTCGCGGGGTTCGCGGCGGGCGCGTACGAGAACCCGGTCAACTCGATGATCGCGTTCACCTCCGGCCTCGGCTCGCCCGACCCGCTGAGCCAGGCGCGCGGGCTCGCCGACCTCGACCAGGCCGGTGACCAGGAGGCCGGTCGGCTGAGTCGTTTCGCGGCCGCGAAGACCGCGGCCGACGTCTTCGCCCGGCAGGCCCGTGCGGCCGAGCGCAAGGCGGCGTCGTTGGCGGCGTCGCTCGAGGCGAAGACGCGCACCCTCCGGGCGGAGGCGAAGAAGTCCACCGACCGCCTGAGCAGTGCGGTGGCGAAGGTCAACGCGATGCAGGCGCGCATCGACAAGCTGGAGGCCGCCGAGCAGGCCCGGCTGGCGAGGATCGCGGCCCGGCGGCGGGCCGCCCTGGCCCGGAGCGGCGGTGGCGGCGGGGGATCGTCGAGCTGCCGGCGGACGTCCCGGCTGGACTACCCGAACGGGCTGATCCCGCTGTCGGCGCTGTGCCCGCTGCCGCAGTCCGGAAGCTACCTCCGCGCCGACGCCGCCCGCGCGTTCTGGCGGCTCAACGCCGCATACCGCGGGCGCTTCGGCGGCGACATGTGCGTCAACGCGGCGTACCGGTCGTTGCGCCGGCAGTACCAGCTGTATGCCGTCATGACACCCGGCTACGCCGCCGTGCCGGGCACGTCGAACCACGGCGAGGGCATAGCCGTCGACCTCGGCTGCGGCGTGAACGTGTACGGGTCGACGCAGTTCGACTGGATGAAGGCGAACGCGCCACGGTTCGGCTTCGTCCACCCGTACTGGGCCGAGCACCACCCCTTCGAGCCGTGGCACTGGGAGTACCACGGCTAGAGCCGGTCACGTCGGGAACGTACGGGGCAGCCCAAAGTGCGGGAACACGCTGGTGTCCGCGAACCAGGTGAGGGCCGAGATCCCGTCGCCGTCGAGGGTGAGGACGAGCAACCCGTACGCGCGCGCGATCCGCGCCGGCGGCGTCGGCAGGTAGCAGCCGAACGCGGGCTGGGTGTTGGCGCGTGTCGGCACCACGTGCAGCGGCGTCCCGCGGCCCATCGCGCCGCCGTCGAGGAAAGCCGCGATGGCGGCGTGGCCCTGGTACTCGTGCGGCTCGGGCGGCATGCGTAGCCAGGCGTCGGCCGTGAGCAGGTCCACGAGACCTGCGATGTCAGCCCGCGCCATCGCCTCCGCGAACCGGCCGGCGAGCTCGCGTTCGCGTGCGGAGTTCGGGGCGGGCGCGCGGCTCGCGTCGTCGGGCAGGTGGGTGCGCAGGGTGGCGCGAGCGCGTTGCAGGCCGCTCTTCACGGACACCTCGCTGACGTCGAGCATCGCGGCCACCTCGGCGGTGCGGTAGCCGAGCACGTCACGCAGCACCAGGACGGCACGCTGCCTCGGGGGCAGGTGCTGCAACGCGGCGATGAACGCGAGCTCCGTCGCCTCGCGTGCCTCGTACCGCGACTCCGGACCGGGTGCGTGGTCCGGGATGTCGTCGAGCAGGACGTCGGGGTACGGCTGCAACCAGACCGGGTCGGCGCGGCGGGTCGGCGCCGGCAGCGCGACCGGCGGATTGGGCTGGGGCCGCCGGGTGCTGTCGCGCATGGCGTTCAGGCAGCGGTTGGTCGCGATGCGGTACAGCCACGCACGGACGGGCGAACGTTCCTCGAAGGTGGCCAGCCCGCGCCAGGCAGCCAACAGCGTCTCCTGGACCAGGTCCTCGGCGTCCTGCACGGACCCGACGATGCGGTAGCAGTGCACGTGCAGCTCACGCCGGTGCGGCTCGGTGAGCTCGCGGAACGCGTCCTCGTCGCCGGAGCGGGCGCGTACGAGCAGTTCTTCGGTCACGGCTGAGTCCTTGCATCCGGGTCCTCCTGTCGACAGTAAGGACACCACGCGGGGTCGGAACGGACCGGTCCGTTCGGACCCTCTTCGGTGTCTCAACGACGACGGCACCGAACGGGAGGCAGCAGTGACGACGAGATGGACTTCCGGCCAGCGGTGGGTGGTCGGCCTCACCGCGGTCGCGGCGGCGATGGTCGGCCTGGACGCTCTGGTCGTGTCGACGGCGCTCAGCACGATCCGCGTGGACATCGGGGCGTCCGTCGAGGAGCTCGAATGGACGGTCAACGCGTACACGCTGACGTTCGCGTTGCTCATGATGACCGCGAGCGCACTCGGCGACCGGTTCGGGCGACGGCGCCTGTTCGCGATCGGCGTCGGCGTGTTCGCCGCCGGGTCGGCGGCGTGCGCGCTGGCGCCGGACGCGGGCTGGCTCGTCGCCGCACGCGCCGTCCAGGGCGTCGGCGCGGCCGCGGTGATCCCGTTGACCCTGGCGCTGCTCACCGCGGCGATCTCGCCGCCGCAGCGGCCCAGAGCGCTGGGCATCTACGCCGCCGTGATGGGGGCGTCGGTGCCGCTCGGCCCGTTGCTCGGCGGCGCCGTCGTCCAGGGCATCTCGTGGCCGTGGATCTTCTGGCTCAACGTCCCGCTCGCGCTGGCGCTGATCCCCCTCGCCCTGCTCAGGATCGACGAGAGCCGCGGCCCGGCCACGGCACTGGACGTGCCCGGTCTCGTGCTCGTCACCGGCGCCGTGCTGGGGCTGGTATGGGGACTGGTACGCGGGAACTCCGCCGGTTGGACGAGCCGTGAGGTACTGCTCTCCCTGACCCTCGGCGGGTTCCTCGTCCTCGCGTTCGTCGTCCGGGAGGCGCGCGCACGGGAGCCGATGCTGCCGATGCGCCTGTTCCGGAACCGCTCGTTCTCGGCGGGCAACGCGGCGATGTTCTTCCTCTGGGGATCGGCGCTCGGCGCGATGTTCTTCATGGCGCAGTTCCTCCAGACCGGTCTGGGTTTCGGCCCGCTCGACGCCGGAGTGCGGCTCGTGCCGTGGGGGGCGATCGTGATGCTCGTCCCGCGGGTGGTGGCAGCGCAGATCCCGCGTCTCGGCGAACGGCCGTTCATCGCGGCGGGCATGGTGTTGCACGCCGCAGGGATGACCTGGATCGCACTGATCGCCGAGCCGACGACCGCGTACTGGGAGATGGTCGCGCCGCTGCTCATCTCCGGGCTCGGCGTCGCCATGGCCAGTCCTGCGATACAGAGCGCCGTGCTGAGCACGGCGGCATCGCAGGACGTCGGCAAGTCCTCCGGCGCGTTCAGCACGTTGCGCCAGCTCGGCGGCGCGTTCGGAGTCGCGGTGCTCGTCGCCGTGTTCGCCGGCGCAGGAAGTTACGCGTCCGCACCGGCCTTCGTCGACGGAGTCGGTCCCGCGCTCTACGCGAGCGCCGGCCTCGCGCTCGCCGCCGCGGTCGCCGGGCTCACCCTGCCCGGGCGGCGGTGGGCACCTGCCGTCGAGCCCGCTCCGGCCGCCGCCGAATCGAGTGTGTGAGGGGCACCCTGGTCACGTCATCGTGGGACCAGGGTGCCCCTCACACACGGCCCGGGTGGTGGCGAACAGGTACCCAACGTGGGCCTCAGGCCGGCGGGACGATCTCCGGGCGCTCCTCGCCGGCCTCGACCATCCGCTCGGCCAGCCGGTCGCGCAGGGTCGCGGCCACCTCGGCGTACGCGGGGTCGCCGGCCAGGTTGGTGAGCTCGTACGGGTCGGCGTCCAGGTCGTACAGTGCGGACTCGACGTAGCGCTTCGCGCCCGCGTCGTCCCAGCCGTCCGCGTCCGGTGCGGTGACCGCGTACTTCCACCGCCGCGTGCGCAGCGCGCGGCCCACCTGCGACTCGCTGATCTGCACGAACACGTCGTCCGGCCGGTCGTCGCCGGACAGCAGCGACCGGCCGTGCATGCCGGGCACGGCGGGCAGCCCGGCGGCCTCCAGCAGGGTCGGGGGCAGGTCGATCAGGCTGGCCAGCCGGGTGACCGGCCCACGCCCGTCGACGCCGGGGCCCGCCAGCGCCATCGGGATCCGGATCGAGGCCTCGTGCGCCGACCGCTTGTACTCGTCGTTGCGGGTCTTGAAATGGCACCCGTGGTCGGAGGTGAACGCGACCACGGTGTCGTCGAGCAGGCCTCGGCTCCGGAGGGCGTCGAGCAGCCGGCCGAACGCCTCGTCGACGCGCTTGACCATGCCCCAGTAGCCGCCCATCTGCTCGGCGGACGTGCCGCCGAGCGCGGCGAGGTCCGGCGGTGTCCACCGCCCGTCGTACCGCTCCCGGTAGCCGTCCGGCGCCGGGTAGTCGTCGCGGCTGTTCTGGTGGTGCGGTTCGGTGATCGAACAGAACAGGAAGAACGGCCGGTCGTGCGGCCGTGCCAGGTAGTCGATCGCGGCGTCGACGTAGGCGTCCGCGCGGTAGCCGGGCAGCCTGAGCTCGGTGCCCGCGCCGTCGAACAGCCGGGCGTCGTACGCGTCGGACATCAGCTCGGGCACGTCGGCGGCGACCCAGTGGTCGTAGCCGCCGCGGGCCTCGACCGGCACCGGGTCGGTGCCGTAGTCCGCGAGGTGCCACTTGCCCACGTACGCCGTGTCGTAGCCGGCGGCGGCGAAGTGGTGGGCGAGGGTGCGCTCGTCCTGCGGCAGCGCTAGGCCGTTGCGGTAGACGCCGGTCGCCGTCGGATACCTGCCGGTCTGCAACGCCGCGCGCGCCGGTGCGCACACGGGCTGGCAGGTGAACGCGTAGGGGACGTGCATTCCCCGTGCCGCGAACCGGTCGAAGTTCGGCGTGAGGTCGAGCGGGTTCCCGCCCGCTCCGGTGGCGTCCGAACGTTGCTGGTCGGTGAAGAAGACGACGACGTTCGGGCGATCGGGACGACCGTCGGGCACGTGGAGGTCCTTCCTACTTCAGGCCGGTGAGCGCGATACCCCGGACGAGGTAGCGCTGGGTGAAGAAGAACAGCAGGGCGGTCGGGACGAACAGCACGACCGAGCCCGCGGCCGTGAGGTTCCACTGCGTGAAGTACTCCTGGTTGAACAGGGTCAGGCCGACGGGCATGGTCCGCATGTCCGTGGTGGACGTGACGATCAGCGGCCACAGGAAGTTGTTCCACTGGAACACGAACGTGAACAGGGCGAGCACGCCGAGCGCCGGCTTCGTCTGCGGGAGGATCACGCGGCTGTAGATGCGCAGCTCGGACGCGCCGTCGACGCGGGCGGCGTCGATCAGCTCGTCCGGCAGCGGTTCGATGAACTGGCGCATGAGGAAGATGCCGTACGCGTCCATCAGGAACGGCACGATCAGCCCCTGGTAGCTGTTCAGCCAGTCGACCTGGGAGAACATCACGTACACCGGGATCATCCGGACGAAGAACGGGATCATCAGCGTCGCGAGGATGACGACGAAGACCGTGCGCTTGAGCGGGAAGTCGAACTTCGCGAACACGTAGCCGACGAGCGGGTCGAAGACCAGGTGCGACAGCGTGATGACACCGGCCATGACGACGCTGTTCAGGAAGAACCGCGCGAACGGCGCCCGCTGGAACAGCGTGACGAAGTTGTCCGGGTGCAGCACGCTCGGCCACAGGACCGGGTTGCCGGAGAAGATGTCGGAGTCGGACTGCAGCGACAGCGAGACCATGTAGAGCAACGGGACGACGGTCACCGTGCAGCACGCGAGCACGAAGACGTACCCGACCGCACGGTCGCCGGGGAACAGCCGGTCGCGGTCAGGCATCGTAGCGCCGCCTCCCGATCCGCAGCTGCACGACGGACAGCACGAGGATGACCACCAGCAGCAGGTACGACAGGGCGGAGGCGTAGCCGAAGTCCCTGAAGTTGAAGGCGGTCTGGTACGTGCGGAAGACGAACAGGTCGGTCGCGTTGCCCGGGCCGCCGCCGGTGACGATGTACGGCAGGGTGAACTCCTGCAGTGCGGAGATCACGCCGATCACCGAGACGAACAGCGTGGTGGGCGCGAGCAGGGGCAGGGTGATGCCGACGAACCTGCGCCACGGGCCGGCGCCGTCGACGCGCGCGGCCTCGTAGTACGTCTCCGGTATGCCCTGCATGCCGGCGAGGAACAGCAGTGTCGTGTACCCGATCTGCTGCCACGCGGCGATCGCGACGAGCGTGGCGAGCGGGTGCGTGTTCAGCCAGCTCTGCGTCGGCAGGCCTGCGGCGAGCAGCACGCGGTTGAGCACGCCGACCTCGGGGTCGAGGATGTTCCGCCACAGTAGGCCGACGATCGCCATCGACGTGAGGTACGGCACGAGCAGGATGCCGCGCATCACCACCCGCCCGCGCAGGCCCTGGTTGAGCACCGCGGCGAGCGCGATGCCGAGCACGATGCTCAGGACGAGGACGCCGACCGCGTACTCGACCGTCACCAGGAACGAGTGCCGGGCCACGGGGTCGGTGAACGCGCGGGTGTAGTTGCCGATGCCCGAGAACGTCTCCGCCTGTGCGCCGCTGAACAGGCTCGTGAGCAGCTCGTTGGCGAGCGGGTAGAAGAAGAGCACCGCGAAGAACAGGAGCGCCGGCGCGAGGAACAGGTACGCCGTCCGCGCGCGCCGCCCGGCGAGCGGGTCCCTGCTCCGGCGCGCGGGCACGGCCGCCGCGGTGGCGCGGCGGGCGGTCGTGGTCGCCGTCGGCATGCCGCTCAGCTCAGCGTCCCCTTCGCGGCCTGCAGGAACGCGGGCATCGCCTTCTCGGGCGGCGTGCCCTTGCAGACCACCGACTGGTAAAAGGTCTTGTACGCGTCCTCGACCTGCGGGCCCTTGCCGGTGGGCGCCATCCGGCGCCCCCAGTCGGAGCCGTACTTCAGCGCGGCGGCCACCGCGCCGATCGTCTCGTCGCTTCTCACCTGCGGTTGCGCGGCCCAGGACTTGCGCGGCATGGTCATGCCGGCCTCCTTGGTCAGGGCCAGCTCGACGTCGAGCTTCGTCAGCCGCTTGATCAGGTCCCAGGCGAGGTCGGCGTTCCTGGCCTTCGCCGGGATGAACACGCCGCTGCCGGCAAGGTGCGTCGCCTGCGCCTTGTGCTTCAGCGGCAGGGCGAGGCCGAGCTCGACGTCCGGGCTGCCCTTGTGGATGGGCTCGATGTCCCACGGCCCGGTGAGGATCATCGCCGCCCGCTTCGCGGACAGCAGCTTCTGCGGGCCCTCGTAGTCGGTGCTCGGCACCGGAGCGGGGGACACCTTGTGCCTGTGCACCAGGTCGTACTGGAACTGCATGGCGGCCAGCGCCGCGTCGTGGGGTACGAGCACGTCCCTGCTCGACGGGTCGTACCACTGGACGCCGTTCTGCAGGAACCACGGCCAGCTGTACGAGTAGTCCTGGTTGAGCGCGACCCCGTAGCGCCCCTTGCCGGTCAGCTCCTTCGCGGCGGCGAGGAAGTCGTCCCAGGTCTGCGGCGGCTCGATGCCGGCGTCGGACAGCATCCCCTTGTTGTAGTAGAGCTGGTTGCAGGTCAGGTGCAGCTGGACGCCGTAGGTCCTGCCGCCGTGCTGCCACGGCTGGACCGACGGCGTGAGCCAGTCGGCCGGGTAGCCCATCGCCTTGCCGTCCTTGGCGATGTGGTCGTCCAGGGCCAGGACGTCACCGGTCAGCACCAGTGACATCGCCGTGTCGCCACTCGGCTGCTCAACCAGGTCGGGCACGGTGCCGGCCTTCAGGTCGGCCTGGAGCTTCGTCTGCAGGTCCGGCCACTGGAACTTCTGCCAGTTGACCGTCACACCGTGGTCCTTGGCGAACTTGTCGACGACCTTCGAGTACGCGTCGTAGGCGTGGCCCGCGTTCCAGTACATGGTGAACGTCTTCGAGCCGCCGCCACCGCCGGAGCCGCCGGACTTCGGCGCCCGGCCGCACGCCGCGAGCGAGGGTGCGGCCACACCCGCGGCGAGAGCGGAGCCGACGGCGAGGAACCGGCGGCGGGAGATCGGCGTACGGGACACGGACTCGTGCGAGGTCATGTTCTGCTCCTTCGGGGAGGAAGTCCTAGGTCGATTGCCGGACGATGAGCCGCCACGGCAGGCTCAGCTCCTCGCCCGGCAGGTGGCCGGCGTCGATGCGCGCGTAGAGGCGCTCGATGCCGGTCGTGAAGTCCAGCTGCGGGATGCCCGCGGTGGTGAGCGACGGGCGCAGCACCTCCGCCTCGCCCGTGTTGCCGACGCTGGCGATCGCGACGTCACCGGGCACCTCGAGGTCGAGGTCGCGGGCGGCCCAGATCGCGGTCAGGGCGCCGCGGTCGGTCGCGGAGAACAGCGCCGTCGGCCGGTCGGGGCGCGCGAACAGCTCGGTGGCCGCCGAGTACGCCGAGGTGCGGAAGTCCGCCCCCGGCACGACCAGGGACTCGTCGAACGGCAGGCCGTGCTCGGCCAGCACCGCCCGGTAGCTCGCGTACCTCACCGACGTCTCCGGGTGCTCCAGCTCGTGCTGGTGCGCCAGGTGCGCGATCCGCCGGTGTCCCCGTTCGACGAGGTGGTTCACCACCGCACGGCAGGCCTCCGCCTTGCGCTGCCGGACCACGTCGAAGCCGTCCGGCTCCGCGTCGTCGTCGAACACGACGAGGGCCAGGCCGCGCCGGGCGAGCACGGGCAGCTCGGCCGGCGGCACGCAGTGGTCGGGCATCACCAGCGCGCCGTCGACGTAGTGCTCGCGCAGCACCCGCAGCGCCGGCTCGGCCCGGTCGTCCGGGCCGATCGGCAGCTCCACGACGGAGTAGCCGCGCGCGGCGGCGGAGTCGTGCAGCTGCGCGGTGAGCTGCTCGATCCACGGGTTGTTCGGCGGCCGGTAGACCACCGCCACCAGCTCGGTACGCCGCCGGCGCAGGCTGCGGGCGGCGTGGTTGCGCTGGTAGCCGAGCTCGCGTACGGCGTCGAGCACGCGGCGCCTGGTCTCGTCGGGCAGCGGCGTCTTGCGATCCCTGCGGCCGCTCAGCACGTACGACACCGTCGCGGTGGAGACCCCCGCCTGTTGCGCGACGTCGCGCTGGGTGACCCGATCGGGCATGGTTATACGTTTCACCACGCGGCGGTCGGTTGTCAATGGGCCGGGCCGTCTAGAGCCCGTCCCGGTCGTGCCAGTGGTTCTGCCACCGCCAGTCGATCGGCTCGTCCCGCCGCTGGTAGCGGATGTCGGTCGACAGCCGCATCACGCCGCCGGGGTCCACGTTGTCCAGGGCCGCGTGCACGACGTACGCCGAGTGCACGACCATGTCGCCGGCGGCGTAGTCGGTGACCAGCCAGCGGCTGTCGTGCCTGTCGGCCAGGGCGGGCAGGTCAGCGGTGATCGACGCCGCGGGACGGCGGATCCGGCCGGCCTGCTCCTCGGCCAGGGTGCGGCGGTGGCTGCCTTCGAGGTAGACGAGGCCGCCGCGGTCGAGCGGGCAGTCGCCGAGCGGGATCCAGGAGGACAGCACCCGGTCGGTGCCCTCGCGGAGGTAGACCAGGTCGTAGTGGGCCTGGGTGGCGGTGCCGATGCCGGTCCGGCCGGGCACGGTGTGCCGGATGATCTTCCGCCGGTGCAGGAACGGCGACCGGCCTAGCAGCCAGGCGTAGAAGCCGCGGATCGCCGGCTGCGTGCAGAACCGCAGGTACGTCCCGCCCGGGACGACCTGCCGGAACAGCACGTGCCGCAACAGGGCCTGGTCCGGTTCGCCGTCCCCCGCGAGCCCCGCCTGGGGGTCCGTGCCGCGGCGGACCAGGCCGGTCTCGGCGAGGGCGCCGAAGTAGTGGCGCCGGAACGAGAGGACGGCGTCCGGGTCGAGTGCGCCGCGCAGGTACAGGTACCCGTCGCGCCGCAGCCGCCGCCACAGCGCCTCCCGGTCGCACCGCTCGGCGTCCGGCACCGGGACCAGCTCGCCGAGCCGCGACGCGGACTCGTCCAGTACGTACCCGTTCGACCGCAGCACGAGGCGAGTCTGCGGCGGCCGCCGCCTGCCGCACCATGGACGGAGCGGACGGGCCATTTGGACTTTCCGACCCGACGAGCGGCCGAGCCCGTACCGTCGAAGCGATGGACCATCAGCGACGGCAGCTTGGACTCCCGGGTCGGGACCGGTGGCGGCGACTCAGCGGGTACCGCACTCCGAGCGCCGCACACCGGGCACTCGGCCTGGTCTGCCTCGGCGCGGGCGTCCAGCACGGGCCGGTCCCGCCGGTCGAGGCACGGACGCTCGGCCACTACGCGGCGGTCCTCGTCACAGCCGGCTCGGGCCATCTGGCTCTCTCCTCGCCACCGTTCCGTGCCGACGTCGACGCGCCGCTGCTGTTCTACCTGCACTCCGGGATGTGTCACTCGTACGCGCCGGACGAGCGCGGCTGGTCCGAACGCTGGGTGCTCTTCGACGGAGCGGCGACCCGGGCGTACGCCGAGCTCGGCTACCTGCCCGCCGACCCTCCGGTGGTCGGGCTGCGCCAGGTGGCACCCGTGGCGGACGTGCTCGACCGGCTCGTCCAGGTCTGCCGCCGTGACGAGGGGCGCGCCGACGTCGAGGCCGCGGTGCTCGTTCACGAGCTGCTCGTCACCGTCCGGCGTCAGACGATGCCCGCACCGCACGAGCCGGACCAGGTTGCCGTCGTCGCCGCGGTCCGGGCCGGCGCGTGCACCGCCATGAGCGTCGCCGACCGGGCGCGTGAGCTGGGCCTGTCGGTGAAGGCGCTGCGGGCGGCGGTACGCGCGGTCGCGGGCTGCGGCCCGCGCGAGCTCGTCCTGCGGGTACGGCTGAACGAGGCGAAGACGCTGCTCGCGGAGTCGCACGCGAGCGTCGCGCGGGTCGCCCGTATGGTCGGATACGACGACCCGGCGTACTTCTCCCGGCTGTTCACCCGCCGGGTCGGCATCACGCCACGGGACTTCCGTCACCAGGAGACCCGACACCGACCGGAGCGGAGCGCATGACCGATCTACCCGCGACCGCCGAGGTGGTCGTCGTCGGCGGCGGCGTCGTGGGCGCCAGCGCCGCGTTCCATCTCGCCGAGGCAGGCGTCGACGTGGTGCTGCTGGAGCGCGACGAGCTGGCCTCGGGCAGCACCTCCCGCGCGGCCGGCGGCGTCCGCGCGCAGTTCTCCGACCCGGTCAACATCGCACTAGGCACGCGCAGCCTCGACGCGCTCGAGCGGTTCGCCGAGCGGCCGGGCGGCGAGATCGACCTCGCGCAGTACGGCTACCTGTTCCTGCTCAGCGAGCCCGGCGACGTCGCGACGTTCGAGGCGAGCGTCCGGCTGCAGAACGCGATGGGCGTGCCGAGCCGGATCCTGGGCGTCGCGGAGGCCTGCGAGCTGTCGCCGTTCGTCGTGCCGGACGGGCTGCTCGCGGCGGCGTTCTCGCCACGCGACGGGCACTGCACGCCGGAGGCGGTGGTGCAGGGCTATGCGCAGGGGGCGCGCAGGCACGGTGCGGTGATCCGGCGGCACTGCGCCGTCACCGGGATCGACGTCGACGCGGGCACCATCACGGGTGTACGCACCGACGAGGGCACCGTAGCGACCGGCGTCGTGGTGTGCGCCGCCGGAGCGTGGTCGGCGCAGGTGGGGGAGATGGCCGGCGTCGAGCTGCCGGTGCGGCCGCTGCGCCGGCAGATCGTCGTGACCGAGCCGGTGCCCGGCATGCCCCCGCACGTGCCGATGACCATCGACTTCAGCACCGGCTTCTACTTCCACGACGAGGGCCCGGGCATGCTGATGGGAATGCCCGAACCCCAGGACGCGTACGGCTTCGACCTGAGGGTCGACGACGCGTGGCTCGCGCGGCTGGCCGAGGCGGTGGCACACCGGGCACCCGCGCTCGCCGAGGTCGGGATCGCCCACCGGTGGGCGGGGCTGTACGAGATGACACCGGACCACAACGCGATCATCGGCGAGGCCGCCGGCGTCGGCCGGTTCCTCTACGCCACCGGCTTCTCCGGGCACGGCTTCCTGCAGGGACCCGCCGTCGGCGAGGTGCTGCGCGACCTCGTCCTCGGCCATGCGCCGGTCGTCGACGTGTCCGGTCTCGGCGTCGACCGGTTCGCCTCTGCGGCCGCCCGTCCCGAGCACAACGTGATCTGACCCCGCGAGCTCAGGCGTCGAGGGCGCAGCGGAAGCCCTGGTTGCCCGACGACGAGTCGGGCGTGTTCTTCGTCCGCGCCGCGACGCGGTACCTGTTGCAGTACGAGTCGTGGCACAGGTACGACCCGCCGCGCATCACGCGCTCCGTGCCGCTGTCGGGCCCGCGCGGTGCCTGGATCGGGCGGACGACGTCGCTGGGATGCTCGGTGGTGAACCAGTCGGAGCACCATTCCCAGACGTTGCCGGCGACGTTGTAGAGCCCGTACCCGTTGGGCGCGAACGACTTCACCGGCGCGGTGCCGAGATAGCCGTCCTCGCCGGTGTTCAGGACGGGGAACCGGCCCTGGAAGATGTTGCACAGCCACCGGCCCTTCGGCAGCAGCTCGTCGCCCCATGCGAACCGGGCGCCGTCGAGCCCGCCGCGTGCGGCGTACTCCCACTCGGCCTCGGTGGGCAGCCGCTTGCCGGCCCACTCGGCGTACGCGGCGGCGTCGTGCCAGGAGACGTGCACGACGGGGTGCTGGTCGCGGTGCTCGATGCCGCTCGCCGGTCCCTCCGGCGTGCGCCAGGTAGCGCCCTCGACGGCGCGCCACCAGGGCGCCTCGTCGGGCGCCGGAAGCGGAGCGTCGCGCAGCTCGCGGGGGAGCAGGCCGGCGAACACGAACGACCAGCCGAACTTCTCCGCCTCGGTGACGTAGCCGGTGTCGCGGACGAATGCGGCGAACTGCCGGTTGGACACGGCGCAGGCATCGATGCGGAACGGGGGGAGGTCCACCCTGCGCCTGGGTCCCTCGCCGTCACCCGGGTTGACGTCGTCGTCGTCCGAGCCCATGACGAACGTGCCCTCGGGCAGGAACACCGTCCCGCTCTCCGGGCGCGGCGCGCGCCGGCTCGGCCCGTGGCGTGCCGGCTCGGCGGTCACCGTCCCGTGCTCCTCGCCTCCGCGTCCGGGCGCGCAACAGCTCTCGCTCACGCGGCCAGTGTCGCAGACGCCGCGGTCCGGCCGTCGATGTGTGCAGAGTGGAGGGATGACACCGACAGTTGTCGCGACGGTCGCCGTCAGCGGAGTCGGGCTCCTCGTCCGGTGGCTCCTGCACGTCGTGGCGTGGAGTCTCGTGTTCCACTTCCTCCGCGGCTTCCTCGTCCACTACACGCACATCCCTTACCTCGGCGCGATCGTCGTGATCGCGGTCGTGTTCGTCCTGCTGCGGTTCGGCCTGCGGGCGATGCACCGCCGATCGCCGACCGGCTGACGGCGGCGGGGAATTCGCGTGCTGCGGGCGGGCCCGTCGTGTGATCGTTGCCGGGTGGGCCAACCGACACTGCGTACCGATCGCCTGCTGCTGGTCCCCCTGGCGGACCGGCATCTCGAGCTCGAGGTCCGGCTCGACTCCGATCCGGAGGTGCTCCGCTACCTCAGCGGGCGGGCGCACTCCAGGGCGGAGGTGGCGGCGGCGCATTCGCGCCGGATGGCCCTGGCCGAGAAGGTGGCCGGCCTCGGCTTCTGGACGGCGTTCCGGCCCGACGGCGAGTTCGTCGGGCTGATGATGCTCCCGCCCGCGCACGGCCCCGACCAGCCCGACGACCCCACCGTCGCGGACCTGGGCTACCGGCTCGTCCGCCGCCACTGGCGGCAGGGCCTGGCCACCGAGGCGTCTCGCGCCCTGCTCCGGCACGCCTTCGACACCGTCGGGCAGAACCGCGTGATCGCCCAGACCATGGCGGTGAACGCAGGTTCCCGCGCGGTGCTGGAGAAGCTCGGCATGCGGTACGTGCGAACGTACTTCCCGTCCTGGGACGACCCGGTGCCGGGAGCGGACCTGGGCGAGGTGGAGTACGAGATGACCCGGGCGATGTGGGAGGCACAGTGAGCGAGCACCTGCGGGTCGAGACGACGGTCGACAGCCCGGACACCGCGACGCAGCTCGCGCGGCGTGTGGTCGAGGCGCGCCTGGTGGCCTGCGCCCAGGTCGCCGGGCCGATCGCCAGCACCTACCGGTGGGAGGGCGCGGTGACCACCGACCAGGAATGGCTGGTCGTGATGAAGACCGCCGCGGACCGGCTGGACGAGCTCGTCGAGCAACTGCGCTCGGCGCACCCGTACGACGTGCCGGAGATCGTCGCGACGCCGGTCGTCGGCGGCAACGCGGACTACCTGCACTGGATCACGACCGAGACCCGGGGCTGAGCGCCCGGAGCTGAGCGCCCGGACCCGTTCTCCGCCTCGGCCTTTCTCCAAATGATCACGGTATGTGGGTTTCCCGGGAACTCACCTAGCCGAGTACCCACTTCTCCCGTGCTGCAGGACGCGGGAAGTAGGTACTCGTCTCGGTAGGCCCTGGAACCTGACATACCGTGATCATTTGGAGAACGCGGGGGCCGCCGGACCACCGCAGCCGGCGGAATCAGCGACGAGGAGAGCGGACGATGGGCAGCCCGGAGTTCAGCGACCCGCAGGTGATCCTGTTCGTGGCCGACTGCGAGCGCGCCGCGGCGTTCTACGGGCGCTTCGGCTTCCGGGAGACGTTCCGCACGAGCGCGAGCGCACCGGTGAAGGTCGAGCTGGCGCTCGGGGGCTTCGGCCTCGGGCTCGCACTGCCCGAACCGGCGGCGGCAAGCCACGGCATCAAGCCGGTCGACAGCGGCCACCGCGCGTGCATCACCCTCTGGACCGACGACGTGGACGCCGCGTACCGGATCGCGCTCGACGCGGGCGGAGTCGAGCACGCCCCGCCGCACCCGTTCCTGGACGGGCGGCTCCGGGTGGCGTTCGTCGAGGACCCGGACGGGCATCCCGTGCAGTTCGTGCAACGGGTCGCGTAGCCGGTCCGGCGACGGCGGTTCCTGCGAGACTGGCGGCGAGGACGACGAGCGAGGTGGCGCAGATGAGCCGAACGGGAGCGCCCGCACCGGCAGACGTGGCCCGGTTGCTCGGGGAGCGGTTGCCCGCCGGGCTGGTGACCACCGACCCGGAGATCCTGCACGCCTACCGCACCGACTTCGCGCCGCTCTGCGAGAGCGGCACGCCCGCGGCGCTCGTCCGCGCCCGGACGGCGGAGGACGTCGCCCGGGTGCTCGCGCTGGCCGACGAGCACCGCATCCCCGTGGTTCCGCAGGGCGGGCGCACCGGCCTGTCCGGCGGGGCGAACGCGGTCGACGGGTGCGTACTGCTCAACCTGGAGCGGATGGACGAGATCCGTGCCATCGACGCGACCGACCAGATCGCCGTCGTCCAGCCGGGTGTCGTCAACGCGAGGTTCTCCAAGGCCGTCGCCGAACAGCACCT
Source organism: Streptosporangiales bacterium (assembly GCA_036378185.1). Classification (GTDB taxonomy): domain Bacteria; phylum Actinomycetota; class Actinomycetes; order Streptosporangiales; family WHST01; genus WHST01. Next base: position 45,946 of record DASUWX010000121.1, on the reverse strand, counting down.
GTTCTACCCGCCCGACCCCGCGTCCTGGGAGGCGTCCACCCTCGGCGGCAACGCCGCCACCAACGCCGGCGGGCTCTGCTGCGTGAAGTACGGGGTGACCGCGGACTTCGTCCGCGGGCTCGAGGTCGTGCTGGCCGACGGGCGCGTGCTGCGCACCGGTCGGCGGACGGTGAAGGGCGTCGCCGGGTACGACCTGACCCGGCTGTTCGTCGGGTCCGAGGGCACGCTCGGCGTCATCACCGAGCTCACTCTCGCCCTCGTACCCGAGGCCGAGGCGCCGCTCACCGCCGTCGCGTTCTGCCCGGACGCCGCCACGGCCTGCCGCATCGTCGCCGAGCGCATGGCGACGGGCCCGCGCCCGTCCCTGCTCGAGCTGATGGACCGCGCCTCGATCGAGGCCGTCACGGCCTACCGCGACCTCGGCTTCCCCCGGGGCGCCGAGGCGGTGCTCATCACCCAGTCCGACCGCGGCGACCAGGCACCCGCCGACCTCGCCGCGTTCGCCACGATCGCCCGGGCCCACGGCGCGGAGGTCCTCGTCGCCGAGGACCCCGTCGAGGCCGAGATGCTGCTGGAGTCGCGCCGGCTGCTGGCCCACGCGCTGGAGCGGCTCGGCACGTTCCTCTCCGACGACGTCTGCGTGCCGCGCTCGGCGCTCGCGGACCTCGTCACCGGCGTCGCCGAGATCGCGAGGACGTGCGGCCTGCTCGTCACCTGCAGCGGCCACGCCGGCGACGGCAACATGCACCCGTCGGTCATCTTCGACGGCACCGACGAGGCGCAGGTACGCCGCGCGCGTGCGGCGTTCGAGTCGGTCATGGCACTCGGTCTCGAGCTCGGCGGCACCATCACCGGCGAGCACGGCGTCGGCACGCTGAAGGCCGACTGGCTCGCCCGCGAGCTCGGCGGCGTCGGGCTGGACGTGCACCGTGGCATCAAGCAGCTCTTCGACCCGCACGGCATCCTGAACCCCGGGAAGGTGCTCTCACCGGCCGGCGCGCCGTAACGCCAGCCGCGACAGGTGCAGCAGCAGCGCGGTGAACAGGATCAGCCACACCGCGAGAGCCAGCCAGACCTCGGCGGCCCCGATCGCCGACGTGACCGGCAGGTGCGCGGCGGCGCCGAGGCCGAGCGACGCGGCGCCGTACATCCCGAGCGGGAACACCGCGCTCCACCACGCCGGCTCGTACCGCAGCCGGACGCGGTGGCGCACGTGCCGCCACCACATCCCGGCGAGGAGCACGGGGACGAGCGCCGTGCCGAACGCCCAGAACGCGATCGACGCCACGCCGACGACGTCGCGCACGGGCACGAACGACGGCGTCTCGCGCATCCCCATGATCCGGGCACCCGCGAGCACCGTGATCGCCGTCGCGCCCATCGTCACCCAGTACGGCGGATGCAGCTCGGCCGGGCGCATGCCACGCCGGCGGAACCGGCCGACGATCCGCAGCAGTACGAAGACGTAGAGCACCGCGCCGGCGACCCACCCCGCGACGGCGAGCGGCGTCAGGGCACGCGCGCCGCCGCCGGTGCCGATGCCGGGCTCGGTCGTCGCCGCGAGCACGGCGACCGACTGGCAGGCGACCGCGCACAGGAACCAGGTGCCGTCCGCGAGGGACCGCCCCGGACCGCTGCCCCTGGCGACCCGCCACGGCACGAGCAAACCGAGCGCGAGGAGCGCGACCACGGCGACCGCGAGCGCCGCGAACGCGACGGGTTCGTCGCCGGCCAGTGCGACGCGGACCCCGAGCACGCCGGTGGCCGCCACGAACGCGAACGAGCCGAACGCGCGCCCCGGGTCGGACAGCTCCGCGCGCAGCGCACCGGCCTCGCCGGCCAGTCGCGCGCAGGTGCGCACGACGAGCACGGCGTACGCCGCCGCCGCGACGGCGAGCAGCGCCACCGACACCCAGGGGACCGCGCGGCCGTGCATGTCCACCGACACGATGCCGGTCGCCATGACCATCGCGAACGAGCCGAGCCCCAGAGCGCGCACGGCTCCATCTTGGTCCCTCGGCAGCGGTGCTCAGGGCAGGGGCGCGACGGCGGCGCCGGACCCCGAACCGGTCAGCGTCTGCCAGGCGCGGTCGAGGCCGGCGACCAGGCAGCCGGCGACCACGGACTCGGCGCCGAGCACGCTGGCCTTGACCTCGGGCAGCACCGGCGCGAGCGTGCGGAGCCGGTCGACGACGGCCTCGAGGAACCCGGGCGCCTGGCCGATGCCGCCGCCCAGCACCACGAGCTCGGGGTCGACGACCGTGATGATCGTGCAGACCGCCTTGGCGACGAGCAGGGCCTCCTCGGCCACGATGTCCATCGCCACCGGGTCGCCGGCGGCGGCCGCGGCGAAGACCTTCTCCGCGGACGACGCCCCGCGTAGCTTGCCGCGGCGTGCCGCCCGCACGATCGCGGCCGCCGACACCGACGCGTCGAAGCTCCCGCGCCTGCGCGCGTCCCGCGCGTCCACGCCGGGCCCCTCGGTGAACGGCAGGAACGCGATCTCACCCGCCACGCCGTGACTGCCGCGGTGCGGCCGGCCGCCGAGCACCAGCCCCATGCCGATGCCGGTGCCGACGGACACGAACGCGAAGCTGTCGACGCCCCGCCCCACGCCGTGCGCACCCTCGGCGATGGCGGCGGCGTCCACGTCGTTCTCGATCATCAGCGTGTCGCCGAACTGGGCCCGGAGCGCGGCGGGCACGTCGGGTGACTCCCAGCCCCGCAGCTGTCCGGTGAGCATCAGCGCGTCCCGCCGCGGGTCGTACACGCCGGGCGCGCCGATGACCGTCTGCGTGATCTCGGACGCCGCCGCATCCGCGTCGGCCAGCAGCGACGCGGCCAGTTCCGCCAGCTCCTCGACGCCGCGCATCGGGTCGCCCGTGTGCGCACGGATGGTCCTGCGGCTGCGGACGGTGCCGGTGAGGTCGGCGACCGCGCCGCGGAGGAAGTGCCTGCCCACGTCGAGCCCCAGCACCAGCCCGGCGTCGGGGCGTACCTCGTAGAGCGCCGCGGCCGGACCGGGCACACCGGTGCGCTGGCCCGTCACGTGCACGAGACCGGCCCGCTCGATGCCCGCGAGCGCCTGCGACACGGTGGGTTTGGACAGGCCGGACAGGCGTGCCAGCTCGGCGCGGGACAGCGGGCCGGAGCGGCGGATCAGATCGAGCAGGATCTGCTCGTTCATCGCCCGGATGAGTTGCGGCCGTGCCGCGGACACACCAGTCACAGCGGCCACGTCGACCCCCTCGTACCGGCACCCCGGACACCTCGCGGAAGGTCTTGTGCCACCGTAGTAGTTAGGTTACCTTCCTAACTATTGACGGTAGCACCTACAGGCCCTGCATTTCATCTGCCGGGACGGCAGTGAGAGGCGAATCGCGATGAGAACGGTCAAGGGACTCGCTGCGGCGGCGATCTTCTGCCTGCTCGTGACGGCGTGCGGAGGCGGTGAGAAGCCGATCGGGAACGCCAGCAGCTCCGGACAGTCGAGCGGCGGCAGCAACAACGGGGCAGGTGCGCACAAGAAGGGCGGCACGGTCACGATCGCCAACGTCGGCGGTCAGACCTGGACCTGCCAGTTCAACCCGTTCAACCCCGCGGTCAACCAGGAGGCGCTCGGGTTCGTCTACGAGCCCCTCGTCTACGTCAACATCCTGAAGAGCGGTGCGACCACCCCGATGCTGGCCTCGGCGTTCCAGTGGTCGTCGGACAAGAAGTCGATCGACTTCACGATCCGCAAGGGCGTGAAGTGGGGCGACGGGAAGCCGATGACCGCCGACGACGTCGTGTACACCTTCGAGCTGATGAAGAAGCACCCGGCGCTCGACCTTTACTCGCTGTGGAAGGGCGCGGGCCTGACCAGCGTGACCGCGAGCGGCAGCAAGGTGACGATGAAGTTCAAGCAGGCCGCCGAGCCGTACTTCTTCAACTTCGCCAACCAGGTCGCCATCGTGCCCAAGCACATCTGGTCCACGGGAGATGCCGCGTCGAAGCCGGAAACCTGGGCGAACCCGAAGCCCGTGGGTACCGGGCCGTTCAAGGTCAACACCTGCAGCGCCAACAACATCGAGTACGTCGCGAACGGCACCTACTGGCAGCCCGGCAAGCCGTACCTGCAGAAGGTGGAGTACCCGTCGTACCTCGACAACAACCCGGCGAACCTCGACCTGCAGAGCGGCAAGGCGCAGTGGGGCGGCCAGTACATCCCCAACATCGACGGCTTCTACAAGTCGAAGTCGCCGGACAACCACTACTGGTTCCCGCCGGTCGAGAACGTCGCGATCTTCCCGAACCTCGACCCGTCGCACAAGGCGACGAGCAAGCTCGCCGTCCGGCAGGCAATCGCCGCGGCGCTCGACCGCGACCAGATCGCGAAGATCGGCGAGGGCGGCGAGCAGCAGGCGGCCAACCAGACCGGAGTGGTGACGCCGACGTACAACAAGTTCTTCGACCAGGCGGCGCTGAACTCGTCCGGCTATGCGAAGCCGAACCCGGGCAAGGCGAAGTCGCTGTTGCAGAGCGCGGGCTACTCGACGTCCAAGCCGCTCAAGCTGTCGATCATCACGGTCACCGGCTACACCGACTGGGACGCGTCGCTCGCCGTCGTGAAGCAGCAGCTCAAGGCCGTCGGCATCGACCTCACCGTGCAGGACCTCGAGCAGCAGTCGTACAACCACAAGCTCTACACCGGCGACTACGACCTCGCCTACGGCGGGGAGCCCGCGGCAGGTCCGTCGCCGTACTACGAGCTGCGGCAGATCCTCTACTCGAAGAACTCCGCGCCGTTGGGCCAGCAGGCGAGCGGCAACTACGAGCGCTACCTGAACCCGGCCGTCGACAAGCTCTTCGACCAGTACGCGTCTGCGGACGAGGCGACCCAGGTGCAGCTGATCAAGCAGATCCAGGCGGCGATGCTCAAGGACGTCCCGATCATCCCCACGACCGAGTCGGTCGACTGGTACCAGTACAACACCAAGGACCTCGCGGGGTGGCCGACCAAGGAGAACCCGTACGCGCAGCCGGCGCCGTACAACATGCCCGACGTCGGTCAGGTCTTGACGAACCTGTACTCGAAGTCGGCACAGTAGTCCTCCGCGGGTGAGCACGAGGAGGTCCGGGCGATGAGGTTCCTGCTCCGTCGTCTGGGCTTCTTCGTCCTCACCCTGTGGGCCGCGATCACGCTGAACTTCTTCATCCCGCGGATGATGCCGGGGAGCCCGGAGCTCGCGCTCCGGCAGCGGTTCAGCAAGGGCGGCCAGGTCATCTCCACCGAACAGCTGCGGACGATCCTCGCCGAGTTCGGTTTCGACCCGAACCAGAACCTCTTCGTCCAGTACATCGAGTACATCAAGGCGATGGTCACCGGGCACTGGGGTGTGTCCATCGGCTCCAGCCTCGGCACGCCGGTGACGACCCTGATCGGGCACGCGCTGCCGTGGACGCTCGGCCTGGTCGGGATCGCCACGGTGCTCGCGTTCCTGCTCGGCACGTTCATCGGCATCGTGGCCGGGTGGCGGCGCGGCGGAGTGGTCGACAGCGTCGTGCCGTCCGTGTTCGTGGTGACCTCGGCGCTGCCGTACTTCTGGGTCGCCCTGGTGCTGATCGCGCTGTTCGCCATGGGCGACCACGCGTTCCTGCCGAACGACTTCAACTACGACCAGGGCCTCCAGCCCGGCTTCACGCTCCCGTTCGTCCTGAGCGTGCTGAAGCACGGGATCCTGCCCGCGGTGACGATCGTCGTCACCGCCGTGGGCGGCTGGATCCTGACCATGCGGAACAACATGATCACGACGCTCGCCGAGGACTACGTCCGGATGGCCCGGGCGAAGGGCATCCCGAGCCGGCGGATCATGATGACCTACGCGGCCCGCAACGCGTTCCTGCCCAACCTGTCCGGGTTCGCGATGTCGCTCGGCTTCGTCATCGCCGGGACGATCCTCGTCGAGTACGTCTTCAACTACCCGGGCCTCGGCTACATGTTCTACAACGCGACGGTGAGCACGGACTACCCGTTGCTGCAGGCGCTGTTCCTGCTCGTGACCGTGGCCGTGCTCGTGTGCGTCCTGCTGGTGGACTTCGGGGTCTTCCTGCTCGACCCGCGGGCGAGGGCGAAGGGCTGAGACGGTGAAGGGAGCGACGGACTCGTGACGACTGTCGTCGCCGGCGCGACCGCTGGTGCCTCCGCCGGCGTCCAGCGCCGGATGCGGCGCGGTGTCTTCCGGGCGATCCTGCGAAACCGCAAGGCCGTCGTGGGCGCGTCGCTGCTGCTGCTGTTCTCGCTCGCGGCGGCGTTCCCGCGGTTGTTCGTGCCCTGGCAGCACGGCGACCCGCGCGACGTCGGCGCGACGCCGCTGCAGCACCCGTCCGGCGCGCACTGGCTCGGCACGACCGGTCTCGGCCAGGACGTCTACGCCGAGCTCGTCTACAGCACCCGCGAGTCGCTCGTCATCGCGCTGGCCGCGGGTCTCGGCGCGTCCCTGCTCTCGGTCATCGTCGGCGTGTCCGCCGCCTACCTCGGCGGTGTCGCCGACAACGTGCTCACGCTGCTGACCGACGTCTTCCTCGTGCTGCCCGCGTTCCCGCTGATCATCGTGCTGGCCACCTACGCCGGCAAGGGCAACCTGTTCGTCGTGGTCGTCGTCCTCGTCGTCACCGGCTGGTCGTACGGCGCACGGCAGATGCGCGCGCAGGCGTTGTCGTTGCGCAACAGGGAGTTCCTCGAGTCCGCGCGCGTCCGCGGCGAGCGGGCGTCGTACATCATCGTGGTCGAGGTGCTGCCGACGATGACGTCGCTGATCCTCGCGAACTTCCTCGGTGCCGCGCTGTACTCCGTGCTGACCGCCGCCGGCCTGCAGTTCCTCGGCCTCGGCGACCCGAACTCGCTCAGCTGGGGCACGATGCTCTACTGGGCGCAGAACCAGGGCGCGCTGGTGAACGGCCTGCCGGCCTGGGCGCTCTCGCCGGGTTTCGCGGTCGCGCTGCTCGGCGTCTCCTTCGCGCTCCTCAACTACGCGTTCGACGAGATCAGCAACCCCGCACTGCGACCGGTGAAGAGGCGACGTGTCCGATCCCGTGCTTGAGGTACGCGGCCTCACCGTCGACTACGCGACCGACACCGGCCGCGTCGTCGCGGTCGACTCGGTCGACCTCGACGTGCGGGCCGGCGAGTTCGTCGGCGTGGTGGGGGAGTCCGGCTGCGGGAAGTCGACGCTGCTGTTCGCGATCGCGCAACTGCTCGTCCCGCCCGCCGCGATCGTCGGCGGCAGTGTGCGGTTCCACGGCGCCAACCTGGTGACGATGACCGAGCGCTCGCTGTCGGCGTTGCGCTGGCGCGACTTCTCGGTGGTCATGCAGAGTGCGATGAACGCGCTCAACCCGGTGAAGACGATCGGCAGCCAGTTCAAGGACGCCATCGCCGCGCACGACGAACCGGTCGAGGAGGGACGCTCGGCGGAGGTGCTGCGGCTCGTCGGGATCGACCCGGTACACCTCGGCAGCTTCCCGCACCAGTTGAGCGGCGGCATGCGGCAGCGCGCGATGATCGCGATGGCGCTGCTCTTCACGCCCGACCTCGTGATCATGGACGAGCCCACGTCGGCGCTCGACGTCGTGGCGCAGCGGTCCCTGATGCTCCGGGTGAAGCAGCTCCAGCGGGAGCTCGGGTTCGCCGTCGTCTTCGTCACGCACGACATGTCCCTGGTGAGCCACTTCTCCGACACGCTGCTCGTGATGTACGCGGGACAGGTCGTGGAGATCGGCGACACCCGGACCATCTTCGACCGGCCGGCGCACCCGTACAGCAAGGGCCTGCTCGACTCGTTCCCGTCGATCCGCGGGCCGAGGGTCCCGTTGACCGGCATACCCGGCAGTCCCCCCGACCTCGCCGACCCGCCGTCGGGCTGCCGCTTCCACCCGCGGTGCCCCGAGGCGTTCGACGCGTGCCCGTCGGTGGCACCTGAGCTGTACCGGGTCGGTGCGGCGACGGCGCGCTGCCTGCTGCACGCGCCGGAGTTCGCCGCCTCGGCCCCACGGCGGGAGGAGTCCACCCATGAGTGACGCGGACGCCGCCGCGGTCGGCCGGCGCAACGGCGTCGACCCGGACGCACCGCTCCTCCGGACGCGGGCGCTGACCCGGCACTTCCGCGTCGGCCGCGGCTTCTCCCGGCGGATGCTGCACGCGGTCGACGACGTCGACCTGACGATCGGCCGGCAGGAGATCGTGGCCCTTGCGGGGGAGAGCGGCAGCGGAAAGAGCACGATCGCCCGGCTGCTCGGCCGCGTCTACAAGCCGACGAGCGGCGAGATCTACTACCGGGGCAGGGCGTTGTCGAGCATGCGCTCCCGCCGGGACATGCTGGCGTACCGCGCCGAGGTGCCGATGGTCTTCCAGGACCCGTTCAGCTCGCTGAACCCGGCGTTCCGCGTCGCCCACGGCATCATGCGCAGCCTCAGCCTGCACCGGCCCGAGCTGACCAAGGAGCAACGCAGGGCGGAGGCCGAACGGCTGGTGGAGACGGTCGGGCTGACGCCGGCGCACGACATCCTGCAGCGGTTCCCGTACGAACTGTCCGGCGGCCAGCGCCAGCGCGTCGGCTTCGCCCAGGCGCTCGCGCACCGGCCGCGGCTGATCCTCGCCGACGAACCGGTGTCGATGCTGGACGTCTCGATCCGCATCGGCCTGCTCAACCTGATGGCGGACCTGCGCGAGACGGAGGACGTCTCGTTCCTCTACATCACGCACGACATCGCCAGCGCCCGCTACGTCGCCGACCGGCTGATCGTGATGTACGCGGGGCACATCGTCGAGTCCGGGCCGACCGAGGAGGTGCTCGCCCGGCCGCGGCATCCGTACACCGACCTGCTGCTCGGCGCGGTGCCCGATCCGCGCGCACCGCTCGACGTCGACGAGCAGGCCGCGTCCGGTGAGCCGCCCAAGGTGATCGACCCGAAGCCCGGCTGCCGGTTCCGCGACCGCTGCCCGCTCGCGGAGGCGGTCTGCCACGAGGTCACGCCGGAGCTGCGGCCGATGGCCGAGGGCCACGAGGCCGCCTGTCACGTGGCGCGGCCGGAGCTGCCGCTCTCGCTCACGCCGCCCTCCGCCTAGCGCACGGAAGCAGCTCAGGTGCCCGCGAGCAGCTCGACGACGGGCGCGAAGTCCTCGACGTGCCACTGCGGGACGCTGACGTAGGAGATCCCGAGCTCGTCCCTGCGGCGGCGGAGGGTGCCGGCGATCCGGGCCGGGTCGCCGGCCAGGCGACCGTACGAGCCCGGCGGCAGCTCGCGGAACTGGGCGGGCACCCACATAGGAGGCTCGGCGTCCCCGACCACCAGCATGTTCGTGGCGAGCTCGAGCTCGTCGAACCCGGTGCCGGCGGCGGCCCGGAGTCGCCGGACGGCCGTCGCCAGGCCGTCCTCGGACTGCTCGTAGCCGACCGGCAGCGCGAGCGTGTCGGCGTGCTCCACGGCGAGCTCGACCATTCGCGGGCCGGTGCCCGCGAGCAGGATCCGCGGTGCCTCCCTGCCCTTCGCGGCGAACCGTTCGCGCACCGCCGCGAGCGTGTCCAGGATGCGGGCCCGGCGCTCGGTGAGCGTGCCGAAGGCCATGCCGAGCCGGACCGCGTCCGCCCTGGTTCCGTCGTGACCGGTGCCGAGCCCGAGCTCGAAGCGCCCGTCGGAGTGCAGGTCGACGGTGTCGGTCTCGTGGGCGACCGCGGCGGGCATGCGCAGCGGCGCGGACAGCACGTGCGTGCCGAGCCGCAGTGTCGTCGTGGCGGCGGCCGCGGCGCCGATGAGCGGGAAGGGCGACGGGAGCCAGCCTCCGTCGGCGACGAGCATGGTCGAATAGCCGAGCTGCTCGATCCGCCGTGCGGTGTCGACCAGATCCTTCCCGTCGGCCACGGCGCCGACGGCGACGCCGAACCTGAAGCGGCGTGTGGACATGGCGGGGTCCTCCTTCATCGCACTCGGGAGAGCTTGTCGGGGTTGCCGACGGCGTAGATCCCGCTGATCAGTCCGCCGTCGGGAGCGAGGTCGAGAGTGAGCACGGCGAACGGCGCGTCGCCCGTGAAGAGCACGACCGCCAGGTCGCCGTTGACGACTCGCCTGGCGATCCGCAGGCCCGCCGGCGGGCGGGAGCCGACGCCGAGCAGGAAGCGCGCGACCTTGTCCCGGCCGGTGACCGGCCGCAGGCCCGCCCGCGGGAGCTTGCCGCCGGCGTCGGTCCACAGCACGACGTCGGGCGCCAGGACCCGCAGCAGCCCGCCCAGGTCGCCGCCCGCCGTCGCGGCCACGAACCGCTCGGTCACCTGTCGCTGCACCCGCCGGTCGACCCGGTAACGCGGCCGCCGGGCCTGGACGTGCTCGCGAGCCCGGTGCACGAGCTGGCGCACAGCCGACGGCTTCCGGCCGATGATCTCCGCGATGTCGGTGTGGGCGTAGCCGAAGACCTCGTGCAGGACGAACGCCGCCCGTTCCAGCGGGCTCAGCGTCTGCAGGACCACCAGGACCGCCATCGACAGCGCCTCGGTGTGAGCCGCCGCGTCCGCGGCGTCGCCGCCCGCGTCGTCCGGCTCGGCGAGCTGCTCGACCAGCGGCTCGGGAAGCCACGGCCCGACGTAGGTCTCGCGCCTCCGGCTGATGGCCGCCTGCCGCGCGAGCGCCTGGTTCACCGCGATCCGCACCAGGTAGCCGCGGGGGTTGGCGATCGGGTCGGCGTCCGGCGCGTCCTTGCGCGCGGTCCACGCCAGCCACGTCTCCTGCAACACGTCATCGGTGTCCGCGACGGTGCCGAGCATGTTGTAGACGATCGAGAACAGCAGCTCCCGATGGGCTGTGAACACGTCCGTAGGTGGCACGCTCGGTCCTCTCTCTGTCCCATCCCAAGAGTGGCGCGGCACGCGGAGTGTGACATCCGGGGAGTGCGAGGCCCGTAACCTGGCGGCATGAAGGCCGTCGTCTACACCGCACCGGGGGAACTGCGGCTCACCGACGTGCCGGTGCCGCGTCCGGCCGCGGGAGAGGTCCTCGTCGAGGTGGGGCACGTCGGCATCTGCGGGTCCGACCTGCTGGTCTGGGAGGGCGGCCTGGACCGGGTGCGCCCGCCGGTGGTGCTCGGCCACGAGTTCTGCGGCACCGTCGTCGACGCGAACGGCTGCGGGGGCGTACGCGACGGGCAGCGGGTCGCGGTCGAGCCGCTGCTGAACTGCGGTCGGTGCCTCGCCTGCCGGGCGGGGCACGGCCACGTCTGCCGGACGCTGCGCGTCATCGGCGTCGACGTCGACGGCGCGGCCGCGCGGTACGTCACGGTGCCCGCCGCCCGCCTGCACGCCCTCCCCGACGGCGTGCCGCTGCGCGACGCCGCGCTCACCGAGCCGACCTCGGTCGCGGTGCACATGGTGCGGCGCTCCGGGGTGGGCCCAGGGGATCGCGTGCTGGTGCTCGGCGGCGGCCCGATCGGCGTGCTCGTGGCGCTCGTGGCGCGGACGAACGGCGTGGCCGACCTCGTCGTGAGCGAGCCGAACCCCCGCCGCAGGGAGCGGCTGGCGGGCTTCGGCTTCGACACGTTCGACCCCGGCGCCGGCGGCGTCGAGACGCTGCTCGGCCGCACCGACGGCGAGGGCTTCGACGTGGTGTTCGAGGTGGCCGGGGTCGCGGCGACGCTCGCCGCCGCACCGGAGCTCGCGCGGGTGCGGGGCACGATCCTGCTCGGCGGCCTTCCGCACCGTCCCGTCGAGGCGCCGTTCGCCACGGCCGTCATGCGTGAGCAGCACCTGGTTGGCTCGCGGGTGTACGAGTCCCGCGACATGGCCGACGCCGTCGAGCTCATCGCGTCCAGGCGCATCCCGGTGGCCGGCCTGGTCACCCGCGAGGTGTCGCTGACGGATGCGATACCGGACGCGTACGAGGTGCTCCGCGCCGGTCGGGACGAGCTGAAGATCCTGGTGACGCCCGGAGCGGATTGACCCGTTTGTCGCCGCCTGGCGGGGGTAGCCACGCGCCGGAGGCGAACATGCGACTCGGACTCAAGGCACGCCACTGGCCCGGCCGCCTCGCGGTCGGCGCCTACATCCTCAACTCGGGCCTGACCAAACGGACCGCGGACGACGAGACGGCCAAGTACCTGCACCAGGGCGCCAGTACGGCGTACCCGATGATGAAACGGCTCGACCCGCGTACCTTCACCCGGCTGCTCTCGTGGGGCGAGATCACCGTGGGCACGGCCCTCCTCCTGCCGGTGGTGCCCACTGTCGCGGCGGGCGCGGGCCTCACGGCGTTCTCCGCCGGCCTGGTCGGGCTGTACCTGCGCACGCCCGGCATGCGGCGGGAGAAGAGCCTGCGGCCGAGCGAGCAGGGCATCGCCCTGGCGAAGGACTTCTGGATGCTCGGCATGGGGCTCGGCTTCCTCGTGGACGAGCTGACGAGCGAGCGGCCGCGCCGCTGAGTCAGGGCCGGGCCGGTCCCTCGCCCGCGCCCGTGCTGGTGATCGCCGCGGCGATCTCGTCCAGGTCGGACGCCGTCAGCTCCAGCGACGCCGCCGGCAGCCAGCCGTCCACCTGGTCCGGGCGGCGGGCGCCGACGATCGCGCCGGACACGCCACGCCAGGCGAGCGTCCACGCGACGGCGACCGCCGCCCGCGTCGTGCCGTGCCGTTCGGCGACGGGCACCAGCGCGTCGGAGAGCCCGAGGTTGGCCTGGAGCCCGGTGGTGAAGTCCGGGTGCCGCTTGCGCCAGTCGTTGTCGGGCAGGCCGGCGACCCGCTCGGCCGAGAACGCGCCGGTGAGCAGGCCGGACTGCATCGGCGAGTAGACGATCACGCCGGTGTCGTGCTCGTCGCACCAGCGGATCTCGGCGGCCGCGGAGCGGTGCACCGCCGAGAACGGCGGCTGCAGGGAGCCGACGTGGCCGAGCTTCTCGGCCGCCTCCAGCTGCGCGACGGCGTGGTTGGACAGCCCCGCCGCGCGGATCTTGCCCGCGGTGCGGAGGTCGAGCAGGGCCTGCCAGTACTCCTCGACCGGGGTGCCGTCGTCCGGCGGCCAGTGCAGCTGGAACAGGTCGATCCGGTCCACGTTCAGCCGCCGCAGCGAGGCGTCGGCCTCCCGGCGCAGGCTCTCCGGCGCGGCCACCCGGCGCGGCGGGGCCGAGCGGTCCGCCTCGTCCCAGACCAGGCCGCACTTGGTGAACACGTACGGCCGGTCCGCCTCGGGGATGCCCCTCAGCGCCTCCGCGACGACCTCCTCGGAATGCCCGAGGCCGTACGCCGCCGCCGTGTCGACCCAGTTGACCCCCTGCTCGACGGCGTACCTGATCGCCGCCACCGACTGGGCGTCGTCCTGGCCGCCCCAGCCGAAGGCCCAGTCGCCGCCACCGATCGCCCACGCGCCGAACCCGACCCTGGTGATGTCCATCCCGGTGGTGCCGAGCGGCTGTGTGGGCAGTGCCATGTTCACTCCTCGCGGTCCGGTCTCCGGTCACCGCCAGCCTGCCCGCCGGGACGGCAGGAGTCCAACGCGGGTGCCGCGAGGCCCGACCTGACCTCGGCTGGGGACCCCCGTTGTTGTCCTGGCAACCGCCGGGGTCCCCACTTGTGGCCGTCACCCCGATGGGGGTCCCCAGCCGAGGTGGGACGAGCGTCGCCGGCCCCCTCCGTCGCCGGGCACTGACTATCCTCGGCAGGGTGAACGTCGCGGCCGGTGTGGTGCTCGCGGGTGGCAGGTCCACCCGCATGGGGACCGCGAAGGCCGCGCTGGAGTGGCACGGGTCGACGCTGCTCTACCGGGCCGCCGCGGTGACGGCGCGGTCGGTCGACGGGCCCGTGGTCGTGGTCGCGGCGCCCGGCCAGGACCTGCCCGACCTCCCCGCCGGGGTCGCCGTCGTCGAGGACCCGGTCGAGGGCCTCGGCCCCATGCAGGGACTCGCGGCCGGGCTGGCCGCCGTCGCGGACCGGGCCGTCGCGGCGTTCGTCTGCTCCACCGACCTGCCGTTCCTGCATCCCGCCTATGTGCGGCGGGTGCTGCGCGGCCTCGCGGACGGCGTCGACGTCGTGCTGCCCGTCGCGCGCGGGTTCCGCCAGCCGTTGGCGGCGGCGTACCGGACCGGGCTGGCCGGCCTCGTCGCGGATCTGCTCCGGCAGGGGAAGCAGCGACCGGGGATGCTCTTCGAGCACTGCGCGGTCACCCAGCTGGACGACGCCGCCCTGCTGGACGACGTCGCCCTCGCCAAGTACGACCCGGACCTGGAGTCCGTGGCCAACGTCAACACGCCGGAGGACTACCGGGCCGCGCGGGACCGGGAGCCGCCGGAGGTGACGGTGGAGCGGTTCGGGGCGCTGGCCAAGGGCGGTGGGCACCGGCCGAGCGTCGTGCGCGCGGCGACCATCGGGCACGCGGCCGAGGCGGTCGGGCTGACGCTGGACCGCCACATCGTGGCGGCAGTGAACGGGGACCAGGTGACCAGGGACGGCCGGTTGCCGCTGGTCGCGGGGGACACCGTCGCCTTCCTGTCGGCGGATGCCGGCGGCTGAGGATTACAGTCGACGCATGGCGCCAGGTGGCTTCTTCGGGCGGGCGCTCGTCGTCGACGTGCACGGCGGGGGCGCGTCCGGTGCCGTGGTCGACCTGGACGAACGCGTCCTGCGGGCGTACCTCGGCGGCGTCGGGCTGGGCACCTGGCTGATGCACCGGCTCGCACCGCCCGGGGTGGACCCGCTGGCGCCCGAGGCGCCGCTCGCGTTCGTGTTCTCCTCGCTCGTGGGGACGCCGCTGACGACGAGCGCGAAGTTCGCCGTGGTCGCGAAGTCGCCGCTGACCGGACTGCTCACGGACGCGCTCGCGTCCAGCCAGTTCGCCATAGCGGGCAAGCTCACCGGCCACGACGCGATCGTCGTCCGGGGCCGGGCGGACGAGCTGTCGGTGCTGCTCGTCGACGGGGACGGGCCGCGGCTGGAGCCGGCGCCCGACCTCGCGGGCCTGTCCGCCGCCGAGGCGGAGACCCGGGCCAGGCAGCGGTACGGCCGGGGATGGCGCACTGCGGCGATCGGGCCGGCGGGGGAGCGCGGCGTCCGGTACGCGACCGTCAGCCACGACGGCCGGCACGCGGGCCGCGGCGGCCTCGGCGCGGTGCTGGGGGCGAAGAACATCAAGGCCGTACTGGTGAAGGCGGCCACCAAGGTCGGCGTCGCGGACCAGGCCGGGGTGTTGGCGGCCGCACGCGACCTGCGCAGGCGCAGCTTCGGCCCGGCGACCGCGAAGTACCGCGAGCTGGGGACGCTGTCGAACCTGTTGGCCTTCAACGCGGTCAGCACGCTGCCGACCCGCAACTTCACGGCCGCGACCTTCGCCGAGGCGCCGAAGCTGGCCGCCGAGGAACTGCACGAGATGCGCGGCGTCGCCCGCAACAGCTGCGCGTCCTGCACGATCGGCTGCGAGCACATCTACCGGCGCAAGGGCGGCGGCAGGCAGCGGATGGAGTACGAGAACGTCTTCGCGCTCGGGCCGCTGTGCGGGGTGTCCGACCCCGACGACGTGTTCGCGGCCAGCGCGCGCTGCGACGAGCTGGGCATCGACACGATCTCCGCGGGCGGCACGATCGCGTGGGCCATGGAGTGCGTCGAGCGTGGCCTGATCGACGAGCCGTGGCTGCGCTTCGGTGACGGTGCGGCCCTGCTGAAGGCGCTGGACGAGATCGGGCGGCGGGCCCCCGGCCTGGGTGAGCTGCTCGCCGAGGGCTCGCGCCGTGCCGCCGAGCGGGTCGGACACGGGTCGATCGAGTTCGCCGCGCAGGTCAAGGGCCTGGAGATGCCCGGGTACGAGCCGCGCAGCCTGCAGTCGATGGCACTCGGGCTCGCGGTCAACGCGCGCGGCGCCGACCACAACCGCTCCGGTGCCTACGAGGCGGACCTGTCCGGCGACGTCGACCGGTTCGCCGGTGGCCCGCCGCACGTCGCGGCGGCGGTGAGCACCGAGGACCGCGCGGCGGTGATGGACTCGATGATCCTGTGCAAGTTCCTGCGGGGTGTCTTCGAGGACCCGTTCACCGAGTGGGCCCGGCTCGTCGCGCTGGTGACCGGGTGGGACCTCGACGCCGGCGAGCTGCACGCCGCGGCCCGCAGGATCGTCCGGGCCAAGCGCGCGTTCAACCTGCGTGAAGGTGCCACCGCGGCCGACGACACCCTGCCGAACAGGATGCTCGAGACGCCACTCGAGCTCGGTTCCGGCCGCACGGTCTCGCTCACCGCCGAGCGGCTCCGCGCGATGGTCAGCGCGTACTACCAGGCGCGCGGGCTGGACGAGCACGGCCGCGTACCGCACACCGACATGGCCGATCTCCTGCTGGACGTCTGACGCCGGCGCGCTCGGCGATACCCTGGACCCGATGTCGAGTAGGACGGAGCGACGATGACGACGCTCGAGGAGCCGCAGACGTCACTACGAACGGTGACCGCCGAGATCGACGGCCGGTCGGTGACCGTGCCCGAGGGCACCACCGTCTACGACGCCGCGAGACAGGCCGGGATAGACATCCCGGTGCTGTGCCATGACGAGCGCTACGACCCGGTCGGGGTCTGCCGGATGTGCGTCGTCGACACCGGTGGCCGCGTGCTCGCCGCCGCATGCGTCCGGCCGTGCGAGGACGGCATGACGGTCAGGACCGACACCGAGGAGATCCGGCGCAACCGGGCCACACTCACCGAGCTGCTGGTCTCCGACCAGCCGGCACGCGCCGACGACCCCAAGCAGAACAAGACCGGCGACAACCTGCTGTTGGACCTGGCCGACCGGTTCGACGTCGCCAGGGAGACCACCGCGCTGCCCGTCGGCTCCGGGCGTGGGATCGACCTGTCGAACCCCGTCATCGAGGTCAACCACGACGCGTGCATCCTGTGCGACCGCTGCGTCCGTGCCTGTGACGACATCCAGGGCAACGACGTCATCGGCCGGTCGGGCAAGGGCTACTCGACCACCATCGCCTTCGACTTCAACGACCCGATGGGCCAGAGCTCCTGCGTGACCTGCGGCGAGTGCGTGCAGGCGTGCCCGACCGGTGCGCTGACCAACAAGCCCATCAACGACATCCCGATCCGGCCGCGCGAGCAGCTCGACGCGGTCGACAGCGTCTGTCCGTACTGCGGCGTCGGCTGTGCGCTCACCTACTACGTCGACCGCGAGCGCGGCGCGATCTCCTTCGCCGAGGGCCGTGACCAGCCCGGCTCGCAGAGCCGGCTGTGCGTGAAGGGCCGCTACGGCTGGGACTACGCCGCCTCGCCGCAGCGCCTGACCGTGCCGCTCATCCGGCGCGAGGAGTCGTACCCGAAGGGCCCGCTGTCGTCGAACGTGCGCGGTGACGACGACGACCGCGGCCGGGTGTCCGGCGGCGAGCGCAGCGGCGGTGGCCGCGGCGACCGGAAGACGGGGCGGGACGGCCGCCGCAAGCCCGGCGGGCTCGTCGACTACGACGAGGTCATGCCGCACTTCCGCGAGGCCACGTGGGAGGAGGCGCTCGACCTCGTCGCCCGCCGGCTCAAGGAGATCCACGCCGACCTCGGCCCCGGCGCGATCGCCGGCTTCGGCTCGGCGAAGTGCTCCAACGAGGAGGCTTACCTCTTCCAGAAGCTCATCCGCGCCGGGTTCAACACCAACAACGTCGACCACTGCACCCGGCTGTGCCACGCGTCGTCGGTGGCGGCGCTGTTCGAGGGCGTCGGCTCGGGCGCGGTGTCGACCACGTACGGCGACGTCGCCAACGCCGAGGCCGTGATCATCACCGGCTCGAACCCGACGGCGAACCACCCGGTGGCCAGCTCCTTCTTCAAGCAGGCCCGCCGCCGCGGCACGAAGATCATCTACGTCGACCCGCGCGCCAACGCCGCCGCCGACCACGCCGACTACTACTGCCAGGTCAAGCCCGGCACCGACGTCGCCTTCTACAACTCGATCATGCACGAGGTGATCCGGCTCGGCCTGATCGACCGCGAGTTCATCGCCGAGCGCGTGTCGAACTACGAGGAGCTCGCGCGCACGGTCGCGGACTACCCGCCGGAGCGGGCGGCGCAGATCACCGGCGTCGACGCCGACCTGATCCGCGAGGTCGCCCGGGTCTGGGGCGAGGCGAAGTCGGCCGTCATCTACTGGGGCATGGGGATCTCCCAGCACACCACCGGTACCGACAACGCCCGCTGCCTGATCGCGCTCTGCTCGATCACCGGCAACGTCGGCAAGCCCGGTGCGGGCCTGCACCCGTTGCGGGGCCAGAACAACGTGCAGGGCGCGTCCGACGCCGGCCTGATCCCGATGTTCTACCCGGACTACCAGGGCGTGGACGACGGCAGCACCCACGACCGGTTCGAGCAGGCCTGGGGCGCCACGCTCGACCCCAACCGCGGCCTCACCGTCACCGAGATCATCGGCTCGGTGCTCAAGCCGGGCGGCGTCCGCGGCATGTACATGCTCGGCGAGAACCCGTTCCTGTCCGACCCGAACATCAACAAGGTCCGGAAGGCGTTGGCGGCGCTGGACTTCCTCGTGGTGCAGGACATCTTCCTCACCGAGACCGCCGAGTTCGCCGACGTAATCCTGCCGGCCTCGTCCTACCTGGAGAAGGAAGGCACCTACACCAACACCGACCGGCGCGTGCAGCTCGGCCGGAAGGTGATGGACCCGCCCGGCCAGGCGCGCGTCGACTGGGAGGTGATCCAGGACATCGCCCGGCGCATCGGCCTGGACTGGCACTACACGTCGCCGAGCGAGATCTTCGACGAGATGGTCGCCCTCATGCCCTCGTACGCGAACCTGAAGTACGAGAACCTCGGCCTGTCGGGCAAGTTGTACCCGAACGACGACCCGGAGCACTCCGACGGCACGATCGTGATGTTCGACGAGCGCTTCAACACCGACGACGGGCTCGCGCATCTCGTGCCCGCGCAGTGGCTGCCGGCGAAGGAGCTGCCCGACGCGGAGTACCCGCTGGTGCTGAACACCGGGCGGTTGCTGGAGCACTGGCACACCGGGTCGATGACCCGTCGTTCCTACGCGCTGGACACGATCTCGCCGATCCCCGAGGTGTACATGCACCCGAAGGACGCCGCCGAGCGCGGACTCTCCCACGGTCAGCGGGTGCGGGTGCGGTCCCGCCGCGGCACGATCGAGCTGCAGGTGCGCATCTCGCATCGTGAACAGCTGGGCAACTGCTTCATCCCGTTCCACTTCCGGGAGGCGGCGGCGAACCTGCTGACCATCGACGAGATCGACCCGTTCGGCAAGATCCCCGAGTTCAAGTTCTGTGCAGTGCAGGTCGAGGCACTGGCGGACGAGCCCGTCTCCGAGTCGGCGAGTCTGGGAGCCATCGAATGACGTTGATTCCGGAACGCGCCGCCGGTGCGCGGGCACGCTGGGTGCCGGGGGTCGAGGCACGGGCCGGCAAGTTCCCCGGCCCGTCGCTGATCCCCGCGCTGAACGCGATCCAGGCGCGGCTGGGTTGGCTGCCCCGCGAGGAACTGGAGGAGCTGGCCCGGGAGGTGCGGCGGCCGCGGTACGAGATCGAGGGGATCGTCTCGTTCTACCCGCACTTCCGCACCACGCCGCCGCCGAAGGTGGCGTTGCACGTGTGCCACGACCTGTCGTGCTGGCTGCGCGGCGGCGACGACCGGATCGCCGCGGTCCGCCGGCGGTACGGGGAGGACGCCGACGTCGAACTGGTCGAGGTGTCCTGCCTGGGGCGCTGCGACGTGGCGCCGGCCGCCGACGTCAACGAGCACCCGGCTCCCGTCTCGGACGTGGACTCGCTCGTCGAGGCCGCGCGCGGTGCCGGGGTGGCCGAGGCGACCGCCGCGAGCCGCGCCGACCCGTGGCCCAACGACCCGTACCCCGCCCGCTCCGGTGTCGAGGAGCGGTACCGGTCGCTGCGCGCGTTGCTCGCGGGTGAGCTGAGCACGGACGAGGTCGTGTCGACGCTGTCCGCGTCCGGGCTGCGCGGCATGGGCGGCGCCGGCTTCCCGACGGGCAAGAAGTGGGAGCTGGTCGCCGGCACCGACGACCCGGTCAAGTACGCGATCTGCAACGCCGACGAGTCTGAGCCCGGCACGTTCAAGGACCGCCAGATCCTCGCCGACCAGCCGCACCTCGTGCTGGAGGGCCTGCTGCTCGGCATGGCGGTGGTCGGCGCCGAGCAGGGCTGGGTGTTCATCCGGCACGAGTACGGCCCCGAGGAGCGGGTGCTGCGCAGGGAGATCGACGCGCTGCGGGCGGCGGGCGTGATCGGCGCGGACGCGTGCGGCTCAGGGCGGCGACTCGACCTGGAGATCTTCGTCTCGCCGGGCGGGTACATCCTCGGCGAGGAGACCGCGCTGCTCGAGTGCATGGAGGGCCACCGCGGCGAGCCACGCAACAAGCCGCCGTTCCCCGGCAACTACGGGCTGCACGGCCGTCCCACGCTGATCAACTCGGTCGAGACGTTCGCCGACGTGCCGATCATCCTCCAGCGGGGCGCCGAGTGGTGGCAGGCCCAGGGTCTCGGCGACTCGGTGGGCTGGAAGTTCTTCGCCGTCTCCGGCCACGTGGCCGAGCCGGGCGTGTACTGCGTGCCGATGGGCACCACCGTCCGCGCGCTCATCGACGCCGCCGGCGGCGTCCAGGACGGCGCCGCCGTCGGGGCGGTGCAGCCGGGCGGCGCGTCGTCGAACTTCATCGGCCCGGACCAGCTCGACCTCGCACTGGACTTCGGCACCCTCGCCGAGGCCGGCACCATGCTCGGCTCCGGCGCGCTGGTCGTGATGGCCGAGGGCACCGACCTGCTGGCCGCGGCGACCAACGTGCTGCGGTTCTTCCGCAACGAGTCCTGCGGCAAGTGCGTGCCCTGCCGCGTCGGGTCCACCAAGGCACACACCCTGCTGCGCGCGCAGTTGGACGGCGGTTCGTCCGTTCTGGACGACGGCCGGCGCGAGCACGTCCTGCGGCTCGAGGAAGCGATGCGCAAGACGTCGATCTGCGGGCTGGGGCAGGTCGCGCTCGGACCCGTGGTGTCGGTGCTCGGCCTGGAGAAGGGCGGCGCGGCGGCCCGGCCACAACCCCGGCCGGAAGGTGCGAAGGAGCAGCCGGACCGTTGAGCGGTCGCGAGTTCTTCACGGCCCGTACGGTCGCCGAGGCACTCGTGGGCTTCCGTCCCGGCCACCGCACGGTGGTCGAGGACGTGCCGCTCTCGCAGGCGCTGCACCGGGTGCCGGTCGCCGTTGTCACCGCGCCGGCCGCGCTGCCCGGCTTCGCGAAGTCGACGGTCGACGGCTACGCGGTCCGGGCCGCCGACACCTACGGCGCGTCCCAGGCGCTGCCGTCCTACCTGGACCTGCTGGGCGCGGTGCGCATGGGCGAGGCCCCGGCGGTCGCCGTGCGGCCGGGCGGGTGCGTCGCGATGCCCACCGGGGGAGTGATACCCGAGGGCGCCGACGCCGTCGTGATGGTCGAGTACACCGGCGAGACGATGCCCGGCACGGTCGAGGTCACCCGCCCGGTCGCCCCGGGCGGGGGACTGGTGCGCGCGGACGAGGACGTCGCCGCCGGCGCACCGCTCGTGCCCTCGGGTCGCCCACTCCGCGCACCCGACCTCGGGCTGCTCGCGGCGGCCGGCGTCACGGGCGTCGCCGTGCACGCCCGGCCCCGCGTCGCGATCGTCTCCACCGGTGACGAGGTGGTGCCGCCGGACACGAGGACGCTCTCGCCGGGGCAGGTGCGCGACGCGACCGCCTCCGCGCTCGCCGGGCTGGTCACCGACGCCGGAGGCGAGCCGGTGCTCGCCGGGATCGTCCGCGACGAACCGAACGCGTTGAAGGAGCGGCTCACGGAGGTGCTGCCGTCCGCGGACCTCGTGGTCGTCTCGGCCGGCTCGTCGGTCGGCGCCAGGGACGAGACCGCGGCCGCGGTCGCCGCGGTCGGCGAGATCTGGTGCCACGGCCTGGCGATCAAGCCCGGCAAGCCCACCCTGCTCGCGGACTGCGGCGGCATCCCGTTGATCGGCCTGCCCGGCAACCCCCTGTCCGCGCTCGTCGTGTTCGAGCAGGTCGGGATCCCGCTGCTGTGGCGGCTGTCCGGCTGCGAGACGCCGCCACCCGAGCCGAGCACGCGAGCGCGCCTGTCCCGTGACGTGGCATCCGCCGCAGGGCGGCGCGACGTGGTTCAGGTGCGGCTGCGGGAGGGGGGCGCCGAGCCGTTGTTCGGTCCTTCGGCGCTGCTGTCCGTCCTGACCCGTGCCGACGGCTACCTCGTCGTGCCCGAACCGGCCACCGGCCTCGACGCCGGGGCCGAGGTGAAAATTACCCTGTACCGGTGAGCGCTGAGAGCCCGTTCGTCTCCGACGTCCCCGCCGCCGAGGCCCACCTGGCCTGGCGGGAGACGCGCGCCGCGACGGGCTGCCCGCCGCGCGTCGAGGTCATCCGGGTGCCGGTGGGCGAGGCGCTCGGCCGGGTGACCGCCGAACCGGTCTGGGCGCAACGGTCCTCGCCCGCGTTCGACTCGGCCGGCATGGACGGGATCGCGGTGCGGGCCGCGGACACCGTCGGCGCCGCCGAGACGACCCCGGTGCTGCTCGCCGCCGACGCGTTCGAGGTGGTCGACACCGGCGACCCGATGCCCGCCGGCTACGACGCCGTCGTCATGCGCGAGCACGTCCACCGCGTCGGCGAGAGCGCGGAGATCCGGGCCGCCGTCCCGCCGTACCAGCACGTCAGGTCCATCGGCGAGGACGTCAGCGCGGCCGAGCTGCTGCTGCCCGAGGGGCATCGGCTGCGTCCGGTCGACCTGGGCGCGTGCGCCGCGGCCGGCGTGGTCGAGCTGGCCGTGCGCCGGACGCCGGTCGTGGCGATCATCCCGACCGGCGACGAGATCCGCCCGATCGACGCCGCGTTGGAGCCCGGCGAGATCCCCGACACCAACTCGCTGATGCTCGCCGCCCAGGCCCGCGAGGCCGGCTGCGCGACCCGGGTCGCCGAGATCGTCCGCGACGACCCGGTCGCCATCACCGCCGCGGTGCGGGCCGCGGCGGCAGAGGCCGACCTGGTGCTGCTGATCGCCGGGTCCAGCGCGGGCCGCGACGACTACGCCGCCCGCGTCGTCGCCGAGGCCGGCTCGCTGGCCGTGCACGGGGTCGCCGTCCGGCCCGGCCATCCGGTCGTGCTCGGCGTGGTCGACCGGACGCCGGTGGTCGGCGTGCCCGGCTACCCGGTGTCCGCCGCGCTCACCTTCGACATCTTCGCCGCACCGCTGCTCGCCGGGCTCGAGGGCGCCGCGCCGCGCGAGCGGCCGTCGGTCACCGCCCACCTCGCGCGGAAGCTCCCGTCCGCCATCGGCGTGGACGACTGGGTCCGGGTCCGGCTCGGCCGCGTCCGCGACCGCGTGGTCGCGACGCCGCTGCCCCGCGGCGCGGGCGTGCTGACCTCGCTGGTGCGGGCGGACGGGCTGCTGGTCGTGCCGTCCGGCGTGGAGGGCCACCACGCGGGCGAGCAGGTGCACGTCGAGCTGCTGCGCGGCATCGGCGAGATCGACCGCACGATCGTGGCGATCGGCTCGCACGACCTCGTGCTCGACCTCGCCGCGTCCGCCCTGCGTGCCGAGGACCCGCTGGTCACCCTCGCGTCCTCGAACGTCGGCTCGCTCGGCGGCCTGGTCGCGCTGCGGGACGGGCTGTGCCACATCGCCGGCTCGCACCTGCTCGACCCGGCGACGGGGGAGTACACGCTGCCCTACGTGGACAGGCTGCTGGGCGACGACGTCGCCGTGATCCGGCTCGTCCACCGTGACCAGGGCCTGATCGTCGCACCCGGCAACCCGCTCGGCCTGGCCAAGATCGACGACCTGTGCCGTCCGGGCCTGCGCTACGTCAACCGACAGCGCGGTGCGGGCACCCGCGCCCTCCTCGATCACGAGCTGGCACAGCGCGGCATCGACCCGAGGGACGTCCCCGGCTACACCCGCGAGGAGCACACCCACCTGGCCGTGGCGGCCGCGGTGTCGGCGGGCAGCGCGGACGCGGGGATGGGGATCCTCGCCGCGGCACGCGCCTTCGGCCTCGACTTCGTCCCGATCGCAGAGGAACCGTACGACCTGGTCCTCCGCCCCGAGAGCCTCACCGACGACCGGCTGGCCCCCCTCTGGGCCCTCCTCGACCGCGACGACTTCCGCCACCAGATCGAGGCCCTCGGCGGCTACTCCTGCGCCCAGACAGCAACACGCATCCGCTGACGAGCATCCGTGATCATGAAAGCTTCGGGCTGCCACACCAACCCAAAACCCTCATGATCATGGAAAGACCCCGGCGAGCGGGAAGCCAACATGGACCAGGTGCATGGGGGTCTGGGGGCTTGGCCCCGGCGAGCGGAAAGCCAACATAGACCGGGTGCATGGGGGTCTGGGGGCTTGGCCCCCAGGTAGACACAAGGCAAAGGGAAGATGCCCAAAGCATCGACAATGGTGTCCGAGGAGGGACTTGAACCCTCAAGCCGCTTACGCGGCACTAGCACCTCAAGCTAGCGCGTCTGCCTATTCCGCCACCCGGACGTGACCGCTGTTCGGCAGGTCAAGGATACAAGCTCGTCGACCCGCGGTGCGTCACGATAGCACGTCGCGGGTCGCTCATTCCGAGGCCGTCTCGGTCGCCACCCAGGTGGATCGGCGGGCCCGGATGATCTTGCGCCGGAGCCACACGTCGCGCCGGCCGTCGGCGTAGCGGCGCAGCCGCGCGAGCTCCCAACTGCCGTACTCGGCGTGGTCGGTGAGCAGCTGCTGGGCGGCCTTGGTCGACATGGTCCGCGGCAGCTGGAACCGGCGGACCTCGTACTCCACAGGGGCCTTCATCTCTCCCATTGTGCCGTCCCCCGCTGCTCCGTGTCGCGGTTCACGGAGTGTCGACGTGAGACGAGTCACTCCGGTACACCGCGTCGAACCGGGATGCGTCGCCACATCGAGACGTTGTCACCTGGGTAGTGACGTCGGTGACCCGATGACCGGAACCAGCGCAGGAAAGAGAGGCATGACCGGAGACAAGCCACGCATCGAGCTGAGCGCGGCACAGGTGGTGGGAGGTGCGCTCGCGGCGGCGTCCGCGGCCGTCGCGGCGTCGCTGCTAGGGGTCGCGGGAACCGTGATCGGCGCGGCCGTCGCGAGCATCGTCACCACCGTCGCGAGCGCCATGTACACGCACTCGATGCGACGAGGGAAGTACGCGCTCGAGCAGGCGCGGACGGCACACCTGACACACCTCCACAAGCTGCAGGCCCGCAACGCGGTCCCGGCCGAGGCGAAGGAGCCGGCCGAGGCGAAGGAGCCCGCCGAGCAACCGGCGGCAGACCGGGCAGCGGCGGATTCCGAGGAGAAGCCTCGGGGCACGAGCGACGGCGACCGGCCCGGCGGCGCCGCGGCGGGGCGCGGCTGGCGGGACCGGTTCCGCAGGCTCGACGCCCGGACCGTGGCGATCACCGCCGCCTGCGCGCTCGTGCTGGCGCTCGGCGTGATCACGGGCGTCGAGGCCCTGATCGGCAAGCCGATCTCCTCGGCACTGGACGGCGGCAAGCAGCACGGCACCTCGATCGGCTCGCTCGCCGGCGGCGGTCGACGCCCTGCGACCGGGACGACGAACACGCCGCATCACTCGGCGACGCCGACATCGAGCGCCACGGCGACCGGGACCCGCGCGCCGAGCGCGACGCCGACGCGGGCGCCGCTTCGTCCCACGCAGATGCCGACCCCGTCCGGTTCCACGCCTGCGCCCACCGGCGGCACGACGCACGCACCCAGCCCGGCGCCGACCACCTCGGCCCCGGCGACGCACACCTCACCGGGCGGCGGGTTGCCCTAACGCGCCCCGCGGGTGGTGCCGAAGAAGGTCCGGTGCCACGCCTGGGTGACGGTGGTCGCGGCGGCGTCCACGTCCACCGGGTCGGTGCGCACGTTCTCGTGGGCGAACCAGACGTAGGCGGACTGCTCCACCAGGCACGCCATGGCCTCGGCGGCGCGGCGGGCGTCGGCACCGTCCAGCTCGTGGTACGGGTAGGACCTGGCGAGCACGTGCACGAACCGGTCCACGTGCCGGTCGCGCATCCGCCACCAGAGGTCGCGGAACCGCGGCTCCACCGCCGCCGCCTCGACGAAGGCGCGCAGCACGCCGCGGTTCGCGTGGTAGTGCTCGAGGTAGCCGCGGTTCGCCTCGTACAGCGCGCCGCGCGGGTCGACGGCGAAGTCGTGGCGCGGGGCCCGGCTCGCGGCGTACAGCCCGTCCCGGAGATCGTCGACCAGGGCCGCGAACAGGTCCTCCTTGTCCGCGAAGTACCGGTACAGGCCGCCGAGGGACAGCTTGGCCTCGGTCGCGACGTCGCTCATCCGCGCGCCGACGTAGCCGGATTCGGCGAACACGTGCCGGGCGGCCTCGAGGATCTGTGCACGGGTCGCGAGACCCTTGTGGGTGGTGGGTACAGCGGGCACCGGCGCTCCTTCTCGATCCTGCTGCGGCGCGGTGCCGGTGACGTTACCCGCGTCGGCGGGCGCGGTGGTACGGGGTCGTTCAGTCTGCGGCACGCTCGCGCAGCAGCGCGGCGAGCCGGGTGAGCCGCGGTCGTTCGCCGACCGTGCGGACGGCGTGCGCCACCGCGGGGCCGGCGGCGTGCACGATCGACAGGTGGGCCTTCGCCCGGGTGAACGCCGTGTAGACGAGCGGCCGGGACAGCATGCTGCCCGCCTCCCGCGGCAGGACGGTGACGACGGCCGGCCACTCCGAGCCCTGGGCCCGGTGGACGGTGAGCGCCCAGCCGTGCACCAGGTCGCCGACATGCTTGAAGGGCACGACGGCGGGCCCGGCGGCGAACGCCACGGCGAGGCCGCCGTCCTCGACGCCGGTGACGACGCCGACCTCGCCGTTCGCGAAGCCCTCGTCCGGGTGGTTGGCCGTGGCGACGACGCGGTCGCCGACGTCGAAGCCCCGGTGCTCGCCCTTGCCCGGGTTGAACCGTGCCTTGAGCGCGGCGTTGAGCGCGACCGTGCCTGCCGGGCCGCGGTGGACGGGCGTGACCACCTGGACCTCGTCGGCCGGGATGGACAGTGCGCGGGGGATCGAGTCGGTGACGAGCTGGGCGACCCGGTGGGCGGCCTCGTCGGCGGTGCGGGCGGGAACGACCACCACCTCGCGGTCGGGGGAGTCGACCTGCGGGAGCTCGCCGCCGCGCACCGCGGTGGCGAGTTTCGCGATCGCGCCGCCCTCGGCCTGCCGGTGCAGCGTCGTCAGCTCGGTGACGGGGACCTGCCCCGACTCGATCACGTCGGCGAGCACGCGGCCGGGGCCGATCGACGGCAGCTGAGCGGGGTCGCCGACGAGCAGCAGGTGCGTCCCGTCGGCACATGCCTCGACGAGGGCCGCGGCGAGCTCGACGTCGAGCATGGACACCTCGTCGACGACGACGATCCGCGCGTCGAGCGGCCAGGCCTCGTTGCGCCCGAACGCGTAGTCGCGGCCGGCGCCGGTGTCGCTCGACGGGTACGCGCCGAGCAGCCGGTGGATGGTGGACGCCTCGTGGCCGGTGAGCTCCTCGATCCGCTTCGCGGCGCGGCCGGTGGGCGCGGCGAGCGCGATCGGCTCCTTCAGCTGCTCGGCCAGGGCCACGACGGCCGCGACCGTGCGGCTCTTGCCGGTGCCGGGCCCGCCGGTCAGCACGCTGACGCCGTGTTCGGTGAGCTGGTGCACGGCCTGCACCTGCGCGGGGTCGAGGTCGAAGGCGTCGGTGTCGACCTCGTCCTCCTTGCACAGCGGCTCTGCGGTGGCGGTCAGCCGGTACAGCGCCTCGGCGACGGCGTCCTCGGCCATGGCGAGGCTGGCGAGGGCGACGTGCGCGGGCCCGCCGTCGGCTTCGGCGTCGTCGGCATCGGGGTCGGGCCCGGCCGAGACGTCCAGGACGTCGCCGGTGTCGAGCGCGGCCGCGACCGCCTGGTCGGGGTCGGTTCGCGACGAGGCCAGCAACGGGCGCAGGCTCGCGACCGTCGCGTAGGTGTGGCCGGCGCGGGCGGCCCGCCCCAGCTGGTGGGCGACGAGCGCGCGGGCGCGGCGCGGGTCGTCCGGGCGGGCGCCCTCCAGGGTGCGGCGGGCGAACGCGTCGGCGTCCGCCACCTCGACGCCGGGCAGCTCGAGCAGCCGCCACGGGTCGTCGCGGAGCACGCTCGCCGCGCCCGGGCCGAACCTGCGCACGGCCCCGGCGGCGAGCCGCGCCTGTGCGCCGGCCGCGTGCAGCACCTCGACGACGTCGAAGACCGGCCGCGCGCGGTCGAGCGAGTCCACCAGCTTGTCGGCGCGGGAGGCGTTGACGCCGTCGAGCTCGGCGAGGGCGCCCGGCGTCACGTCGTCGGGGTGGGTGATCCCGGCCGCGACGACGCGGCGCGCCAGCGCCGGGCCGCAGCCCGGCCACAGGCGCGCGTCGCAGAAGGCGGCGAAGGCGGTGGCGGCAGTCTCGATCGGCATGACCCGCACGAGACTACGTGCCCGCGCACCCGTCCGGCGCGCCGCCGAGCCGATCTGGGGACAACCTCTCCCCAGGTTCCCAGGGAACTCACCGAGCCGAGTACCTGCTTGTCCCGTCCTGCAGCACGCAGGAAGTGGGTAATCGCCTCGGTGGGCCCTGGAAACCCACATACCGTGATCATTTGGAACCCCGGCGGGCGCGAGGGCAGCGCCGGTCCGCGGTCACACCTCGGGGTAGCCGACGTCTGGCTCGGAGATGTCGTCCAGGGCCTGCCGGATCTCCGCGGGCAGGGTGAGCTCCTCCGCCGCGAGCGAGGCGCGCAGCTGGGCGAGGGTGCGGGCCCCGACCACGGCGGCGGCGACGCCGGGACGGTCGCGCACCCAGGCGAGGGCCACCGCGAGGGGCGTGGTGTCGAGGCCCTCGGCGGCGGTGACGACGGAGTTGACGATCCGGCTGTAGTCGTCGGTGAGGTACGGGCGGACGTACGGCTCGTACTGCGGCTGCGCCGCACGCGACTCGGCCGGCACGCCGCCGCCCCGGTACTTGCCGGTGAGCACGCCGCGGCCGAGCGGGCCCCACGCCAGCACGCCGAGCCCGTGGGCCGCGGCCGCGGGCACGACCTCGCGTTCGACGCCGCGCTGGAGCAGCGAGTACTCGACCTGGGTCGCGACGATCTCCGCGCGCCCGGGCCAGCCCCGCTGCCAGGCCGCGGCGGTCGCCGTCTGCCAGCCGGCGTAGTTCGACACGCCCACGTAGCGCACCCGGCCGGACGAGACGGCGGCGTCGCACGCCGCGAGCGTCTCCTCGAACGGGGTGCCGTAGTCCCAGCGGCTCAGCAGCCACAGGTCGACGTGGTCGGTGCCGAGCCGCGCCAGCGACCCGTCGAGCGCGCCGAGCAGGTGGCGCCGGGATGCGTCGACGCCGCGCCGGTGGTCGACGGAGCCGGCCTTCGTGGCGAGCACGAGCTCCTCGCGCGAGACGACCTCGCGCAGCAGCTTGCCGATGACCCGTTCGCTCTCGCCGTGGCCGTACGAGTCCGCGGTGTCGATGAACGTGCCGCCGGCGTCGAGGAACGCGCGCATCTGCTCGGCCGCCTCGTGCTCGTCCACCTGTCGCCCCCACGAGGCGGTGCCGAGGCCGAGGCGCGAGACGAGGGTGCCGCTCCGGCCGAGGTATCGCAGCTCCATGGCCGATGAGGTTATCGGCACGGCGGCGCGGAACCCCGCACCGCCGTGCCCAAGCGGTCCGGGTCAGTTCAGCGGCGGCAGGTCCTGCGGCGGCAGGGCGGGGCCGAGGTCGGCGAACTTCTCGCTCGAGATCAGCTTCGGCCGCGGCCAGGTGATGTTCGGCGGCGGCCAGCTCTGGCCGGTGCGCTTCAGGAACCAGCCCGGCGGCTGGTACATCGGCGGCTCGAAGTCGGTCGGGAACAGCGGCTCGTACTTCACGTTCTTCGTCCGCTTCGCGAACTCGTCCTTCATCTCGCCCAGGATCTTCGGCTGCGTGTAGAGGTCGATCGCGGTCGCGGCGAGGTACTTGGCCGCCGACAGCAGTGCCTTGTGCCCGCCGTCGGACGCCGCGGACGACGCCACCGCCCAGGTGTGCGACTTGAAGCCCTGCGGCCAGATCGGCGTGCCCATCTGGATGGTCGGGGTCTGCCAGCTGATGTCCGCGACGTCGGTCGAGCCGCCGCCGAGGAAGATCGGGTCCGGCGGGTTCAGCGGCGCCACCGTCGTCGAGTAACCGCCGGAGCCGAGCCCGATGTTGCTCTGCAGCGTGGTCGCGAACTTCTGGTCCGCCGCGGAGAAGACGGTCGCGCCGATCTGCCGCATGTTGTCGTACATCAGCTCGGCGCCGCGCTGCGACGGCAGCTTGTTCCAGCAGCCGCTGGTGACCTTGTAGACGAGGCGGGTCTGCGTGGCCATGGCCGCGGCCTTCGCGCAGTTGATCACCTTGTCGGCGAGGATCCTCACCCGCGCCGGGCTGCCCTCACGCACGTAGTACCAGACCTCGGCGATCTCCGGCGTGACGTTCGGCGCCTGCCCGCCGTTGCGGATGGCGTAGTGGATGCGGCCGGACGGAGCGAGGTTCTCCTCGCGGAGGAACTCGGTCAGCATGCCGGTGATGGTGGCGGCGTCCAGCGCGCTCTTGTTGCCCAGCGGCGTCCCGCCGTGGCCCGCGATGCCGAGGAAGGTGAACGAGATCGACTGCATGGCGTTGGACGAGCCCCAGCCGGTGGACGTGTTCCCGCCCGGGTGCCAGTCGACGAGCGCGTCGAGGCCCTTGTAGACGCCCTTCGACACCGCGTACGCCTTGCCGAGCAGGTACTCCTCGGCCGTCGCGCCGTACACCTTCACGGTGCCGTCGGCGCCGTGCGCGGCGAGGCCCTTCGCGGTCGCGACGGCGGCGTTGATCGCGGCGGTGCCGAGTGCGCAGTGCCCGCACCCGTGGCCGACGCCGTACGTCGGCGAGAACGCGTCGTCGATGTAGTCCAGCGGGTCGTGGTGCGGGACGCCCTTGTGCTGCGAGAGACCGGGCAGCGCGTCGCACTCGACGCTGAACCCGATCGTGGGGTTGCCGCTGCCGAACGTCGCCACGTACGCCGTGGGGAACCCGGCCGCTCCCCACTTCACCGTGAAGCCGTGCTTCTCGAGGAAGGTCGCCTGCAGCAGCGAGGAGTTCCACTCCTGCAGCGACAGCTCGTGCAGGCCCCAGACCTCGTCGTTCATCCCGTAGACGGCGGCGGCGTTGTTGTCGAGCCAGGACAGGGCCGTGCTCTTGGCGGGTGAGTCCTTGGCGAGGCCGGACGGTGGCTCGTAGCCGGCGTTGTAGGTGGGCTGGGCCTTGTCGTCCAGCGTGGCTCCGTTGGCCGCGGCGAGTGCCGGGTCGACGACGGTACCGGCGGCGGCGCCCGCGCCCAGGGCACCGATCGCCCCGAGGATCTGGCGACGGCTGAGGCCGCTCTGTTCGGTCTGGTTGGGGAGCAGATGGTCGGTGTCGCACATGGGCGGCTCCTCGCCGTGACCTGGTAAGGCATGAACTTGTGATCGGGATGTTACGGACGCCGTAACTCAGCGGTCAACGACGTGTACGCACAGTGAACGCCGCTCGAGAGCCGTTAAGGTCGCCGCATGCGACTGGCACTGAACCTCGGGTACTGGGGTGCGCGCAACGAGGCGACGGCGGGGCTCCGGCTGGCCCGCGAGGCGGAGCGGCTAGGGTTCTCGTGCGTGTGGGCGGCGGAGGCCTACGGGTCGGACGCGGTGTCCGTCCTCGCCTGGCTGGCCGCGCAGACCGAACGGATCGAGCTCGGCGCGGCCGTGCTGCAGATCCCGGCCCGCAGCCCGGCGATGACCGCCATGACCGCCGCGACGCTCGACGCGCTCTCCGACGGCAGGTTCCGGCTCGGGCTGGGCGTGTCCGGGCCGCAGGTGTCCGAGGGCTGGCACGGCGTCCGGTTCGCCGACCCGCTCGGCCGCACCCGCGAGTACGTCGACGTCGTCCGCCTCGCGCTCGCGCGCAAGCAGCGGGTGAGCTACGAGGGCGAGCACATCCGGCTGCCGCTGCCGGACGGGCCGGGCAAGCCGCTGATGCTGTCCGTGCACCCGGTGCGCGAGCGCGTGCCGGTCTATCTGGCCTCGCTCGGCCCGCGGAACCTCGAGCTGACGGGGGAGATCGCCGACGGCTGGCTCGGGCTGTTCGTCTCGCCCCGGCAGCTCGACGAGCCGCTCGGCCACATCCGCGCCGGGCAGGAACGGTCGGGCCGCTCCATGGAGGGCTTCGACGTAGCCGCGTCGGTGCCCCTGGTGGTGGGTGACGATCCCGCCGCGTGCGCGGACCGCGTGCGCCCGTACGCCGCGCTCTACGTGGGCGGCATGGGCAGCAGGAAGCGCAACTTCTACCGAGACGTCGCCGCCCGGCTCGGTTACGGGGAGGCCGCCGCCACGGTGCAGGACCGGTTCCTCGCCCGCGACTACGCCGCCGCGGGCGCCGCGCTGCCGTTCGAGCTGCTCGACGAGACGTCCCTGCTCGGCGACGAGGCACGGCTCGCCGACCGGATGGCGGCGTACGCAGGTGCGGGTGTCACCACCTTGTCGGTCTCGCTGCAGGGCGGCTCGCCGGACGAGCAGCTCGCGTCGCTCGCCACGGCCGCCGCCGCCCTCGACCGCAGCGGCGTCTCGTCCTGACGGAGGTCGTGGGTCACCCCGTCCCGCGACTCCTGGTCGACCTCACACGGCGGACGGTGGCTGCACACGGATCCTGCACCGTGTGAGGCTCCCGTCGATCACGTTGACGTGATCGACGGGACCCCTCGCGCTCACCGGGGACCGGGGGGTGCCCGGTGGAGCTCGGACCGTGCGGTCCTAGGCTGTCTCGCACCCACTGACTGCCGCCGTGAGTAGGACCACGTGAACCTCCTGCATGCCATCGTGCTCGGCATCGTGCAAGGACTGACCGAATTCCTGCCGATCTCCAGCACGGCGCACCTGCTGATCGTCCCGAAGCTGCTCGGCTGGGGCGACCCCGGCGCGGCGTTCAGTGCCGTCATCCAGCTCGGCACGATGGCGGCGGTGGTCGTCTTCTTCTGGCGCGACATCGTCCGGATCGTCTGGACCTGGCTGCGCAGCCTCTGGACGCCGGAGCTGCGCGGCGACCTGGACGCACGGATGGGCTGGTACATCGGCCTGGGCACGATCCCTATCGGCATCATCGGGTTCGTCTTCAAGGACCAGATCGAGACGGCCGCCAGAAACCTGTGGCTCACGGCCACCGTCCTCATCGTGTTCGCGATCGTGCTGCTGATCGCCGACCGGGTCGGCCGGAAGACGCGGCCCGTGGAGCGGCTCACGACCAGGGACGCCGTCGTCGTCGGCACGTTCCAGATCCTCGCGCTGATCCCCGGCGTGTCCAGGTCCGGTTCCACGATCACCGGCGGGCTGTTCATGGGGCTCAACCGCGAGGCCGCGGCGCGGTACTCGTTCCTGCTCAGCATCCCGGCCGTGGTCGCGTCGGGCCTGTTCGAGCTGAAGGGCGCGATCGGCACCGGCGACGTCGGCTGGGCGCCGACGCTGGTGGCCACCCTGTTCGCGTTCGTCGTCGGCTACGCGTCGATCGCGTGGCTGCTGCGCTTCCTGGTGCGCCATTCGACGGTCGTGTTCGTCGTCTACCGAGTCCTGCTGGGCGCCGCGCTCCTCGCGCTCCTCGCCGCCGGAGTGATCCACAACTGACGGTGCCGTAAGGCACACTCGTCCGCATGGACGGCGACGGCGCAGACGTCCCGGCGGGCGTGGACAACGGGTCCTGGCGCACCTGGACGCGCCGGCCCGCCGCCGCATTGCGCGGGATCGTCCGCTCCTACCACGGCTTCGTCGTCGACTCGGGCGTCCCGAGCACCGACCGGGTACTGCCCGCGCCCACGGTCACGGTCATCCTCAGCTTCGGCGACCGGCTGCGGCTCGAGGCGTCGCCGGGCAGCAACCACCGCGACGGCAGCTTCGTGTCCTTCTTCGCGGGGCTCGACGACCGGCCCGGCGTGATCGCGCACGACGGCCACCAGGCGGGCGTCCAGCTCGACCTCGATCCGCTGGGCGCCGCGCTGCTGCTGGGCGCGCCCGTCGGCGGGCTCGCCCGGGACGTGGTCGCCCTCGACGCCCTGCTCGGCCCGGACGCCACCCGCCTCACCGACCGGCTCGCAGAGGTCCCCGACTGGCCCGCGAGGTTCGCCCTGCTCGACACCGTGCTGACGGCGGGGCTCGACCAGCGGCGCGCGCCGGCACCGGAGATCCGGCACGCCTGGCGGCGGATCCGGCACAGCGGCGGCCGGGTGCGGGTCGACGAGCTCGCCGCCGAGACCGGATGGAGCCGGCGGCATCTCAGCGAGCGGTTCCGGCGCGAGCTCGGCCTGACGCCGAAGACGGCCGCCCGGGTCGCCCGCTTCGACCGCGCCAGGTGGCTGCTCCTCACCGGCCCGCGCACCACGCTGACCGACCTCGCCGTGCGCTGCGGCTTCTACGACCACGCCCACATGGCCCGCGAGTTCCGGGTGCTCGCCGGATGCCCGCCCGCCGAGTTGGCGAAGCTCCCATTCGTCCAAGACCCCTGACGCCGCCTGTCGCTAGCGTCGGCGGCGGACGACAGGGAGGACGGGCATGACCCAGACCATCTTCGCCGCGCTGCGGTACCGGGACGCGGCCGCCGCGATCGAGTTCCTGACCGAGGCGTTCGGCTTCACCGAGATCGTCGCGTACCGAGGCAACGGCGGCGTCGTCGAACACGCGCAGCTGGACTTCCGGGGCACGTCGGTCATGCTGGGGCAGCGGCGCGAGGGGGAGTACGACGAGATCACCGCGGACGTCGCGGCGAGCGCGTTCTACGTGGTCGTCGAGGACACCGACGCCCACTGCGCGCGGGCCCGTGCCGCCGGCGCACGGATCGTGAAAGAGCCGCACGAGCAGGACTACGGCTCCCGCGACTACACCGCCACCGACCCGGAGGGCAACGTGTGGACCTTCGGCACCTACGCGGGCGCGGCGGCGGACCGGTCGTGACGCCGGACGGCGCTAGCGCACCCGGTCGGCCAGCCAGGCGAGGGCACCGGGTGCGGCGGTGAGCACCGAGATGTGCCCGTCGCCCGGCCGGCGCCACAGCGTCGCGCCCGGTACGCGGCGGGCGAGCCACTCGGCGTGCGCGAACGGGATCACGCGGTCGCGGTCGCCGTGCACGAGCAGCACCGGCGCGGCGATGTCCGCCGGGGAACAGCCCCACGGCGCCACATAGGCGAGGTCGTCGTCGATCTGGGCCGCCGGACCGCTCGCGAGCGCGGGCCGGACCACGTCGATCAACCAACCCCACTCGCCGGAGAACATCGCGTCGTCCTCGGGCGTGAACGGGGAGCCGAGGTCCTCCTCGGCCGCCTCGAACGCCTCCCTGGCGGCGCGGCCCGCCGCGGCCGAGCGCAGCGCGGCCTCGCTCGACCGAGCCATGCCTACGAACCAGTCCAGGCCCGCGGCGGCGTACGGCGCGATCGTCGCCATGCCAACCACACCGACGACGCGATCAGGCAACAGGGCGCCGCAGGCGAGCGCGTGCGTCGCGCCGCCGGAATGTCCCATCACGGCGAACCGCTCGACGCCGAGTGCGTCGGCGATCCGGGCCACATCGGCCGCTGCGGACGCGATGTCGCGCCCGGGGAGCGCGGTCGAGCCGCCGTAGCCCGGCCGGTCGTGCGCGACCCAGCGGACGCCGAGCCGCTCGGCCGCCGCGAACAGCGGCCGTGGCGGCGACCCGATGTTCGGCGTGCCGTGGTGCCAGAACACGGCGAGCCGGTCGCCGGTGTCGTCGCCGGTGTCGTAGACGTGCAGGATCCTGCCGTCGTCGAGGGTCAGGTCGGATTCGACGACTGTCGTCTCGGTCGGCGGTGGCATGTCGATCCCTTCCGGTCCGGCGGCATCCGCCCGTGACGTCGGTGCCGGCCCCGCTGCATCGACATCCGCGGCGGGCTAGCCGAGCCGGGCTGGGAAGCCTCCGGTGGCGACCGGCCCCCACCGGGTCGGCGTGATCCGCAGCAGCGACTTGCCCTGCCGCCGCATCGCGGCCCGGTACTCGTCCCAGTCCGGGTGCTCGCCGGCGATCACCCGGTAGTACTCGACGAGCGGCTCGACTGCGTCCTCGCCGTGCAGCACCTCCGCGGTGCCGTCGACCTGCACCCACGGCCCGTCGAAGTCGTCGGAGAGCGCGACCAGCGACGCCCGTGGGTCCCGCTCGGCGTTGCGCGTCTTCGCCCGCTCCGGATAGGTGGAGACCACGACGCGCCCGGACTCGTCCACGCCGAACGTCACCGGCGACGCCTGCGGGGTGCCGTCCCTGCGGGTGGTCAGCACGATGCCGTGGTGCCGCGGCCGGAGGAAGGCGAGCAGCCCGGCCCTGTCGACCGTCTCGTTGGTGGCGATTCTCGGACTCATGTCACCAACGTAGTGGACGGCCCCGCGCCCGGGCCGCTGCTGCGGGGAGGCGGCGAACCGCCGTCACCGCTCAGAGCCAGCCGCTGCGCCGGAACAGCCGGTAGAGGGTGACGCAGGCGGCGACCATGATGAGCACCACCAGCGGGTAGCTCACCCGCCAGTGCAGCTCGGGCATGTGCTCGAAGTTCATCCCGTAGAAGCCGGCGATCATCGTCGGCATCGCGAGGATCGCGACCCATGCGGAGATCTTCCGCATGTCCTCGTTCTGCTGCACGCTCACCTGCGCCAGGTTGGCGTTCAGGATGTCGGTGAGCTGGGTGTCGAAACCCTCGACCCGCTCGCCGACCCGGAGCAGGTGGTCGTGCACGTCGCGGAAGAACGGCCGCGCCTCCGCGGGCACGTGCGGGTGCGAGGTGGCGAGGAAGTTCACCGGGTCGACGAGGGGGACCACCGCACGGCGGAACTCCAGCACCTCGCGCTTGAGCTTGTAGACGCGCTCGGCGGCGTTGTTGCGCCTGGGGGAGAAGACCTCCTCCTCGACCTCCTCGATGTCGGTTTCCAGCTCGGTGACGACCTCCTCGTACGTGTCGACCACGCGGTCGACGATCGCGTAGAGGACGCCGCCGGGCCCGTGCCCGAGGATCTCGTTGCCTGCGGACTCCAGTGTGTGCCGCACCTTGCCGAGCGGGATGCCCTCGCCGTGCCGCACGGTCACGACGAACCCGTCACCGACGAACACCATGATCTCGCCGACCTCGATGTCGGACGTCTCGTCGATGTAGTGGATGGTCTTGAGCACGCAGAAGAGGATGTGCTCGTAACGCTCGAGCTTGGGCCGCTCGTGCGCGGACACCGCGTCCTCGGCGGCGAGCGGGTGCAGCTTGAACTCCCTGGCCAGGTTGGCGAACTCCTCCTGGCTCGGTTCGAACAGCCCGAGCCAGAGGAATCCGCCGATCTCGCGCGCGTGGTCCAGCGCGTCGCTGAAGTCGGTCGGGGTGTCCTCCCGCTTGCCGTTCCGGTAGATCGCGCAGTCGACGAGCATGCCGTGATTGTCTCGCTAGGCCCTCGGAAGCCGTACGGGCCCGGTCTGTTGGCCGGCCGCGGCCAGGTACGCCACGGCCTGGCGCAGCTGCTGCGCGGCGGCCCACGCCTCGCGCCCCATCGGCTCCGGCCGCGGTGGCCCGGCGAGGATCGCGTCCGCGAGCGCGAGGAGCGGATGCGTCGCCGCGGGGCCGCGGTACGCCGACGGGCGGAGCGGGACGCGTGTCCACCTGCGGCCGTCGTGCGCCGAGAGCCGCAGCCCGAGTCCCTTCCGTTCCACGCGGACCGCGGCCGCCCGCGCCAGGTCGCACCGCCGGACGCCGAAGAGCCGCCTGTCGACCACGACCGAGCCGTCCAGGTACGCGCCGCGGACCAGGAAGTCGAGGAGGAAGCACAACACGAACAGCTGCAGGACCATGAGCACGGCGACGAGCGGACGCACGGACGCCGACGACGCGAGCAGGCCGTCGGAGACCGCGGAACCCGCGAGGTACAGCACGGCGCACGCGCCGACGAGCACGCGAATCCAGGTACGGATGCCCTGCGGCAGCGGGATGCGCTGCGGCCGGTAGGCCATCGGCTGTTGCATCGGCACACCGTACCGACTCCCCGGTCAACCGCTCGGTTCCGTCAGGCGGGGGAAGACGGGCCGCGGCTCGGGCAGCCGGCCGGTGCCGTCGTCGCACTGCGCGGTGATCCGGGCGGCGAGACCGGGCACGAACGGCGCCAGCAGCTCGCCGAGTGCGCGGCAGGTCGCGACGAGCTCCGCGAGCACGGCGTCGAGGTCGTCCCGCGCCGCGCCGTCGCGTTCGGCCCGGGCCAGCTCCCACGGCCGCCGCAGCTCGGCGTACCGGTTCGCCTCGGCGGCCACCGCGACGACCGCCGCCGTCGCCCGCCGGAGGTCGAAGCCGTCGAGCGCGGAGTCGACCGCGTCGCCCGTCGTCGCACGCCGTCGCCGCAGCGGCTCGGCGAGCTGGTCGGCCACCCCGATGGCGGGTACGACACCGTCGCGGTACCTGGCCACGAGGTTGACGGTCCGGTTCACCAGGTTCCCGACGGTGTTCGCGAGGTCCTCGTTCGCCCGGCCGACCAGCCTGGCCTCGGTGAAGTCCGTGTCGCCGGAGCGGGCGACGTCACTGGCCAGCCACCAGCGCAGGGCGTCGGTGCCGTAGGTCTCGGCGAGCTCGGCAGGACCGACGCCGTTGCCCGCCGACTTGCTGATCCGCGCGCCGTCAACGGTGAGGTACTCGTGCACGAGGATCGCGTCGGGCAGCCGGAGTCCGGCAGAGAGCAGGAACGCCGGCCAGTACACCGCGTGGAAGCGGCTGATGCCCTTGCCGACCACATGCAGGATCTCGTCGGCTCCGGCCCACCAGCGTTCGAACCCGACCGCGTCGGCCGGGTAACCAGGTCCGGTGAGGTAGTTGGCGAGCGCGTCGAACCAGACGTACACGACCTGGCCCGGATCGTCGGGGACGGGCACGCCCCAGCCCCGGGCACGCTCGACGCTCCGCGACACGCTCAGGTCCTCCAGACCGGATTCGACGAACGCGAGCACCTCGCGCCTCCTCGTCTCGGGCAGGATGCGCAGCCGGCCGCTCCTGACCAGACCGGCGAGCCGGTCCTCGTACCGGCTCAGCCGGAAGAACCAGTTCTCCTCCTCGACGAGCTCGGGCACCGTGCCGTGCTCCGGGCACCGTCCGCCGGACAGCTCGGCGTCGGTGTAGTACGCCTCGCAGCCGACGCAGTAGCGGCCGGAGTACGTCTTGCGGTACAGGTCACCGTTCTCGGCGCACGCGCGCCAGAGCGCCTCCACGCCCGGCCGGTGCCGCGGGTCGGAACCGGTCGCGACGAAGTCGTCGTAGGACACGTCGAGCCTCGTCGCGAGGTCGCGGAAGCGCCGGCCCACGCGCTCGACGAAGACGGCCGTCGGCAGACCCGCGGCCTCGGCGGCGCGGACGTTCTTCAGCGAGTTGTCGTCGGTGCCGCTCTGGAACCGGACGTCCTCGCCGCGGCGCCGCCGGCGGCGCGCCAGCACGTCGGCCTGGACCAGCTCGAGGGCGTAGCCGATGTGCGGATCGGCGTTGACGTACGCGATGGACGTGGTGAGCAGGGTACGGCTCATGGTGATCTCCTTCACGGACCCATGAGCCGGTCCGCCGAGGACG
This sequence comes from Streptosporangiales bacterium, assembly GCA_036378185.1. Classification (GTDB taxonomy): domain Bacteria; phylum Actinomycetota; class Actinomycetes; order Streptosporangiales; family WHST01; genus WHST01. Next base: position 6,302 of record DASUWX010000121.1, on the reverse strand, counting down.
GCCCATGGGGCCTCCTCGGTGGGCGTGGTCAGCTGCGCTGACGCATCGGCAGAACGGAGAGGCCGGACGGCATCGCCATCCGGCCGGCCATGGTCTGGCTGGTCCCGCTCCGCATGACCTCCAGATTACCCGCATACCCTGATCTGGTGACCACCGTTTTGCTCGCGCGGCACGGGCGCACGTCCGCGAACGCCGCCGCCGTCCTCGCCGGCCGGACGCCGGGCGTCCACCTGGACGACAGCGGACGCGAACAGGCCGCGGCGCTCGCCGAGCGGCTGGCGCCCGTACCCCTCGCCGCGATCGTGTCCAGCCCGCTCGAGCGGTGCCGGGAGACCGCGCGGGCGCTCGCCGCCGGGCGCGACGGCACCCGCCCGCGCACCGACCGCAGGTTCGCCGAGGTGCGGTACGGCGAGTGGGAGGGCAGGGAGCTCAAGGAGCTCGCGAAGCTGCCGCTCTGGCGGGCCGTGCAGGCACACCCCAGCTCGGTGCGGTTCCCCGGCGGCGAGGCGCTGCGTGACGTCCAGGTGCGCGCGGTCGACGGCATCAGGGACTGGAACGCCAGGCTCGGCGACGACGCCACGTACCTCGTCTGCAGCCACGGTGACGTGATCAAGGCGATCGTCGCGGACGCCCTCGGCATGCACCTCGACCTGTTCCAGCGCATCCAGATCGACCCTTGCTCGCTCACCGTCGTCAGGTACACCGAACTGCGCCCGTTCGTGGTGCGGCAGAACGACCGCGGCGGCGTCGTCGACGACCTCCTCCCGCCCACGAAGAGCGGGCGGCGGCGCAAGCGGGCGTCGAGCGACGCCGTGGTCGGCGGTGGTGGATAGGCTCTGCGGTATGCCGCGCCAGGTCTTCGACTTCGACCGCCCCGAACGGTTCATCGCGGGTACCGTCGGCCAGCCGGGCGACCGCGCCTTCTACCTGCAGGCGCGTCACGGCAGCCGGATCACCAGCGTGGTGCTCGAGAAGGTCCAGGTGTCACTGCTGGCCGAGAAGCTCGACGAGCTGCTCGACGAGGTGCTGCGCGCCACCGGCGGCAACGCGCCGATCCCGGCGATCGCCCCGGCCGGCACCGAGGACCTCGAGCCGCTGGAGCAACCGATCCTCGAGGAGTTCCGCGTCGCCAAGCTCACCCTCGCCTGGGACGCCGACAACGCCACCGTCGTCATCGAGGCCGAGGCGCCGGGCGACGACGAGGAGGCCGCCGAGGACGCCGAGCCGTTCAGCGACGACGAGGACGGGCCGGACGTGCTGCGCGTCCACCTCGACCCGGCCTCGGCACGCGCGTTCAGCAAGCGTGCGCAGGCGCTCGTCGCCGCCGGACGCCCGGCGTGCCCGTTCTGCGGGTTGCCGCTCGACGCCGACGGCCACGTCTGCCCGCGCACGAACGGGAAGCGTCCCTCCGGGTGACAGGGGTTGCCGGCGGGGATCCCGGGTGCGGCGTGCCGTCGCCCGTGGAACCGGCGGACGTGCTGCCGGTGCTGCGCGACGGCGAGCTGGAGCTCGTCGGCCGGCTCGTGGACGCGTCCAACGCCACCTTCTACTGCGCCGCGACCCTCGACGGCGTCGAGCTGGAGTGCGTCTACAAGCCGGTGAAGGGTGAGCGGCGGCTCTGGGACTTCCCGACGGGCACCCTGGCCGCGCGCGAGGTGGCGGCGTACGCCGTGTCCGAAGCCACCGGCTGGCGGCTCGTCCCGCCGACCGTGTTCCGCACCGACGGCCCGTTCGGGCGCGGCATGTGCCAGCTGTGGATCGACGTCGACGAGACCGTCGACCTGGTCGAGCTGGTGCAGAGTGACCGCGAGCCGCTGCGCCGGATGGCCGTGTTCGACGCGGTCGTGAACAACGCCGACCGCAAGGGCGGGCACCTGCTGCCGCTGCCCGGCGGGCACGTGCACGGCGTCGACCACGGCGTCTGCTTCTCCGTGGAGGACAAGCTGCGCACGGTGCTGTGGAACTGGGCCGGCGACCCGCTGCCGGCCGAGGCGTGCGTGCTGCTCGACCGGCTGGCCGCGGACCTCGACGGCGGCGGGCTGAGCCGCGAGCTGGCGGGGCTGCTGGCCGAGGAGGAGGTCGCGGCGACCCGGGCGCGGGTGGGGCGGCTGCGCAGCACCGGGCGGTTCCCCGAGCCGACGGGGGACTGGCCCGCCGTGCCCTGGCCGCCGTTCTGACCGTCCCGCCGCCTCCGCGGGCGCCCCTGACCCGGCCACCTGGTTAGGCTCTGCTCCATGGACTCGTGGACCGCGCCCCCCGTACCGCGACTCCCGGGGCGGGGCCGTGACCCGGTGCTCCACGACACCGCGACGGGGCAGCGCAGGGTGACGCCGGCAGGTCCCACGGGCACCATGTACGCGTGCGGCATCACCCCGTACGACGCCACCCACCTGGGCCACGCCGCGACCTACATCGCGTGGGACCTGATCGCGCGGGCCTGGCAGGACGCGGGCCACGAGGTGCGGTACGTGCAGAACGTCACCGACGTCGACGACCCGTTGCTCGAGCGGGCGGAGCGCGACGGCGAGGACTGGCGGGAGCTCGCTGCCCGTGAGATCGACCTGTTCCGCGAGGACATGGTCGCGCTGCGGCTGCTGCCGCCGCGGTCGGTCGTGGGCGCCGTCGAGGCCATCCCGCGGATCGCGACGATGATCGAGAGCCTCAAGGGACGCAACGCCGTCTACGACGTGACCGGCGACCTCTACTTCCCAGTCGCGCTGGACCCCGCGTTCGGCACGCTGTCGCACCTCGACCACGCCGCGATGGTGGACCTGTCCCGGGAGAACGGCGGCGATCCGGACCGTCCGGGCAAGCAGGACCCGGTCGACCCGGTGCTGTGGCGGGCCGAGCGCCCGGGCGAGCCGTCCTGGGACTCGCCGTTCGGCCGTGGCCGGCCGGGCTGGCACATCGAGTGCGCCGCGATCGCCTACACCGAGCTCGGCGCCGACCTCGACGTCAACGCCGGCGGTCGCGACCTGATCTTCCCGCACCACGAGATGAGCGAGTCGCACACGCGCGTCGCCACCGGCACCGGGCAGACCCTGGTGCACGCGCACGCCGGCATGGTCGCCCTCGACGGCGAGAAGATGTCGAAGTCGCTCGGCAACCTCGTCTTCGTGTCCAAGCTCCGGGCCGACGGCCACGACCCGATGGCGATCCGGCTCGCCGTGCTCGCCCATCACTACCGGTCCGACTGGGAGTGGTCCGCCGACGACATCGAGACCGCGACGCAGCGGCTGGCGGCGTGGCGCAAGGCGGTGTCCGCGGCCGCCGGACCGTCCGGCACGGCGGTGCTGGACGCGGTCCGCGAGCGCATCGCCGACGACCTGGACGCCCCCGGTGCCCTCGCCGTCGTGGACACCTGGGCCGCCGCCGTCGCCCGGGGGGAGGGCGACGACACGTCCGCTCCGGGCCTGGTGCGCGCCACGGTCGACGCCCTGCTCGGCGTGGCCCTCTGACCCTTCGCCGCGATCACGCCGAGGCGGTGACGGCTCAGCACCTGCCGAGGTGCCGGAGGCGGCGAGGGACGGGCGGGAGGATCGCCCCCTCCAGGCGGTACCCCTCCTCGGTGCGCACCCAGTGCAGCCAGTCGTCCTGCCACGGCCGCAGCCGGCGCAGGGCCAGCTCCTGCAGCTCGTTCTGCTCCTGGACGAACCGGACCAGGGCCTGCCAGCCACGCCGGAGATGCTCGGTGCCCATGAGTCGATGGTTGCCCCGCAGACCGATAAGGTCCAGGTAGATTTCATGGATGGTATTCGACAGTCAGGACTTCACCGTTGACGTCCGACGCCTCGCGATCCTCGAGCAGCTGCGACAGCACGGCACCGTGGCTGCGACGGCCGCCGCGCTGCACCTGACACCGTCCGCCGTCTCGCAGCAGCTCGCCGTCCTCGCCAGGGAGATCGGGGTCCCGCTCGTCGCCAGGCACGGCCGCACGGTCCGGCTGACGCCGCAGGCGGAGGTCCTGCTCGAGCACGCCGCCACCATCCGCGCGCAGCTCGAACGGGTCCGCGCCGACCTCGCCGCGCAGCGAGAGGGCCGGGCCGGCACCGTCCGGCTCGGGTCGTTCGCCACCGCCATCGGCCGTATCGTCGGCCCGGCGATGGTCGCGCTCCGCACCGACGCGCCGCTGTTGCGCGTCCGCGTCACCGAGGTCGACCCGCCCGAGTCGGTCGAACGCCTCGACACCGGCGACCTCGACGTCGTCGTCAGCATCGAGTACCTCGGCGGCCCCACGCAGACGGACCCGCGCTACCACCGGGTGCCGCTGCACGTCGACCCGCTCGACGTCCTGCTGCCGGCCGACCACCCGCTCGCGGCACGGCCGGGACCGCTGCGCCTCGCCGACCTCGCCGACCAGCCGTGGGTTTGTGGCGGCGGTGGCACGCCGTGCGGACAGATCACCCTCAGCGCGTGCGCCGCGGCCGGCTTCGTGCCCGAGGTGCGGCACTACTCGCGAAACTGGACCGCGACCCTCGCGCTCGTCGCGGCGGGTGCGGGTGTCGAGCTCGTCCCGCGGCTGGCGATCGACCAGGTGCCCGAGGGCGCGGTGCACCGCCGCCTGCTCGCGGCGCCCGCGCGGCACATCTACGCCGCGACCCGCTCCGGCGCGCAGGACGTCCCGCACATCGCCGCGATGCTCGACGCGCTGGCCAAGGCGGCGTCCCAGCTCGGCTGACCCGCGCGCCGGGCACCGATGAGTTCTGGTCGCGGCGCCGGTCTCCATCGCGACGCCACAGTCCGCTCGCATCGGAGGGAGCACCGACCATGTCCGCCACGATCACCGCACCGGAGCTCGCCGAGATCCTGTTCGCCTCGACGCTGCAGCAGTCCGACCACCCCACGCCCGCCGCCGTCCGCGCCGCGGTCAGCGGCATCCTCGCCCGCGACCACGCCGTGGCCGACTGCGTCGCCCACCTCGCCCAGGAGGCCGGCGACCACCCGGAGGCGTACGCCGCTCGGATGCACTGGGCCCTGGACGCGGTGCGGTCCGCGTACCCGGCGCAGGAAGCGCTCGCCGCCGCGGCGTGACCGCTCGTCCGGCCGGTCGGGTGCGTCAGGTGCGCAGGTACGACGCCCCGTTGACGTCGAGGATCGCGCCCGACGACCAGACCGCCTCCGGCGAGGCGAGGTACCGCACCGCGGCCGCCACCTCCTCAGGGGTCGCGACCCGGCCGAACGGGCTCTGCGCCCGGATCTGTTCGCCGGAGGCACCCGAGAGCCGCTCGGCCACCCGCGCGGTGTCGATGAAACCAGGGGCGACGGACGTCACCGAGATCCCGTACGGCGCGAGCGACACCGCGAGCGACTGGCCGAGCGCGTGCAGGGCCGCCTTGGTCGCCCCGTACGCCGGGATGTTCGGCTCACCGCGGAACGCGCCTCGCGAGCCGACGTTCACGATCCACCCGCCGCGCCCCCGCTCGATCAGCCGACCGGCCACGCAGTGGCACGCGTTGGCCGCGGCGAGCAGGTTCACGTCCACCATGGCCCGCCACGCCGCGCGCCAACCGGCGTAGTCGGTCTCCGGGAGCGGGTGCGCCGGCCACAGCGCGGCCGCGTTGTTGACGAGGACGTCCACGCCGTCGAGCCCCTCCGCCGCCTCGGCGACCACGGCCTCGACCACGTCGGGATCCGCGAGGTCGCCCTGGACCAGCAGGTGCCCGTCCCCTTCCAGCGACGCCAGCGTCTGCTTGGCCTCGGATTCGCTCGACGCGTAGTGCACCGCCACCCGGTCGCCGTCGCGCGCGAACGCCGTGGCGATCGCCCGGCCGACGCCGCGGGCCGCGCCCGTCACGAGTACCCCTCGGCTCATCTCGCTCCGTTCCGTCTCAGCATGTGGGCACGGGTGTGCCCTGGTGGAAGTAGAGCAGCCAGCGGCCGTCGACGCGACGCCACAGCGCGCTGCGCCGCCGGAGGGTGCCGTCGGCACGGCAGGCGGTGTAGGTCAGGTGGACGGCGTCGTCCGCGAGCCGGACCGCGTCGATCCGGTCGACCTCGGCGACCGGGCCGTCCGCGGGCGGCTCGGCCGCGAGCATCGCGAGGATCCCCTCGCGGTCCCACCGCCGACCGGACGACCCGAACTCGACGAAGTCCGGGTGCAGCAACGCATCGACCCGCGCCCGGTCGCGGCGCACCTGCGGGTCGAGCAGCGCACGCTCCGCGGCGACGACCTCCGCGAGGTCGTCGTCATGCGCGCCCGCCTCCTCGGTCCCCTCCGGCAGGTGCCGCGCACGGCCTGAGTGACCATGCCCTCTCGACACGCGCGGCCCCTACCTACGGCTCACTCGTCAGCTCGTCAGCTC
>DASUWX010000120.1:0-2278 GCA_036378185.1 Streptosporangiales bacterium | reverse complement strand
CGCAGCTCCATCGACCCGCCCACCCATGCACCCGGCAGGTCGAAGTTCGACCCGCTCCTCGGCGGGCTCACCGCGCACAGCTCGGGGTGGATCAGCGGGCAGTGGTAGCACTCGTGGTAGTTCTCGCTGACGACCTTCCAGTTCGCCGCGACGACGTACTCGTGGGTCGCGCCGAGCACGAGCTTTTCCGGGGCGTACGGCGCGACCAGCCCGGCCATCGCGCCCACGTGCTCGGCGAACGGCGCAGCCGTGCCGAGCGCGTCCACGAACACCCAGCCGTGCCAGACCTCGACCGGCAGCCGGACCAGGCCGTGCGCCGCCGGGTCGAAGGTGGCCACAGCGTCGAAGCCCGGCGCCACCTTCAGCGGACCCGACAGGTCGTAGCTCCAAGCGTGGTACGGGCACACCACCGCGCGCCGGGTCGACGTCTCGCCGTCGGCGAGCAGCTCGTGGCCCCGGTGCCGGCAGGTGTTGGCGAATGCGTCGACGCCCTCGTCGGCACCGAAGACGAGCAGCACCGGCACATCGCCGACCGTCACACCGTGCTGGGTCACGCCCGCCGCGGCAAGGGCGTCCTGCCGACCCACGCAGGTCCACGAGCCGGCGAAGAAGTGCCGACGCTCCCAGGCCAGCACCTCGGGCGAGGTGTACGCCTCGGCGGGCAGCACCGTCCCCTCACCGAAGGGGCGCAGGACGCTGGCCAGGGCCGAGGCCGGAAGGGGCGGCGTCACCGCCGGACCCACCGGGCCCGCAGCCGCGCACGGCGCCGGTCGCGCAGCACCTGCCGGACCGCGTTGCGCCCCGGAATGCCGGTGACGCCACCACCGCCATGGGTGCCGGACCCGGCCTGGTACAGCCCGCGCACCGGCGTCCGCAGGTCGGCGTATCCGGCGGCCGGGCGGGCGTGGAAGAGCTGGGCGGCCGAGAGCTCCCCGTGAAAGATGTTGCCGCCGACGAGGCCGTACTCCGTCTCCATCTCGAACGGCCCGATGACCTGGCGGTGCAGGACCGACGACGTGAAGCCCGGCGCCACCTCCTCCATCCGCGCGACGACCGCGTCGGCGTGCGCCTCGACCTCGCCGCGGTGCGACGCCTGCGACCACTCGTGCGGCACCCATTGGGTGAACATCGAGACCACGTGGTGCCCGGACGGCGCCAGCGAGTCGTCGAACACCGACGGGATGCAGATGTCGGCGAACGGCCGCGTCGAGGCGCGGCCGCCGACCGCGTCCTGGAAGCCGGTCTCCAGCTCGTCGAGCGACTCGGCGAGGACGATCGTGCCGCCGTGCACGGACGGGTCGAAGCCGGGCTTCGCCGAGAACTCCGGCAGCCGGTCGACCGCAAGGTTGACCTTCACGACCCCGCTGCGCGACCGCCACCGCTCGATGTCGGCGACGAAGTCGTCCGGAAGTGCCGACCGGTCGACCAGCCGCAGGAACGAGATCGCCGGGTGCGCGGTGGACACGACGGTCGACGCGGCCAGCTCCTCGCCGGTCTCGAGCACCACGCCGGTCACCGCGCCGCCGCGGGTGGTGATCTCCCGCACCGGCGCCGACGTGCGGATCTCGACCCCGAACGAGCGTGCAGCGGCCGCCATCGCCTGGGTCACGCCGCCCATGCCGCCACGCGGGAACCCCCACGCCCCGACCTTCCCGTCGCCGAGGTCGCCGATGTGGTGGTGGGCCATGACGTACGCCGTGCCGGCGGACCGCGGACCGGCCCACGTGCCGATGATCCCGCTCACGGACAGCAGGGCGCGCACCGCGTCGGACTCGAAGAACTCGTCCAGGAGGTCCGCGATCGAGAGGCTGAACAGCCGCGTGATCTCGACCGCCCGGCGGGTGTCCACCCCGCGCAGCTTGCGCAGCAGCCCCAGCTGGGCCGCGAGGTCGGCCGGTCGCCGCGAGCCGATCTTCGGCGGGATCTCGTCGAGCAGCGGGCCCAGCACGGCTGCGAGGTCGTCGAGCCACTCGTCCCAGCGGTCGATCGCCCCCGCGTCCTTGTCGGAGAACTTCGCCACCTGCTCGCGGCGCGCCGCCGGGTCGTGCGGCAGCGCCAGGTAGCGGCCGTCGCGGTGCGGCGCGAAGTACGGCCCCTGCGGGTAGACGTGGTAGCCGTGCCGGTGCAGCGACAGGTCGCGCACGAGTGACGGAGGCAGCAGGCTCACGACGTACGACAGCGAGGTGACCTTGTAGTCCGGGCCGAACGGCTGCTCGGTCACGGCGGCCCCGCCGACCACCGGCCGCGCCTCGCACACGACGGTGCGCAGTCCGGCACG
>DASUWX010000119.1:0-11196 GCA_036378185.1 Streptosporangiales bacterium | reverse complement strand
GGGGACTCATGGACGCTGCCCGACCCGACCTGGTGATCGCCGGCGCGCGGGTCTTCGACGGCGAGACGGACCAGCCGCTCGAGGACCAGGCGGTGTGGATGCACGGCGGCCGCATCCGGCTCGTCGGGGACGTCGACGACGTGCTCACGCGGGCGGGCGCGTCCGTGCGAGTGGTCGACGGGACCGGTTCCACCGTCCTGCCCGGCCTGCTCAACATGCACGTGCACTTCGACCTGGCGTTGCCGGGGGACCTGCAGCGGATCGCCGGGCTCGGCCCCGCCGAGCTGGCGCTGCACATGGCGGACCAGGCGCGGCGCACCCTGCTCGCCGGCGTCACCACGGTACGGCTCACCGGATCGATCGGGTACGTCGACTTCGCGTTGCGCGACGCGATCGAGAGCGGCCGCGCGGTCGGCCCGCGGATCCGCACCGCCGGTCACATCCTCTGCTGCACGGGCGGCCACGGCTGGCGCAAGGGACGCGAGGCCGACGGTCCCGCCGACTTCGCGCGTGCCGTCCGCGAGCAGATCAGGCACGGCGCGGACTTCATCAAGCTCGCGCTCTCCGGCGGGATGGCCGGCGAGCACGAGGCCGTCACCACCTCGCAGCTGCGCGGCGACGAGCTGGACGCGGTGCTGGAGGTCGCCCACGCGTGGGGCCGCAAGGTGACCGCGCACGCCGGGCCCGCCGGCCCGATCGAGGACGCCGTCCGCCGCGGCCTCGACTGCGTCGAGCACGGCTACGAGCTCACCGACGAGCTCTGCGACCTCCTGGTGGAGCGGCAGGTCACGTACGTACCGACCATCGTGGTCACCCGGTGCAAGGAGTTCTTCGACCGGCACCGCGTGCCGGGCTGGATGCAGGACCGCGCGCTGGCGTGGGGACCCCGCCACTGGCAGAGCCTGCAGGCGGCGATCCGCCACGGCGTCGAGATCGCGCTGGGCAGCGACATGCCGCCGCACGCCGAGTACGACGGCACCTCCGCCACGGTGCGCGAGCTCGAGTTCATGGTGGAGGCCGGCATGACGCCGCCCGCCGCGCTCCGCTCGGCGACGTCGGTCCCGGCCCGCTGGCTGGGCATGGCGGGCGAGGTGGGGGTCATCCGCGCGGGCGCGTGCGCCGACGTCGTCATGGTCGGCGGTGACCCGCTCGCCGACATCTCCGCGCTGCGCGACCTGCGGCTGGTCGTCAAGGCGGGCGACGTCGTGCTCGACCGGGCGGGCTAGATGCAGGCGGGGGTCGAGCTCGGGCTCGGGGTGCAGTCCGACAAGCGCGGCGCCGACTACGCGCGGCTCGCGACGATCGCGGAGGCCGCGGGGTTCGACGTGGTCAGCGTGTTCAGCGACCTGTTGTTCCAACCACCGATCTACCCGCTGCTCGAGATGGCGCGCGTGACCTCACGGGTGCGGCTGGGCGCGGCGTGCTGGAACCCGTACACGATGCACCCGTACGAGATCGCGGGGCAGCTGGCCGCTCTCGACCAGGCGTCCGCGGGACGCGCGTACCTGGGGCTGACGCGGGGCAGCTGGCTGGGCGCGATCGGCGTCGACCAGCGGCGACCGGTGCGCCGGCTCCGTGAGGCGGTGGCGGTGATCCGCGCCTTGCTGAGCGGCGACGCCGACGGCGTCGACGGCGAGGTCTTCCGGCTGGCGCCGGGCACCACGCTGCGCTACCCGTTACCGGACCGGATGCCGCCGCTGTTGATCGGCACGTGGGGGCCGCGCACCGCGGCGCTGGCCGGCGAGCTCGCCGACGAGGTGAAGATCGGCGGCACCGCCAACCCGTCGATGGTCGAGGTGATGCGGGACCGGCTCGCTCCGGGCCGGGCGCGTGCGGGGCGCGCGGCCGACGCCGTCGGCATCGTCGTCGGCGCGGTCACCGTCGTCGACGCCGACGGCAGGGCCGCGCGGGCGCGGGCCCGCGCCGAGGTCGCCATGTACCTCGACGTCGTCGCGCGGCTCGACCCGACGGTGCGGCTGCCGCCCGACCTGCTCGGCATGGTCCGCAAGCACCTCGACGCAGGCGACCACGAGCGGGCCGGCGCATCGATACCCGACGACGTGCTCGACCTGTTCGCGTTCGCCGGGACGCCCGAGCAGGTCGCCGCGCAGACGCAGGCGTTGATCGACGCGGGCGTCCGGCGGGTCGAGTTCGGCACGCCGCACGGGCTCACCGACGCGGGCGGCGTCGAACTGCTCGGCAGTGCCGTACTCCCGCTCCTCGACCGCGAGAAGCGCCGGAGCGGTGGGCAGCTGCCACGGCCGTGACCGTGGCAGCTGCCGATCCGTCGCCGGCGGTCAGTAGACGCTCACCCCGTAGACGCTGAGCGGCTCGGTGACCGGCTGGAAGAAGGTCGTCCCGCCGAAGGTGCAGTCGCCGCTGCCGCCGGAGGTGAGGCCGTACGCGCGGGTGCCGCTGTAGAGCGGGCCGCCGCTGTCGCCGCCCTCCGCGCAGACGGTCGTGCGGATGAGCCCGCGGACCGTGCCCTCGGCGTAGGTGACCGTCGCGTTCAGTGCGGTGACCCGGCCCGAGTGGACACCCGTCGTGCTGCCGCGCCGGGTGACGGTCTGCCCGACCGACGGGGTGCCGGCGGAGGTGATGTCCTGCGAGCCGACGGTGCCGGGGTGGTTGGTGTAGGTCGAGGCGTAACGCACGATCGCGTAGTCGTTGCCCGGGAAGCTGCTGCCGGCGCGGGTGCCGAGCAGCGTGGTGTGCGCGGCGTTTGCGTACCAGGACGACGCGATGTTGCCGCAGTGGCCGGCGGTGAGGAAGTAGTAGGTGCTGCCGGAACGGACGTTGAAGCCGAGCGAGCAACGGTACTGGCCGCCGTAGATCGCGTCCCCGCCGCTGATGGTCGGGCGGAACGTGCCGGACACGTGGGTGAGGCGGACGGCCGGGCCGTACCGCTCCAGCCCCGACCTGATCTCCGCGAGCTTCGTGCCGGTGACGGTGGAGTCCACGGTGACGAGCACCTGGTTGGTCGTCGGGTCGACGGCCCACGACGTCCCGGGGATGCGCAGGTTCGACGCGTCCAGGGCGTTCTTGATCGAGTTCAGCGTGCTGCCGCTGCGCTTCACGATGCGGGGTACGGCGCCGGCGGCGCGGACCTTCGCAGCCGTCGCGGCGTCGGTGACCGCCACGACCGAGTGGCCGGCGGCGTCGATGTAGCTGCCTGCGGTGTGCGTACTCCCGAGGGACGCGGCCAGGTGTGCCGCCGCGTCGGGGCCGGCCTCGGGGGCGGCGTCGGCCTGCGGTGCGGCCAGCGCGATCGACACGCCGAGCGTGGCGGCCGCGATCGCGACGACGCGGCGGAGGGTCTTCCTTCTGGTGGTCATCGAGGGCTCCCCGTCAGTGGAGGAACGCCGCCGCACGGGCACGACGAGCAGGCCGTACGGCGACGCTCGGGATCAACCGCTGGGGTTGTGGCGACAACAGCGGCACGGTCGGGCCGGCGTCTGTCGGCACCCACGTCGACCCGTCACAGCACCTTCGGCGGCGCGCCAGGCAAAGTCAAGGAATGTTCACGACGGCCAGACCGACCGTGCCCGGGCTCACTGCCGGTAACGCCCGGCCGCGGTGCCGTCGAGGCATAGAGTCGAGATCACCAGTGCCGAGGACGCGGAGTGATCACATGAGTGCAGCGGCAGCCGAATCGCCCGAGATCCGTGTCACGGCGGTGCTGCCCGCCGGCGCCGGCTACGCCGTCGACGTGCGTGCGGGCCGCCACCTGCTGCGCACCGACGAGGGTCACGCCGACGGCACACCGGCGACCGGCGCCACGCCGGTCCGGATGTACCTCGCCTCGCTCGCGGCCTGTACCGCCGCGACCCTGCGCATGTACGCCGAACGCAAGGGCCTGGAGGCGGGCGACATCACCGTCACCGTCGGGATCGGTGCGGAGGGCCCGATCCGGCGGCACGTCACGTTCTCGGGAGAGCTCGACCCCGCCGTCCGCGAACGGGTCGCGCAGATCGCGGACCGCACGCCGGTCACGCTGCTGGTCACGGAGCCGCAGGAGATCGCCACCTCGGTCGCCGACGCCACGGGTTGAACCCGGGGGCGTCGGGCGCGACGAGCCTGTCCGGGACACTGGGGACGTGCACAGCTCCCACTTCGGCGCGTTCACCGTCGAGCAGGGCGACGGGCGGCTGGCGGCCCGGCCCTATGCCGGCGACGCGGACCCGTCCCCGCTGCTCGGCAACCTCGACGTCGCCTCGACCGGGCGAGCCAGGATCGACCGTCCCTACGTACGCCGCGGCTGGCTGGAGGACGGTCCCGGCCCCGACCCGCGGCGGGGCCGGGACGAGTTCGTGCCGGCCGACTGGTCCGACGTGGTGCCCCGGCTGGCCCGCGAGCTGCGCCGGGTGTACGCGACGCACGGGCCCGCCGCGGTGTTCGGCGGCTCCTACGGATGGGGGAGCGCCGGGCGGTTCCACCATGCGCAGAGCCAGGTGCACCGGTTCCTCAACACGCTCGGCGGCTACACGGCGTCGACCGAGACGTACAGCCTGGGGGCGTCCCGGGTCCTGCTCCGGCACGTGGTCGGCTCGGACGCGCCGGTCAGCGCGCCGACGACCTGGCCGGTGATCGCCGAGCACACCGAGCTGTTCGTTTGCTTCGGGGGGATGCCGCCGAAGAACGCGGGCGTGAACTCCGGCGGCGTCACCCGGCACCGCGTGTCCGGCGCCCTGCGCACGGCGCGCCGGCGCGGCGCCGAGTTCGTCCTCGTCAGCCCGATCCGCGACGACCTCGCCGCCGAGCTGGACGCGGACTGGCTGCCCGTCGTGCCGGCCACCGACACCGCGATGCTGCTCGCGCTGGCGTACGTGCTGGACCGCGACGGGCTCGCCGACCTGGACTTCCTGCGGCGCTACTGCGTCGGCTACGACGAGCTGCGCGCGTACCTGGTCGGCGGGGAGGACGGCGTCGCGAAGACTCCGGAGTGGGCGGCGTCGATCTGTGGCATACCGGCGGGCGACGTCGAGCGGCTCGCGCACCGGATGGCGAGCCGCCGCACCCTGGTGACGGTGACCTGGTCGCTGCAGCGCGCGCGCTACGGCGAGCAGCCCGTGTGGATGGCCCTCGTGCTCGCCGCGATGCTCGGACAGCTCGGCCTGCCCGGGGGCGGGTTCGGCCACGGCTACGGCGTGATGGCCGGCGTCGGCAACGGCCGGGTGCCGACGCCGCTGCCGACCCTGCCGCAGGGGCGCAACCCGGTCGGTGCGCCGATACCGGTGGCGCGCATCGCCGACGCGCTGCTGCACCCGGGCGAGCCGTACGAGTTCGACGGCGAGCGGCGTGCCTACCCCGACATTCGGCTCGTCTACTGGTGCGGCGGCAACCCGTTCCACCACCACCAGGACCTCACCCGGCTGCGGCGGGCGTTCGCCCGGCCCGAGACGGTGGTGGTGCACGACCCGTTCTGGACGGCGTCCGCACGGCATGCGGACGTCGTGCTGCCGTCCACCATCAGCCTGGAACGCGACGACATCGGCGCCGCTCGCGAGGACGACCTGATCGTGGCGATGCACAGGGCGCTGCCGCGGCACGGGCAGGCGCGCGACGACTACGAGATCTTCGCCGCGCTCGCGGGCGAGCTGGGCGTGGCCGAGGCGTTCACCGAGGGCCGTAGCGCCGGCGAGTGGCTGCGGCACCTGTTCGACCAGTGGCGCGGGTGGGCCGGCGCGGCCGAGGACTTCGACACGTTCTGGTCGACCGGTGAGATCGCGCTGCGCGACGAGCCCGCGCGGCACGTCCTGTTCGGGGAGTTCCGGGCCGACCCGGACGCGCACCCGCTGCGGACGCCGTCCGGACGGCTCGAGATCACCTCCGCGGCGATCGCGGGCTTCGGCTACGACGACTGCCCCGCCCACCCGGCGTGGCTGGAACCCGAGGAATGGCTGGGCTCGCCGGGCGCGGCCCGGTACCCGCTGCACCTGGTCGCCAACAACCCGGCGACGCGGTTGCACAGCCAGCTGGACCACGGCGCGTACAGCGCGGCGTCGAAGGTCCGCGGCCGCGAGCCGCTGCGCATGCACCCCGACGACGCCGCCGGCCGCGGCCTGCGCGACGGCGACGTCGTGCGGGTGTTCAACGACCGCGGCGCGTGCCTGGCCGGCGTCGTCACCTCGACCGCGCTGCGCCGCGGCGTCGTGCAGCTGTCGACCGGTGCGTGGTACGACCCGGACGCCGACGGCATGTGCGTCCACGGCAACCCGAACGTGCTCACGCGCGACGTCGGCACGTCCCGGCTCGCCCAGGGCTGCACGGGCCAGCACGCGCTGGTGCAGGTAGAGCGCCACGAGGGCGATCTCCCGCCGGTGCGCGCCTACGACCCGCCCCCCGGCGCGACCCCCTGAACCGCCCCCGCCCGGCCCCGCCACTGACCCCACTCCAGGCCCGACCCCCCGGGCCCGACACCCCGGGCCATGTAAACCAGGCTCGTGGTGGCTTTACAAGGCGCCTGCCCCGTGTAAAGCCACCACCAGCATGGTTTACATGGCTCGTGGGGGTGGGGAGGGCGCGGGGCCCGTGGGGGTGGGGAGGGCGAGGCCCGAGGGATGGGGGAGGGCGGGGCGCGGAGGCCCCGTGGGGGGTGGGGGCCTCGGGGCGCTGAGGGGTCGGGCGCCGGTCAGCGGGAGCGGCGCCTGGTGCGGAGGTAGTCGCTCACGACGGCCGGGCCGAGGCCGGCCAGGTCCGGCGCCACCACGCGGCCGCCGCTGCGGCGGGCGAAGGCGTCGACGAACGCGTGCAGCCGCGGCTCGTCGCCGAGCCGGAAGACGGTGAGCGACGTGCCGATGCGGGCGAGGTCGTCGACGACGCGCAGGGTGCGGCCGAGCGTCATCGGCAGCGGCGGGTAGTTGAAGTACGCCTCGCCGTCGGGTTCCAGGTGGGCCGTCGGCTCGCCGTCGGTGACGACGAGGACGATCGGCTGCGCGCCGGGGAACCTGCGCAGGTGCCGCTGCGCCAGCAGCAGCGCGTGGTGCAGGTTGGTGCCCTGCTCGTACGCACCGTCGAGGCCGGTCAGCTCGCCGAGAGAGAGCCGCTGCGCGTACCGGCCGAAGCCGATCAGCGCCAGCTCGTCGCCGCGGAACCGCGTGCTCACCAGGTGGTGCAGCGCCAGCGCGGTGCGCTTCATCGGCACCCAGCGCCCCTCGGCCACCATCGACCACGACGTGTCGACGCACAGCGCGATCGCCGCCTTGGTGCGGCGCTCGGTCTCCACCACCTCGAGATCCTCGACCCCGAGCCGCACGCCGCCGCCGGTCGGGCGGCCCTCGGCCGCCGTGCGCAGCACCGCGTTGCGGACGCTCGTCGTCGTGTCGAACGGCTGCGCGTCGCCGAACTGCCACGGGCGGGTGGAACCGGTGGTCTCGCCGGCCGCGCCCGCCGTCGGGTCGTCGTGCTCACCGCGCCGCGCGGCGAGGTCGGTGACGAGGTCGCGGAACGCCGTCTCACCCAGCCGCCGCAGCGCCTTCGGCGAGAGCATCAGCGAACCGTCCGCCGCGCGCTCGAGCAGCCCGCGCGCGGCGAGCTCGCGCTCCAGCTCGCGCAGCCGCTGCAGGTCGACGGCGGCGTCCTCGCCGATGTGCTCGGCGAGCCGCTCGACGTCGATGTCGTCCAGCGTCGCGCCCGGGTACATCTGCCCGAGCTCGTCGGTGAGCGCATCGAGGTCGGCGAGGTCCTGCATCGCCTGCGTGCCCTGGCCCATGCCGAACGGGTTGTCGCCGTCGAACCGCTCGGCGGAGTCCCAGTCCTCGCCGGGACGGGCCGCACGCAGCCGCGCGTCCAGCTCCGCGAGCTGGTTCGCCAGCCGCGGGTCGCCGAACGCCTGCGCCGACAGCTGTGCCAGCTCGGCGCGCTGCTCCGGGCTCAGCGAGTTCATCATCCGCTGCGCCGCCGCCGACCGCGCCGCGAGCGCGTCGATCAGCTCCTCGACGTCGCGCGGGTTCTCCGGGAAGAACTGCCCGTGCTCGTTCATGAACTGCTCGAACTTCTGCTGCGTCTGCGGGTCGCCCGCAGCGTGCGAGGCGAGCAGGTCGTTCAGGTCGGCGAGCATCCGCTGGATGCGTTCGACGTCCTGCGGCGTCACCTGCTGCATCGCCTGCTTGATGCCGGCGAAGCGCGACTCCAGCAGCTCCTGCCCGAGCAGGCGCTTGATCTCATCATACGCCTCCCGCGCGTCGGAGGACCGCCAGTCGTACTCGGACAGCTCGCGGACCGCCTGCGCCGTCGACGGGGGCACGGCGTCGAGCTGCATCTCGCGGAACCGCGCGTCGTCGGAGTCGTCGTGCCGCAGCGTCTCGCGCTCGGCCGACATGGCACGGTCGAGCAGCCGACGGACCTCCTGCAACGTGCCGTCGAGCCGGTTGTTCCTGGTGATCTCGCTACGCCGCCGCCAGACGCGCTGCATCAGGTCGTCGAGCCCACGCTGGCCCGGCATCCCGCGCCGCATCAGCTCGCGCAGCGCCTGCCGCACCGACGAGCCCTCGAGCACGTCGCGGCTCAGCGCGTCGAGCGCCCCGGACAGGTTCGCCGGGCGGGCCAGCGGGTCGGGGCCGCCGTGCCAGCGACCGTACGCATAGCGGGAGGGATCACGGCGAGTCACGCCCTCGACGCTACCTCGCAGCGGGCGAGGGTGGCCGCCGTGCCGTCCAGGGGCACGACTGTCACCCGCATGAGCTCAGCTGACCGCCAGCCGGACGATCTCGCCGGCCTCGAGCGCCACCCACACGGCCCCGGTCGCGTCGGCCACGATCCCGTGCGGCTCCGCGCCGCGGCCGAGGTCGTGCTCCTTGACCCGTCCGTCGCCGTCGACGTGGCCGACCCGGCCGACGCCCCACTCGGTGAACCACAGGTCGCCGTCGGGCGTGCAGGCGATCGCGTGCGGCCGGGCCTCGGGGTCGGGCAGCGCGAACTCCTCGACCCGGCCGGAGGCGTCGATGCGGCCGACCTGCCCGGCGCCGATCTCCACGAACCACAGGCTGCCGTCGACACCGGCGGTGATGCCCACGGGTGCGGCGTTCTCGGTCGGCAGCGGGTACAGCGTGGCCTCGCCGTCGAGCGTGATCCGGCCGATCGCGTTGGCCGCGTTCGCCGCGAACCACATCGCGCCGTCCGGCCCGGCGACGAGGTACGCGGGGAACGCGCCCGAGACGGGCAGCGGATGTTCGGTGACCTCGCCGTCGACGGTGATGCGGCCGATCGCGTCCGCGTTCATCTCGGTGAACCAGAGCGCGCCGTCCGGGCCGGGCGCGATGCCGTACGGCCCGGCGTCCGCCGTCGGCAGGGCGAACGAGGTGATCTCACCTGTCGTGGTGATGCGGCCGATCATGTGGTCCCTGCGGGTGTACCAGAGCGCGCCGTCGGGCCCGGCCGTCATCGCCATCGGCCCGCACGTCGGCGGATCCAGCGGGAACGTGCTGACCACGCCGGTCGCGGTCAGGGCACCGATCCAGCCCTCCGCGACCGCGGTGAACCACATCCGGCCGTCCGACCCGACCGCGATGCCGTACGGCCCGGCGCCCTCCGGAGCGACGGGATAACGGTCGATGCGAGTCGGCACGGCGTGGACGTTACCCGGCCGGCCGCGCGGGTAGGCGAGCGGCATGCCGGAGCTACCGGACGTCGAGGGCTTCCGCCGCGTGGCGGAGCGGGCCGCGGGCAGCCGGATCCGGCGGGTCGACGTGCCCGACGCCGGCGTGCTCAAGGGCGTCACGGCCGATCGGCTCCGGCGCCGGTTGCGTGGGCGCGTGCTGGGAACGCCGCGCCGGCACGGCAAGTGGCTCGCGGTCCCGTTGCGGGCCCCGGGACGCCGGCACCGACCGGACGAGCCCGTCGTCGTGTTCCACTTCGGCATGACCGGCGAGCTGTGCTGGTGCGACGCCGGCGAGCCGAGGCACCGGTTCGACCGGGTGGTGCTCGGCACGGACCGCCGTGAGCTGCGCTTCAGGGACATGCGGAAGCTGCAGGGCATCCGCCTGCTGTCCGGCGACGACGAGCTGGCGGCGCTGTTCGCGCAACTCGGCCCGGACGCCGCCGCCGTCGCGCGCGACGAGTTCGCGGGCCTGCTGCACGGGTCGCGTGCCGCCGTGAAGTCGCGGCTGATGGACCAGTCGGCGGTCGCCGGCCTCGGCAACCTGACCGTGGACGAGACGCTCTGGCGCGCCCGCGTGCACCCGTCCGCGCGGTCCGGCGCGCTCGACCGGGCGACGGTCGACGGCGTGCACCGCGAGATGCGCACGGTGCTGCGCCGCTCGACGGCGGTCGGCCGGGTGCCGGACCGGTCGTCCTGGCTCACCGGCCGCCGGGACGAGCCGGACGGCAGCTGTCCGCGCTGCGGCACCCGGCTGCGCCGGACGACGGTGGCCGGCCGCACCAGCGTCTGGTGCCCGAACTGCCAGCGGCGCTGAGACGCCGCGAGAGGAGAGAGATGGCCAGCTACATGGGACCGGGAGACTTCGGCCCGAGCCCGTTCGACGAGTTCCTCGCCCGCTTCTTCGGGCCCGGCGGACCTCGTCCGGGACGGCGCATCGACATCGGGGCGCTGCTCAGCGACAGCGCGCGGCAGCTCGTGGCGACCGCGGTGGCCCGGGCCACCGAGTGGGGCGCGCGCGAGGTCGGCAGCGAGCACCTGCTGTGGGGCGCCACCCAGGTGGAACTCACCAGGGAGCTGCTGGCCCGTGCCGGTGCCGCCCCCGACGGGCTCGCCGAGCAGCTGGACCGCCGGGTGCGCAAGGGCGAGCCGGCCGACGTCCCGCCGTCGACGCTGAGCCCGACGGGCAAGCGCGTGCTGCTCGACGCGCACCAGATCTCGCGTTCGCTCGGGTCGACGTACATCGGTCCCGAGCACCTGCTGCTCGCGCTCGCCGCGAACCCGGAGACGCTCGCCGGGCAGGTGCTCGCCGAGTCGCGGATCACGCCGGAGGCGCTGCAGCAGGCGGCCGTCAGGGGGCAGCCCGGGCCGTCCGGCGGGGGAGCCGCCCGGCCCAGTGCCACGCCTACGCTCGACCAGTTCGGCACGGACGTGACGGGGCTCGCCCGGGACGGCAGGCTGGACCCGGTCGTCGGCCGCGGCGACGAGATCGAGCAGACCGTCGAGGTGCTGTCCCGCCGCACCAAGAACAATCCGGTACTGATCGGCGAGGCGGGTGTCGGTAAGACCGCCATCGTGGAGGGCATCGCCCAGCGGGTGAC
>DASUWX010000118.1:0-24162 GCA_036378185.1 Streptosporangiales bacterium | reverse complement strand
CCGTTCAGGAGCCCCACGCCGGGTCCCCGCGTGGGGCTCCGCCCTTTCCGCCACCGGCCCGGGAGGGCGACGGCCCGCGCGAACCTCGCCCTTCGGGGACAACGACCACGCACACGTTCGCTACCTATCGTCGGCGCATGGAGTGTCCCAGCTTCCTCGACCTTCCCGCACGGACGGAGAAGCCGCGCACCGCCGGACTCACCCACGTGCTCGACAAGGGCTCGACGGTCGGCGCGACACGCGACTTCCTCGACCAGGCGGCGCACCTGGTCGACATCGTCAAGGTCGGCTGGGGCATCGGCTACATCGACCGGACGTTGCCCGAACGGGTCCGCGCGTACACCGAGTACGACTGCGGCGTCTCGCTGGGCGGCACACTGCTCGAGGTGGCCGCCCTGCAGGACCGGGTGACCGAGCTGCGGCACTGGGCGACGAGCATCGGCATCAGCCACGTCGAGGTGTCCAACGGCCTGCGGGCCCTGTCGAGCGAGCGGAAGACCGCGCTCATCAAGGACCTCGCCGCGGACTTCGTGGTGCTCGCCGAGACCGGCGCGAAGGAGGGCAACTACCCGCCGACCCCGCACGCGTGGGCCGAGGAGATGGAACGCGACCTCGACGCCGGGGCGACCTGGTTGGTCGCCGAGGGCAGGGAGAGCGGCACCGTCGGGCTCTACAACGCCGACCACGGGGTGCGCGACGACCTGGTCGCCGCGATCCTCGACCGGATCCCGCAGCAGAGCATCATCTTCGAGGCACCCACGAAGAGCCAGCAGACCTGGTTCGTCCGCAGGCTCGGCGCGGACGTCAACCTCGGCAACATCGAACCGGCCGCTGTGCTCAGCCTGGAGACGCTGCGCCTGGGGCTGCGCGCGGACACGGTGTCGACGGGTGTCACGGCATGATCGCAGAGCCCGAGGCGAACACGATCACCCGCCCGTACCGGGGGCTCTCGGTCCAGGAGGTCGAGATCCCGCTCACGCCGCAATGCATCGAGAACCTGCTGCGGCAACGGGAGATATACCGGCGGACGGCGTTCCTCGTGCTGCGCAACGGTTCCGAGACCGCGCTCGTCGGCGTGCGGCCCACGAGCACGGAGCCGCTGTTCGCGCCGGTCGCCGAGCTGCGCGTGTTCTCCGGGCCCGAGGCCACCGTCTGGATCGACGACCCGTCCGTGGACGTCGGCAACGCCTCCGCACTGGCCGCGGCGGCGTCGCGCCACCCCGACGGGTACGCGCTCGCGTACGTGGTGCGCGGCAGGTACGAGCACGTGAACTTCATCTGGCGGCCCGCCCCGGTGCGCGTGCGCGTGACCGAGGTGGTGCCGCCGTACCCGCCGAAGCTGTTCGCGATGGCCGAGCAGGTCGTCGCCTACGACGAGGACCTGCCGCCGGTCGAGCTCGTCCTCGACGCCGTCGACGTGCACGGGCTCGCTTCGGACAACGCGGCACCGCACTACCTGCTGCCGTGCCGCGGCAGTGGCGTCGAGCTGGACTCCGGCGTCAGCTTCCTGGACACCCACCCACCGTTCCGGGCGGACTGGCTGCTCATCGGCTGCGACCGGTCGCTCGCGTTCCACGAGCACTTCTACGGCAGCCGGCCGCGCCGGGTCGACCTGTGCCCCAGGGCGCGGGCCGCCGCCTCGGCGGACGGCGGCCGCGTGCTCACCAAGTGCTGTCTGCTCGAACGCGGCCTCGAGGTGCACGGGCAGGGCGCCACCGTGCCGTGGGGCGCGAACCTCGACGAGGTGCGCGCGGCGTTGCGGGCGGTCTGCGGCGTCCCGGCCGTCGAGGTGGCCGCGACATGATCGAGTCACGGATCTTCGGTCATCTCTGGGCGACGCAGGAGACGGCGGCGTTGTTCTCCGACGAGGGCAGGACGCAGGGCTGGCTCGACGTCCTCGCGGCGCTCGCGGAGGCGCAGGCCGACGTCGGTCTCGTCCCGCGCGACGCCGCCGCGGCGATCCGTGCGCACAGCGACGTGGGGCTGCTCGACCTCGACCTGGTCGCCGCCGAGACCCGCGCCAGTGGGCACTCGACGGTCGGGCTGATCAAGGCACTGCGCGACGTGCTGCCCGCCGGTGCCGCAGAATGGGTCTACTACGGCGCCACCGTGCAGGACCTCACCGACACCTGGACCGCACTCGTGTTCCGGGCCGTCGGCGACATCGCCCGCCGCGACCTCACCCGCCTGCGCGACCGCGCCCTCGCCCTGGCCGCGGAGCACCGGACGACCGCGATGTGCGGACGCACCCACGGGCAGCCGGGGCTGCCGATCACGTTCGGGTTCAAGGCCGCCGTGTGGGCGGCCGAGCTCGACCGGCAGCTGCGCCGGCTCGACGCCGGCCGCGCGGGGTGGGAGGTCGTCCAGCTCGGCGGCGCGCTCGGCACGATGGAGTTCTGGGGCGAGCGCGCGCTCGACCTGCTCGACGCGTTCGCCCGCCGCCTCCGTCTTGCGGCGCCCGTGGTGCCGTGGCTCACCGCCCGCGACGGCGTCGCCGAGTTCGTCGGGCTGCTGGCATCGGCGGCGACGACGGTCGCGAAGATCGGGAACGAGGTGTACGAGCTGCAGCGCCCGGAGATCGGCGAACTGCGCGAGGGCTTCACGCCGGGCACCGTCGGGTCGATCACGATGCCCCACAAACGCAACCCGGAGGTCTCCGAGCACCTGGTCACCCTCGCCCGCGTCGTCCGCGCGCAGGCGGCGCTCGCTCTCGACGGCATGCTCTGGGAGCACGAGCGGGACGCGCGCGCGTGGAAGGCGGAGTGGGCGTTCATCCCGCAGGCGTGCACGGCGTTCGCAGCGTGCGTGTCGCTCGGCGGGTCGATGCTGGACGGGTTACGGGTCGACGTCCCGCGCATGCGCGCCAACATCGACGCGCACCGGGGCTACCTCATGTCCGAGCCGGTCATGCGGGCGCTCGCGGAACGGGTCGGCAAGCACACGGCACAGGAGAGCGTGTACGCCGCCGCCATGCACGGCATCGAGGAGGGTCTCGACTTCCGCACCGCACTGCGGTGCGACCCCCGCACGGCGTGCGTCGACGCCGCGGACGTCGACCGGCTGCTCGACGTGTCGCGAAGCCTCGGGTCGTGTGCCGCCTTCGTCGACCGGGTCACCGAGTCCTGCGCGAGGGAGGCACGGTGACGACACAGGCGGCTCGCCACCACGCCCGCGTGGATCTCGTGCCGGCACCGACGCCGCTGCACGAGGCACCGCGGCTGTCCGCCGAGCTCGGCGTGCGCATCCTGTTCAAGCGGGACGATCTCACGGGTCTGGGCCTCGGCGGCAACAAGGTCCGCGGGCTGGAGTACCTGATCGCGGACCTGCTCGCAGCGGGCTGCGACAGCCTCGTCACCGGCGCCGGTCCGCAGTCGAACTGGACCCTCCTGGCCGCGCTCGCGTCGGTGCGCCACGGCATCGAACCCCACGTCGTCTGCTACGGCACCGGTGCACCGGCGGTCGGGAACATGCGCCTGCACCGCGAGCTCGGCACCGACGTCAGGTTCACCGGTGTCGCCGACCGGGAGTCCGTCGACGACGGGATCGACGCCGTCGCCGGCGAGCTCCGCGCGGCGGGCCGGCGCCCGTACGTCGTGCCCCGTGGCGGTGCCACACCGCTCGGCTCCCTGGGCTACGTGCGTGCGAGCGTCGAGCTGGCCGGGCAGCTGCGCGCACTGGGCGAACAGCCCGCCGCGTTGTGGCTGCCGACCGGTTCGTGCGGCACGCACGCCGGCCTGCTCGCCGGCGCGGCGCTGAACGGCGCGGGGTACGGCGTCGTGGGCGTCACGGTGAGCCGACCGGTTGCGGAATGCCTGACGCGGGTGCGCGATCTCGCATCGGGCGCGGCCGCGCTGGCCGGCGCTCCCCCACCGCGGGAGCCGGACGTGCGCGACGGCTACATCGGTCCCGGCTACGGCAGGGCATCCGCCACGGGACGTGCGGCGGCGCGGCTCGTCGCCCGTACCGAGGGTTTGTTCCTCGACCCGACGTTCGGCGCCAAGGCGATGGCCGCGCTGATCGACCACTGCCGCGCGGGGCGGGCCCGGGGCACGCAGCTGTTCCTGGTCACGGGCGGCGCCCCAACGCTCTTCGGCGAGCCCCGGGACGTGCACCCGTGACGCACACCGCTCCGGACGGCTACCTCGGCACGGACGCCCGCATCACCAGCGGCCCGGCGCCGGAGCTGGTCGAGGCGGGGTACGAGCTGGAGACGCGCGACGCCCCGCTGTTGCACAGGGGCCTGACGCTGGCCGACCTCGCGCACGTCACCGCGCTCGTCGAGTGCGGCGCGGTGCCGGCCGGCCGGGTGGCGCCGCTGCTGTGCCGGCTGCTCGAACTGCTGGACGTACCCGCCGCCGACTTCCCCTACGACCCGCGGTACGGCGACGCGTACAACAGCAGGGAGCGGGAGCTGCAGCGCACCCTCGGCGACTCGGCCGGGTGGCTGCACCTGGGCCGCACGCGCAGGGAGGCGGGGCGGATCGCGTTCCGGCTGGCGCTGCGGGGGCGGCTGCTCGACCTGCACGAGGCCGTGAGTGCTCTCGCCGGGGCGCTCGCCGCCGCCGAGCAGCGGCACGCGGCGACGCTCTGGGCCGACTCCACGTACCTGCAGCCCGCGCAGCCGTCCACGTTCGGCCACTACCTCGGGGGCTTCGCCGAGCAGGCGACGCGGCACCTGCGGCGGATCGGGGCGGCGTACGCGACGGCGGACGTCTGTCCCGGCGGCGCCGGGGGCGCCGGCGGCACCCGGCTGCCGCTCGACCGCGACCGGATCGCGGAGCTGCTCGGCTTCGCGGCACCGGGACGGCACACCCGCGACGCCATGTGGTCGACCGACGTGCTCGTCGACGCCGCGACGGCCGCCGTCCAGTCCGTGCTCACGGTCGACCAACTGGCCGAGGACCTGGAGATCTTCGCGAGCCCCGCCTTCGGCTACGTGACACTCGACGCGTCGCTGTGCCGCGCGAGCGTGCTGATGCCGCAGAAGCGGAACCCGTACGCGCTCGCGGTGATCCGCGGCGGTGCCGGCACGCTGGTCGGCCGGCTCACCGGACTGCTCGCATCGGGCCGCACGCCGTCGGCCCGCACCGACAACTGGCTGTACGCGTACGGCGAGGTCGACGGGACGCTCGGGCTCGCGACCCGGCTCGTCCGGCTGGGCGCCGCGGTCGTCGCCGGTCTCCGGCCGGACGCGGCCGAGCTGGGCCGGCGGGCACGTGCCCACCAGGTGTGGGCCGCCGATCTCGCCGAGGAGATCGCGGTGCGCCTGGGCGTCGACTACCGCACGGCGTACCGCGTCGTCGGCCGCGCGGTCGCCGGGTCCGGGCAGGGCGCCGGCACGGTGACGGCGGAGGTGTTGCGCAGCGCGGCCGTGGCCGTCACCGGCGCACCGCTCGACGTGCCTGCGTCGGTGCTCGCTGTCGCGGAGGACGCCGCGGCGCTGGTCGACGCCCGGCGCGCGCCGGGTGCCGCCGGCCCGGCCAGGGTGCGCGATCACGCCGAGGCCGTGACGGCGTCCGTGGCCGGACAGGACCTCTGGCGGCGCGCCCGCCGACACCGCGCCGCCGACGCCGAAGCCCGGCTGGTCGCCACGGCCGGTGCGCTCGTCCGCTAGGTTCGGCGGGTGCGCGGAGGTGTCGTGTGGTCCGGTGCGCTGCCGTGGCTGCCGGAGCCGCACCACGCGACGCTTACGGCGTCCCGCGACCTGCCCGCCGACGAGACGGTCTCGACGGCGTTCGCCTTCGTGTTCGACCCGTGCGGCCGGCTGCTGCTCACGCACGTCGACCGGCCCGGCCGCGGCTGGGACCTGCCCGGCGGCCACCTCGAGCCCGGCGAGGACCCCCGCACGGCCGCGGCCAGGGAGCTGCACGAGGAGACCGGCCTGCTGCTGCCGGCGACCGCGCTCACCCCCGCGGGCTGGCTGCGTATCGACCGCCGCGGCGAGCGTCCGGCCGGCGACAGGTATCCCCATCCCGTCAGCCACATGACCTACTTCGTCGCGCACGGCGCCGACGCCTCGCCGCGCACGCAGCCCGTGGCCGGCTCGGAGTGCTCGGCAGCCGAATGGCTGAGCGCTCCCGCCGTGCAGGGCCGCTGTTCCCGCCGTACCTGGCTGCCCCTCTTCCACGCGCTCGTTCCGCACGCCGCGTGACCGTGGGAAGGTGAGGACATGCCTGACGCCGCCGCTCCCGACACTCCCACTCTCTCGGTGTCGACGGCCCCCGTCGTCCCGACCGCCGGGGTCACCGCCGTACTGCGCCCGCTCCCGTCCGGCGCGGAGCTCACCGGCGGATTCTGGGCGGACCGCATCGCCGCCAACGGGACCGCGATCCCGCTCGGCCGTGCTCGGCTGGACGAGGCCGGCAACATCGAGAACCTGCGGATCGCCGGCGGCGCGGCCGAGGGCGAGGCGCTCGGCC
This sequence comes from Streptosporangiales bacterium, assembly GCA_036378185.1. Lineage (GTDB taxonomy): Bacteria > Actinomycetota > Actinomycetes > Streptosporangiales > WHST01 > WHST01. Next base: position 17,743 of record DASUWX010000118.1, on the reverse strand, counting down.
CGGTCTTCGCCGACTCCGACGTCTACAAGTGGCTCGAGGCATTGGCGTGGGAGTACGGCCGCACCGGCGATCCCGCGCTGCTCACCCAGCTCGACGAGGTGACCGCGATCGTCGCCGCGGCCCAGCGACCGGACGGTTACCTGAACTCGGTCGTGGAGCTGCGCAGGCGGCCGCGGTACGACGGGCTGGGCTGGAGCCACGAGCTCTACTGCGCCGGGCACCTGATGCAGGCCGCGGTCGCGGCCGCGCGCGCGACGGGCCGCCGTGAGCTGCTCGGCGTGGCCGAACGGCTCGCGGCCCACCTCGCCGGGACGTTCGGCCCGGGCGGGCGGCCGGAGGTCGACGGCCATCCGGTGGTGGAGATGGCGCTGGTCGAGCTCTACCGCCTCACCGGCACGAGGCGCCACCTCGACCTCGCCGCCTACTTCGTCACCGCCCGCGGGCACGGGCACGCGACGCCGGGCGACGCCGACCCCACGTACTTCTCCGACCGCGTGCCCGTGCGCGATGCCGACGACGTCGAGGGCCACGCCGTCCGCGCGGTGTACCTGGGTGCGGGCGCGACCGACGTCGCCGTCGAGACCGGCGACGAGGAGCTGCTCGCCGCGGTACGCCGGCAGTTCGCCGCCATGGTGCGCCGCAAGCAGTACGTCACCGGCGGCGTCGGGTCCCGCTGGGAGGGCGAGGCGTTCGGCGACCCGTACGAGCTGCCCACCGACCGCGCCTATGCCGAGACGTGCGCGGCGATCGGCCTCGTGCAGTGGGCGTGGCGGCTGCTGCTGGCCACCGGCGACCCGGCGTACGCCGACCAGGTCGAGCACACGCTCTACAACGCGGTGCTCCCCGGCGTCTCGCTCGCCGGCACCGAGTACTTCTACGCGAACCCGCTGCAGCTGCGCACCGGTGCGCGCGCGGACGACAACCGCTCGCCCGCACACGGCAGGCGCGGCTGGTACGACTGCGCGTGCTGCCCGCCCAACGTGATGCGGACGCTGGCGAGCCTGCCGTCCCAGCTGGCCACGACCACGGCTGACGGCCTGCAGGTGCAGCTCTACGCGCCCGCCGTGCTGCGCGCGGACGTCGGCGGCGAGCTGGCCGTCGAGCTCGCCACCGCCTACCCGTGGGACGGGCGGGTCGAGGTGACCGTCCACGCCGCCCCGCCGCGGGACGTGGAGGTCGCGCTCCGGGTTCCGGCATGGGCGCAGGGCGCCACCCTGGACGGCAGGGCCGTGCCGGCGGGCGACTATGCACGGGTGCGGCGTACGTTCGCGGTCGGCGACCGGCTGGTCCTCGAGCTGCCGACGCCGGCGCGCCTGCTCGTCGCGGACGACCGCGTCGACTCCGTGCGCGGCTGCGTGGCGATCGCGCGCGGGCCGCTCGTGTACGCGGCCGAGCAGCCCGACCAGGCCGACGGCGCCGCCGTCGACGACCTCCGGGTCGATCCGCTGGCGCCGATCATCGCGACCCACCGGCCCGGCCTGCTCGGCGGCGTCACCGTCCTGGAGACGCGCGGCGGCGTCGTCCGGCGGCGTGACGGGCGGACTCCGTACCGCAGGTACGCCCGGCCGCACCCGCCCGTCGAGCCGGTCGACCTGACCCTCGTCCCGTACTACGCCTGGGCGAACCGCGGCCCGCGGCCGATGCGGGTCTGGCTGCCGACGATGTGACGGACGCGGCTACCTGCGGGTGGTGGCCGCGGGCAGGTAGGCGTACCAGTCGGCCTTGCCGACGCCCGTCAGCGCGACGCGACGCCAGTGCACCAGGTAGGGCGCGGGCAGGGCACGCTGCCGTACGACGACGACCACGTGCCGGTGCTGCGCCAGGGCCACGCGGAGCCGGGTGGGCGGCCGGGCACCACCGTAGGCGTGCTTCGTGCTCCACTCGGCGCAGTGGGCGTAGAACCCGGCCTGTGCGGCGTCGTGGCCGTAGACCAGACACGGCGGCACGACGCCGAGCCGGGCCAGCTTCGCGCCGACGCGCGCGGTGGCGTCGCGCGGCGGGATCTGCTTGTGCAGCACCGCGTCCATCCAGTGCACCTGGACGCCGACGTGGGCGATCGCGCCGATCAGGACGACGCCGGCCAGCACCGGGCGGGCTCGCGTCCGGACGCCGCCGAGCAGTTGCGCCACCGCCTCCGCGACGGGCAGCGAGGCGAGCGCGTAGGCGGGCAGCAGGAAACGTGGTGCGGCGTATCCGACGCCGAACACGTACGACGCCGTGAACACGGCGGCGGTGGCGGCAGCGAGCACGAGCGGGGCGAACTGCCGGCTCCGGCGGGCCAGGACGCATCCGGCGACCGCCACCACCGGGATCGCGAAGAACCACACCGCGACGACCGGTGACGCCGGATGGCAGGCGGGGCGGCACAGGATCTGCGCCTGCGACAGTGCGGTGACGTGCTGCCACAGCGAGAAGTGCAGGCCGGTCTGGTTCTCCGCCCCCGCCGCACGCAGCCGGGCCAGCGGGCCGCCGTAGTACGCGTACGCCTCGGCGAACCACTCGGCCCAGCCGGCGACGACGCCCCCGACGACAGCGAGGACCGCCGCGGGACGCCGCCACGCGCGGACGACGAGGCCGGCGACGACGAGCGGCGCCGCGACCCACAGCGCGTCGCTCGGCCGCACCAGGGCACAGACCGTGACGGCCACGAGCAGCCCGGCGACCGCCCCCGTCTGCGGGCCGGGCCGGACGGCGAGCACGAACAGGCCGACCGCGGCGACGGCGGCGTACGCCACGAACATGTCCGGCATGGCCTCGTTGCCGTAGAAGAGCGCGACCCACACGGACGCGAACAGCGCCGCCGCCAGCGGGACGACGTAACCGGCGCGGACCCGCAGCCACGGCAGGAACGCCACGAACAGGCCGACACCGGACAGCACCGTGAGGTACACGCGGATCGCCGGGACCGACGTCGTGAACGCCACGATCGGCGCGACGATCAGCGGCAGCCCGCGGGCGCGCGGCGCCGAGAACACGCCCGGCGGCACGTCCCCCGCGTACTGGCTCAGGTAGGTCGTCTCGTCCCAGCCGAGGGCGACGTGGAACGTGAGCACGAACTGCACGACAACCCAGATGACCGCGACCCCGCCGAGCAGAAACAGCCGCCGGTCCGCCTGACGGACCACGTCCAACGTGTCCCCCGCTTCTCAGCCCCGTCACATCTACTATCGTGATAGTAATGGCGGCCGGATGAAGAACAGCTGAACGTGAGGACGACGTTGTCGGCAGGCACGCGAGCAGGGCGAGCGCAAACGGCGCGGCGTACCGTCGCGGTCGTGCTCGCCGGCGGCACCGGCTCGAGGGTGGGCCTGGAGATCCCGAAGCAGCTGCTGAAGATCGCGGGCCGGCCGATCATCGAGCACACGATCGCGGCGCTGCAGTCGTTCCCCGAGATCGACGAGATCGTCGTGCTGATGGCGTCCGGCTTCCTCGGCGACGTCGAGCGGATCGTCCGGGACGGCAGGTACGACAAGGTGTCCCGGGTGCTCGAGGGCGGAGCGAGCCGCACCGAGTCGACCTGTCGCGCCATCGCCGCGCTCGGCGACGAGGACTGCAACGTGCTCTTCCACGACGCCGTGCGGCCGTTCCTCGACCATCGGATCGTCCGCGACTGCGTGGTGGCGTTGCGCAGCTACGACGCCGTCGACGTCGCGATCCCGTCCGCCGACACCATCATCGAGGTCACCGACGACCTGATCAGGGACGTCCCGAGCCGCGCGCGGCTGCGCCGCGGGCAGACCCCGCAGGGGTTCCGGCTGGCGACGATCCGCAGGGCGTACGAGCGCGCGATGAACGATCCCGACTTCGCCTCGACGGACGACTGCACCGTGGTGCTGCGCTACCTCCCGGGCGTGCCCATCTACGTGGTGACCGGCAGCGAGGAGAACATGAAGGTCACCCACCCGCTCGACGTGTTCATCGCGGACAAGCTCTTCCAGCTGGCGTCGCGCGTGCCCGAGCACCTGGGCTCGCCCGAGGAGTACCGCCGCCGGCTCGAGGGCCGGACGCTCGTCGTGCTCGGCGGCAGCTACGGCATCGGCGCGGACGTCGCCCGGCTGGCGCGCGGCTTCGGCGCGGACGTGTTCGCCTACAGCCGCAGCGAGACCGGCACCCACGTCGAGGATCTCCCCCAGTTGCGTGCCGCGCTGGACGAGGCGTACGAACGCAGCGGCCGGGTCGACTACGTCGTGAACACGGCGGGAGTGCTGCACACGGGGGCGCTCACCGACGTCGACGAGGCCGTCATCGACGAGATGGTCAAGGTCAACTACCTCGCGCCGATCGCGATCGCCCGTGCGGTCCGGCCGTATCTCGCGGAGACGAAGGGACACCTGCTGTACTACACGTCGAGCTCGTACACACGCGGCCGTCGCGGTTACAGCCTCTACTCGTCCACCAAGGCCGCCGTCGTCAACCTCACCCAGGCACTCGCGGACGAGTGGGGTGACCTCGGCATCCGGGTGAACTGCGTGAACCCGGAACGCACCCGCACTCCCATGCGCGTCCGGGCGTTCGGCGAGGAGCCGCCGGAGACACTGCTGTCGGCGACGGCGGTCGCGTTGACGTCGATCGACGTGCTGCTCTCCGACCTCACCGGCCAGGTGGTCGACGTCCGGCGCAACCAGCCCGTGGCCAACGGAGGCGCTCCGGCCGCGGTCGACCTCTCCGCCCTCGTGAGGGGGACGCCGTGACCCGGTTCTGGTACCAGCTCCACGGCAACAGGGTGCTCGCCGCCGGGAACCTCCTGCTCCTCCTCGCCTCCTATCCGGCCGTCCTCGTGCTCGCACTCGTGGGCCGGCCGTGGGCGTTCGCCGTCGCCGCCGCGGTGGGATACCTCACCGAGCTGTACGCTGCGCGCTCGGCGTCGGTCATCACGTCCCTGCTGAGCCGGGCCAGCGTCGGCATCTCGGTCCGGTTCATGTTCCGGGACGCCGCCGTCCTGCTGCTCGCACTCCGCGTGGGCAGCCCGTCCGGCGGCGCGATCACCGCGATCGGCATCGCATTGATGGCGCTGCACGCGGTCCGCGGCGTGCAGGCGCTGCTCGCGCTGTTCGTCACGCGGCGCAGGCGCCTGCCCGTCGCGACACGCAACGTCGACCTGGCCGAGCTTCGGATACCCGACGCGCCACCGGGCGTGCTCGTGTCGCGCAACGTCCGCCGGCTCCTGTACCTCGACGTGCTGCCGGTGGCCGGCCTGACCGTCGCCGCCGCCACCGGTGTGACCGGCGTCGGGTACGCGGGTGCGGCGGCGTCCCTGCTGATCGTTCTGGCGGTCACCGCCGCGACCCTGCGACACGCACTGCTGGCCCGGCCGTTCGGTGACAAGGCACGCGTGCTGGGCGTCGTCAACGAGCGCATCCGCGAGCACGCGCCCGAGGTGATGGCGTACTTCAGCGGGTCGGTCGACTCGGCGTACCAGGTCAACATGTGGCTGCCGACGCTCGCCGCGCTGGACCGCCCGGTCGTGCTCGTCCTCCGTGAGCGGGCACTGCTGCCGCTGCTCGACGTCACGTCACTCCCGGTCGTGTGCATCCCGGGCAGCATCGACTTCATGAACTTCGAGCTGCCGGACGTCCGCGCGGCGCTCTACATCGCCAACGTCGGCAAGAACATCCACATGCTGCGGACGCCGGGGGTCCGGCACGTCTTCATCGGCCACGGCGACAGCGACAAGACGGCCAGCTTCAACCCGTTCAGCAAGGTCTACGACCAGGTGTGGGTCGCCGGGCGGGCCGGCCGCGACCGCTACCTGCGGGCGCAGGTGGGCGTGCGTGACGAGAGCATCGTCGAGGTCGGCCGCCCACAGCTCGCCTCGATCCGTACCGGCGACGACCCCTGGCCCGCGGACCACGTGTTCACCGTCCTGTACGCCCCGACCTGGGAGGGCTGGGGCGACGACCCGTACCACACCTCGCTCATCTCCATGGGCGAGGAGATCGTCCGTACCCTGCTCGACCGCGACCCGCCGATCCGTGTGCTCTACAAGCCGCATCCGCTCACGGGCACGAGGGACAAGGCTGCGGCCCGGGTGCACGACCGCATCGTCGCCATGCTCGAGCGGGCCACCGCCGGCTCGTCACAGGGCGACGCGGGCGGCTCCACGGTCGAGGCGGGACGCCGTCGCGAGGCACGCGCGTCGCTGCCGGGGCTGGCGGCTCGGCTCGCCGACCTGCGCGGTGCGTCCGCCGGCCACGTCGACGAGGCACAGGTGTCGAGGGACAGCGGCCGGGTGGGCGGCGCGGCGGAGGCAAGGGCACACGAGCTGACCAGCGCGTGGCATCACGCCTACTGGGCCGCCGAGCCGCCGTGGGCGCACCGCGTCGTGACCGGAGGGCTGCCGACGCTGTACGAGTGCTTCAACCAGGCCGACCTGCTGGTCACCGACATCTCCAGCGTCGTCGGTGACTTCCTGCAGAGCAGAAAGCCTTACGCCGTATGCAATCCCGGCGATCTCGACGAAGAGGTGTTCCGCGAACGCTACCCCAGCGCGTCCGCCGCGTACCTGATCGGCAGTCGCGTCGACGAGCTCGCGGCGGCCGTCGACGAGGTGCGTGCTGCACCGGTCGGAGCCGACGCGCTGGCGGACCGGCGGCACGCCCTGCGCACGTACCTGCTCGGCCCGGACGAACCGGACGCCATGACCAGGTTCGGCGACGCAGTGACCGCGGCGGTGAAGGAGGGCACCTCCCTCCCCGACCGCGAGCCGCACGAACGCGAGCTGGCGTTCGACCCCGAGCCGGAGGAGACCGCGGCCACCCAACCGGAGCCCGAACACGAGGACGACTGAGTGCACACACCCGTCTTCGATCCGAAGCCGGCCGTCGTCGGCCACCGTGGGATGGGCCGAGGCACGGTCGACGGCTACGTCGAGAACACGCTGGAGTCGTACCTCGCCGCCGTCGAGCACGGCCTGTCCTGGGTGGAGGTCGACGTGCTGCGCACCGCCGACGACGAGCTCGTCGTCCGGCACGACCCCACCACGCGGGACGCGATGTTCATCGTCGACCAGACCGCCGACGCCGTGGCTGCCAAGGGAATCCTGCGATTCCGCGACGTGCTGGACGCCCTGCCCGAGAGCGTCGGGATCAACGTCGACGTGAAGACAGTGCTGGAGGACGCGCTCGCCGTGCCCGACCGGCGTACCGGTGCGCTCGTCGCCGATGCCCTGCGGCGTGAGGCGCACCGCCGCCCGTTGTTCGTCTCGTCGTTCGACCCGGCCCTGTTGCTGTACCTGCGCGAGCGGGTACCCGCCGTCCCGTTCGGCCTGATCGCCTGGATCTGCTTCCCGGTGCGGCACGCCGTACCCGCGGCCGTGCATCTGGGCATGCAGGCGGTGTGCGTGCACGTGGACTCGTTCGGACCCAACCGGATCGAGTCGCGGCCCGTCCACCGGCCGCTCGCGTACACGCTGCGGGTCGCGCACGAGGCCGGGCTCGAAGTGCTCGCCTGGTGCCCGGACGGCGAAGCGGCGGTGCGGTTCGCCGACGCGGGCGCCGACGCGATGTGCGTCAACGAGGTACCCCGCGTGCTCGACGCGCTCGGCGCGAGGGCGGCGACCACATGAAGGTGAGCGTCGTCGTCCCCGTCTACAACCCTGGTGGGTACCTGGACCGCTGCGTCGAGTCCCTGCTCGGGCAGTCGCTCGATCCGAGCGAGTACGAGGCGGTCTTCGTCGACGACGGTTCGACGGACGGCACGGGCGACCGGCTCGACGCACTCGCGGCCGCGCACGGCAACGTCCGCGTCGTCCACATCCCCAACTCCGGGTGGCCGGGCAAGCCGCGCAACATCGGCATCGACACGGCCCGGGGTGAGTACGTCCAGTTCGTCGACCAGGACGACACGCTCACGCCAGAGGCGTTGGAGCGGCTCTACGATCTCGGGCGCCGCGGCGACGCCGAGATCGTCATCGGCAAGGTGATCAGCGACTTCCGCGGCGTGCCGCACATGGTGTTCCGCGAGACGCGGGAGCACTGCACGATCCGCGACGCGCCGCTGATCCACAGCCTCACGCCGCACAAGATGTTCCGTCGGGCGTTCCTGGACGAACACGGGATCCGCTACCCGGAGGGCAAGCGGCGGCTGGAGGACCAGCTGTTCGTCGTCCGCGCGTACCTCGCCGCGAAGAACGTCTCGATCCTCGGCGACTACGTCTGCTACTTCTACAACAAGCGGGACGACGGCAAGAACGCCGGTTCGAGGCGCATCGACCCGGTCGGCTACTTCGCCAACCTCGCCGAGATCCTCGACGTCGTCGAGGCGGGCACCGAGCCCGGCGAACTCCGCGACCGGTTGCTGCGCCGGTTCTACAAGGGCGAGATGCTGTGGCGGATCGGCCGGATCCGGCGGTACAGCGAGGAGTTCCGCAACAGCACGTACACGGAGGTCCGCAAGCTGGCGACCACCAGGTTCCCGCCGGCCGTGCACGACGGACTCCCCGCGGCACTCCGGGTGCGTTCCCAGCTCGTCCTCGACGACCGTCTGGACGAGCTGATGTCGCTCGCGTCGGCGTACGCCGACGTGCGTGCTGCCGGGACCCTCAAGGGTGCGCGCTGGTCCGACGGCGAGCTGCTGGTGAGCTTCTGCGTGGGCATGACCTACCGTGACGAACCGCTGCGGCTGATCCGGCGCGACGGCCGCGTGTACCTCGACCCCGCCGTCACCGGCCCTGCCGTCCCCGAGGCGGCCCGGGACGCGACGGACGACCTCGCGGAGGTCCGCGTCGACCTGCTGGTGCGGGAGCGCGACTCGGCCGTGGAGTTCTTCCTGCCCGGCAGGTTCCGCACCCAGACCTATGCCGGCGGTCCGGCGTCCGAGGAGGGCGAGTACGTCACGCTGAACATCGCCGGCGAGACGACGATCGACCCCCGCACGGCACTCGGCGGGCACCCGCTCGAGCCGGGCGTGTGGGACGTCCACGCGCGGCTGGAGATCGCCGGCTGGGTGCGCGGCTGCCGCCTCGGCGCGGTCCGCGCGAGGACCGTCAGTGACCGCATTCCGGCGGGCGTCGTGGGCGAGCGGCCCGTCGTCGCCATCCCGTACTTCACCAAGCCGTACGGAAACCTCAGCGTCGACGTCGCGCAGCACGCGAAGGCCCTCGCCGGGGCCGTCGGCGTGGCCCGGCAGCGCGCGAGGGCGTCCCGCTCCGGGGCGCGCACGCAGATCGAGGTCCCGCTGCGGCTGCACACCACGCCCGACACGCCGCCGGCGACCGCCGAGCTGGTGCTGTCGCCCCCCGGCGGGGCGCCGCTGGCGGTGCCCGCCACCGTCACGCGCACCGCGGACCAGGAGTCCGTCCTCAGCGCCGGGGCCGACGCCCTCGCCCCGGGCCACTACGAGCTCGCGGCGCGCATCGCCTCCGGCGGCGAGGCGGCCCTCGGTCTCGTCCTCGTCGTACGCAGGCATGCCGCGCCGCGCATCCGCCCGCTCCTGCCGCGTCACCCCACGACACCGGTACGCCCCGCACTGCAGCGGCTCACCACCCGCGGCCGCCGAGTGGCCAAGCGCATCCCCGGACTCCGTCGAGCGGTCCGGGCCATCCGCCGCCTGCGCCGATGACTCATCTTCCCGTCTCCGGTCTGACCTGATGGACAGACCTACGGAAGGACGTCGTGATGCGCAAGGTCGTGCTGTACACCCTGATGTCCCTCGACGGAGCCGTCGAGGACCCGATGCGCTACTTCGCCGTCTTCGACAAGGAGATGGAGACCAACCTGGGCGAGTTGATCGCCCGGCAGGACACCGTGCTGCTCGGCCGGAGGATGCACGAGGAGTGGTCACGGTACTGGCCGAACTCGGACGAACAGCCGTTCGCGGACTTCATCAACAACGTGCCGAAGTACGTCCTCACCTCGTCGGCGGCGACGACGACCTGGCCCGCGACGACGTTCACCGGCGGTCCGGTCGCCGACCTCGTCGCCGGTCTGAGGGCCGAGCCGGGTGGCGACATCGGCGTGCACGGCAGCATCGACCTCGCCCGCTCGATGCTTCGGGAGGGACTGATCGACGAGCTCCGCCTGGCGATCGCCCCGACGCTGTCCGGGATCGGGCGCCGCCTGCTCGACGCGGACCTGTTCGCCGACACCGACGTCAGGCGGCTCGAACTGCTGGCGGCGACCGCCACGTCGTCTGGCGGCGTGCTCCTGCACTACCGGATCATGCGCTGACGTCCACGGGGCCGCCGGCGGGCGCTTCCCCGGCTATGGTGAGCGCCGTGCACACGATCGCCTTCCGCGTCGAGGAGGAAGAACTCGACAGCGGTCGCCAGGAGGTCGTGAACGTGTACGTCGACGGCGTACGCCTGGAGGAACTCGCGCGCCGGGTCGAGCAGCCGTTCGCCGACGCGGAGGGCAAGCCGGAACTGGCCGGTTCCTACGTCGGGCTCGCCCGTGACGTGCGGTGGCCGAGTCGGCACTTCCTCGGCGAGCCGGTGGAGCGCTGGTTCTACGACGGCGACACGATCGTCCTGGGCTGCAGCTGCGGCGAGCCCGGCTGCTGGCCGCTCACAGCTCACGTCGAGGTCGCGCAGGACACGGTGACCTGGCAAACCTTCCGAACCGGGCACCGCGCGTGGGACCTGTCCGCGCTCGGGCCTTTCGTCTTCGACCGCGGCCGATACGAAGCCGCACTTCGAGCGACGAGCCGCTGATCACGACGCACGGCGACCTGCAGCATCTCCCCGTCGATCACGCCGCACTCGCGGTGAGTCGCTTACGTGCGACGTCGAACTCCTCGAACAGTCCAGCCCGCAGCAGAACCCCGTCGAGTGCCGTATCCAGGCAGGTGAGCGCATGGAGTGGGTTGGTGAGGTCATCGGTGTCGACCCCGGCGAGGGTCGCCTCGACGGTGAGGACCGCGGCGTGGCGGAAGGTGAGGGCGAGGTCGATGACGGTGATCCGCTTCGATCCCTCGAGCTCCCTTTCGATGCCGAGAGCGAGCGCTCGGCGAGATTCGTCCCCAAGGGGCTGTCCGGGGGCGTACTCGACGTCGACCGATGCTTGGTACCTCATGGGCACAGCGTGCCGCCTGGCGCGTCGAGAGCGTAGCAAACGGAAATCAACGGTGTGTAGCCACATTGGCGTCGAGGGCTCGGGCAGTTTCTCGATCAGGCAGGCCGAGTCGCGTTCGCATCGTTGACCCGATTGCGGCCCGGTGTTGACTGACATCGCCCCGAGGACCCCGCTGAGGGAGGACGGGGATTGGCCGACCCACCGGTGGTGTCGCAACAGGAGTGGCTCGCGGCCCGCAAGCAGTTGCTTGCCGAGGAGAAGGAATCCATCCGGCAGCGGGACGCGCTCAGCGCCGAGCGGCGCGGGCTGCCCATGGCGAAGATCGGCAATCAGTACCTGTTCGAGGGCCGGGACGGCAACGCCGGCCTCCCGGAGTTGTTCGCGTTCCCGAACCTGACCACCAAGACAGCGCTGGCGTTGCTCACTGCGGCACCCACACCGGCGGCGGCCGCCGAGTTGACCACCGCGGACCTGGAAAGGCTGCTCGTCACCACCGGCCGTGGCGTCCGCCGCTCCGAGGTCACCAGACTCGCTCAGGCGTTCGCTGTCACGCAGCTGCGTCAGCCGGCGCCGGTGGAGGAGGCGATGGGCGTGGCGGTGCAGGCACTGGTGCGCACGCTGGCGCAGACCAGCGCGCCGATCAGCGATCTCGAGGACGCGTTGGCGGAGCGTTTTGATGACCACCCGGACGCCGAGATCCTGCGTAGTCTGCCCGGACTCGGCGTGGTCCTCGGCGGCCGGGTGCTCGGCGAGTTCGGTGACGACCGGACCCGCTTCGTCGATGCTGCCAGCCGCCGCTGCTATGCCGGCACCGCCCCCGTCACCCGGGCCTCGGGCAAGACCCGAGTGGTGTTGCTGCGCCGCGCCCGCAACCAGCGACTTGCCAACGCGTGCCGACAGTGGGCGTTCGTCGCGATTCACCAGTCACCCGGTGCCCGGGCCTACTACAAGCAGCGTCGTGCGGCCGGGGACGGTCACGAGACCGCGCTGCGCCGGTTGGCCTGCAAGCTGGTCGGACAGCTGCACCATTGCCTGGCCCAGCGGGAGCCCTACCGCGAGGAGTCCGCCTGGCCGGTCGACGAGCCCGCCGCCGCCGCATAAACCATTCCCAGCCCGGACCGGATAGCCAGCCGCCCGCGGGTCGCAGCGGACATGTCCAGGGCTGCCGCCAGGCAGGCGCGCAGCGCCGCGAAGCGCCCTTGACCTGTCCGTGAAGACCCGCACAATCCCAGGCGTCCGGACCGGGAGCACCCACGCCCCTCACTTGCCACACACGCCCGTGGGGTGTCTTGACGCACGGAATGGAGGCCGAAGACTGGTCCGGCGAGGAGGACGGGGGACCGTACGCTCGGACTGTCGCTGAGGAGGACTGGGATGCTACGAGAAGCCGTAGCCGTCGCGGCGCCGATTCTGTTTTGCCTTGCAGTGGTCGTTGTGGCGATTGTGCTTCGCCCGCGTCTACAACGCCGTCTGTATCCCGGTGTTCCACTGGACGAGTGGCGGAGCGCGGCTCGTGAGCTGGCATGGTCGGACAGGTGGAAGGTGGCCCGGGCCAACGGCAGTGGACGAGCCACCGAGCCCCGGCTTGCGGGCTATGCGGTTCAGAGGGCCGAAGTCATGATTCCTGCGGTCCAGCGGAATGCGCGGTTCGGGTTCGTCCGGTGGACGTTCCTGATCCTGGGTGCGGCGCTGGCCGTTGATCTTGTGTTCGTGGCGGTGCAGATGGCCAACGATCCTCGTGCACGAGAGGATATGGTCTTCTTCTGGTATTTGGTCGTCGTGCTTATCGCTTGGACGGTCTACATGCTGTTGTGGGGCCGACTCTTCCGTCGGGCTGAGCGTCGCCTGCGCCGGTCAATCGCGCTCAACAGTGCGATTCTGGCGAATGCTCGCGATGCTGGGCAGGGTGGATCATCTGACGATGAGGGCCACCCTGCGTGACGCTCTCCTCCTCATTGCCCGGGCCCTCCGCGAGGACAGCGCTCGCGCCGCCCGCAGCGGCGGTCCCGGGCGCGCCGCGTCAGCGGCGCACTTGATGCTGCTGCTCGCCGGCGTACCGGTGCACGTCGTCGCCGAACGGCTCGGTCACGCTGATCCGGCCGTCACACTCCGGGTCTACGCCCACGTCATCCGCCAGCATGCAGCCGGGGTGGCGGACATCTTCGCCCGCCACGTTGACGATCCGCCGGAAGACGTGGGCGCTGCCGGTTAGCAAGGTGTTAGCAGATTCGTCCCAAACTGAACATTGTTACCAACAAAGATGCCTCTCACCGGGACGTATTCCCCGGTGAGAGGCATTGTGGCGGGTGGAGCCGGCAGTCGGATTCGAACCGACGACCTGCTGTTTACAAGACAGCTGCTCTGGCCAACTGAGCTATACCGGCGGGTGGTTCCAGGGTACCGGTACGGGCGTGGTCACCCGATGCGGCGGATGCCGCGGCGGATCTCCCTGGCGACGTCGCTGAAGAACGGCTCGGCGACGACGTAGGCGCCGAGGGCGCTGAGGATGCCGACGACGACGTTGATGCTCATCCGGCCCTTGTCCGCCCAGTAGACGTCCTCCAGGTTGAGCAGCAGGGCCGCCTCGTCGGCGACGAGGGCGGCGCCGGCGCCGAACGCGATGCCCGCCACGGGACGGTGGCCCGGCTTCGGGTTGCCGCGCACCGCCATGAACGCGACGGCGGTGAGCAGCGCGATGCCCCAGTTGTAGTGGTGCAGGTGGTACGCGCCCGACTTGACGTTGCGGACCGGCAGCCAGGACCACTCGCCCTTGATCCCGTGGGTGATCAGCCGGCACAGGCCGAAGGTCGCACCGAACGACACCCATGAGAGCAGGAGCGACTCGGTGAGCGGGTCGGCCTCCTCGAAGTAGGCGCGGACGATCCGCTCGGGCAGGGTGCCGCGGCGCCCGGTCTCGACGCCCTGGTCGCGCCGCTTCCTGCGGTGCTCGCGCCGGTGCCTGCGCCGCTCCGCCGGAGTGGTGGCCTCGATGTCGAAGTCGTGCATTCCGCCTTCCTATCACCCGCGACCGGCGTTCATATCTCCTACGCTCGATGACGTGAACGCACTCCCCGCCAGGCTGACCATCGGCGAGCTCGCGAAGAGGAGCGGCGTCGCGCCGTCCGCGCTGCGCTTCTACGAGGCACAGGGTCTGATCGCGGCCGAGCGCACGGCGGGCGGGCAGCGTCGTTATCAACGCGTCACGCTGCGTCGCGTCGCGTTCATCCGCGCGGCACAACGCGTCGGCCTCCGCCTCGACGAGATCGCGGACGCCCTGGCGACGCTGCCCGAGAACCACGCGCCCACGAAGGCCGACTGGGCGCGGCTGTCGCGGTCCTGGCGCAGCCGGCTGGACGAGCGGATCGCCGAGCTCGAGCGGCTGCGCGACGAGCTGACCGAGTGCATCGGCTGCGGCTGCCTGTCGCTCCGGTCCTGCTCGCTGCGCAACACCGACGACCGGCTCGCCAACGCGGGCCCCGGTGCGCGGATCCTGGGCGTCGGGCTCGCCGACCCGGACGCCGCATCCGTCCCGGCGGGCTGACTCGGTACGGTTCAGGAGTGCCGGACCTCACCGTCGGACGCGTCATCGCCGGCCGCTACGAGATCCTGTCGCTCATCGGGCGTGGCGGCGCGGCCAGCGTGTGGCGGGCCTACGACCCCGCCCTGCAGCGCGAGGTCGCCGTCAAGGAGCTCCTCATGCCGGCGCATCTCGCGGCGGAGGAGCGGCAGCGGTCGATGCGCGAGGCGCGTACCGCGGCACGGGTCCAGCATCCCGGCGCAATCCCGATCTACGACATCGTCACCGACGCCGAGCAGGTGCTGATCGTCATGGAGCTGGTCCGCGCTCCGACGCTCACCGACCGCGTGGCGGAGGTCGGCGCACTGCCGCCGGAGTTCGTCGCCGCGCTCGGCATCCAGCTCGTCGACACGCTCGAGGCGGCGCACGAGCTCGGCATCGTGCACCGCGACGTCAAGCCGGCGAACGTGATGGTCACCGACGACGGCCGCACCTGTCTCACCGACTTCGGCGTCGCGATGCTCGTCGACAGCACCGGACGTGCACGCGACGGCATCAGCGGCGGCACGCCCGGATACATGTCACCCGAGCAGGCCGGGCGAGGCGCGGTCGGCACGCAGAGCGACCTGTTCAGCCTCGGCGCCACGCTGTTCTTCGCCGCCGAGGCCCGCGGCCCGTTCGACCGCACCGACTGGCGCGCGGCGGTCCGCGCCGTCGTCGAGGAGCCGCCGGCGGTGCCCCGCAGGGCGGGCCCGCTCGCCCCGCTGCTGCACCGCATGCTGTTCAAGGACCCCGACCGCAGGCCCAGCCACGACGACGTACGCCGCAGCCTGTTCGTCGTGCTCGCCCAGGGGATGCCCGGGCTGCTCGCCGGCGCGGGACCGTCCTGGGACCGTGGCCCGACGCCGCCGCGGCTGCCGCTGCGCGGGCCACTCGGTACCCCACGTCGGGCCGAGCCGGACGCCGCCGCGCCCGTCGTCCCGCCCAGGCTGCCGTTCCGTTCCAGTCGCCCCGACCCGGAGCAGCGCGACTGACCAGGCGCGGTCGCCCGCCCGTGCAGAGGCGGACGACGGCTCAGTCGTTCCTGCTCGCCGTGAACACGACGACGTGATGCAGGTCGCGGCGCTCGGCGTCGCCGAACTCCGCCGCCATCGCGGCACGGATCCGCTCGAGCGTCGCGTCCGGCAACGGCATCTTCCTGGCGGTGAACACCGGCCGGTCGCCGCCGTGCCACGAGACGACCACGCGGCCACCGGGGCGGGTGATCCGCCGCAGCTCCGCCATGCCGGCTGCCAGGTCCGACCACATGGGCACGTTGTTGACCGACACGACGGCGTCCGCGGCGGCGTCGGGCAGAGCCGTCTGCTCGGCCGTCCCGGTGCGCAGGTCGGCGTACCCGTCGCGGACCGCGGCCGCGTTGCGGCGGCGCGCCATGTCGCGCATCTCGGCCGACGGGTCGACGCCGGTCACCGTCGCACCGGCACGCAGCAGCGCGGCCACCAGTGCGCCCGGCCCGTACCCGACCTCCACGACGTGCTCGCCCGGCATCGGCCGGACGGCGGCCAGCACCTCCGCCTGCTCGGCTCCGTTCGCACGCGCCATCAGGGCGCCCATCAGGCGACCAAGCCGTCCGCGCGGCAGCGCGAAGCCGCGCAACGGCTGTCCGGTGAGCCACGAGGTGGCGGGCGGTTCGTCCATGCGCAGAAGCATCGCAGGAGCCGCCGGGTGCCGGTGCTCGGTGCCACACTTGGCTGGTGATGCAGAAATACGGCGGTACCGGCGGCGCGTTGGAGAAGGTGTGCGACTGCACCTGACCGCGGGCCCGTCCGATCCGGCGCTGCTCGACCTGCCGTGGTCCGTCCCCCTCGAGGAGTGGCCGACGGACCACCTCGTGGCCTACCCCCGCGGCATCTCCCGGCACACGGTCCGCTTCGTCCGCAACGCCGGCACGGTCTACGCCGTGAAGGAGACCTCGCAGCACGCCGCCGAGCGGGAGTTCCGGCTGCTGCGGGCCGTCGGACGCCGGGACATCCCGGCCGTCGAGGCGGTCGCCGTCGTCACCGACCGCACCGCCCAGGACGGCACTCCGCTGGACGCCGCACTCGTCACGCGGCACCTCACCTTCTCGCTGCCCTACCGGGCGCTGTTCTCGCAGGTGCTGCGGCCCGAGCGCGCGCAGCGCTTCCTCGAGGCGCTGGCCGAACTGCTCGTCCGGCTGCACCTCGCCGGTTTCTACTGGGGCGACTGCTCGCTGTCCAACACCCTGTTCCGGCGCGACGCCGGCGCGCTGGCGGCGTACCTCGTCGACGCCGAGACCGGTGAGCTGAAGGGCGACCTCAGCCCCGGCATGCGGGAGAACGACCTCGCCACCGCGTCGGAGAACATCACCGGCGACCTGCTGGATCTCGAGGCCGCCGGACTGCTCGACGAGCGGGTGGACGCGTTCGCGACCGCGGCCGAGATCGAGCGGCTCTACCACGACCTGTGGTGCGAGCTGACCCGCGAGGAGGTCGTCGGCGTGAACGAGCGGTGTCGCATCGACTCGCGCGTCCGGCGGCTCAACGATCTTGGTTACGACGTCGCCGAGCTCCAGGTCAAGACCGACGAGACCGGGCGCCGGCTCATCGTCCGCACGGAGGTCGTCCAGCCCGGCCTGCACGCGCGCCGGCTGCACGACCTGACCGGCCTGACCGTCCAGGAGCGGCAGGCGCGGCGGCTGATGAGCGACATCCGGGCCTTCCAGGCGGCGAAGTACCCGAACGGCGACGCGCCGGATCCCGTCGTCGTGGCACACCGTTGGCTGGTCGAGGTGTTCGTGCCCGTGGTGGAGTCGGTCCCGAGGCACCTGCGCGGCAAGCTCGAGCCTGCCGAGATCTTCCACGAGGTCCTCGAGCACCGCTGGTACCTCGCCGAGGAGGCCGGCCACGAGGTCGACATCAGGACCGCGGCCGCCGACTACGTCGACGGGGTCCTGGTGCATAAGCCGGACGAGAAGGCCGTCCTCGGTGCCGAGGTCGTCGGCTCGGAGGCCGTCGGCGTCGAGCCCGTCCCGGCCGCTGGCTGACCGGTCCGGCTCCCGGCTGACCGGTCCGCGCAGGGCCGCGGGTCGGCGACCGGTCCGCGCAGGGCCGCGGGTCGGGCGACCGGTCCGCACAGGGCCGCGGGTCGGGCCCAGAGCGCGCCGGCTGCCGCCCGCTCCCACTCCACTTGGCCGCTC
>DASUWX010000117.1:0-51126 GCA_036378185.1 Streptosporangiales bacterium | reverse complement strand
GATCCCACCGCGGCCGCGCACGCCGAGCCGGGCCAGCGCGTACCCCGCGAGCGAGGCCAGCACGACGGTGAGCGCCGTCGTCGAGATGGCGATGATCGCGCTGTTCGCCAGCGACTGCAGGAAGTTCGAGTGCAGGTCGGTGACGTAGCTCGCGATGCTGAGCCGCGACGGCCACAGGCCGGTCGTCCCGGCGCTGATCTCGTCCGGGGTCTTCAACGACGTGGCGAGGATCCAGTAGAACGGGAACAGCGACACCACGACGAACGCCGCCACGAGGACGTAGCAGCCGACCCGGCGCGCGATGTGTCCGGTGGACCGGCTCCGCCGGGGCCGCGCGAACTCCGGTGCGCGGACCGGCTTCGTGGTCGCACTCATCCGACGGCCTCCGGGCGGACGAACCTGACGTAGACGCCGGCGATCAGCAGCGCGATGACCACCATCACGACGGACACGGCGCCGCCGTAACCGAAGTCGCTGTCGACCAGGAACGCCCGCCAGTTGAGGAACGAGACCGTCTCCGTCGACGAGCCCGGGCCGCCCCCGGTCATGATGTAGACGACGTCGAAGACGAGGAACGCCTGCAGCGTACGGAAGACCAACGCCACCATCAGCGCCGGCTTGAGCAACGGCAGGGTGATCCGGGTGAACGCCTGCCACGGGCTCGCCCCGTCGATGCGCGACGACTCGTACAGCTCGCGGGGCAGCACCTGCAGGCCCGCGAGCAGCAGGATCGTCATGAACGGCACGTTCTTCCACGCGTCCGCGACGAAGACGGCGGTCCACGCCGTCCACGTGCCGGCGAGCCACGTGGTGCCGCCGCCGGGCAGGTGCAGCGCGCCGAGCACGTAGTCGACGAAACCCTGCCGCGGGTCGAACATCGTCTTCCACATCATCGCCGACACGACGGTCGGTACCGCCCACGGGACGAAGATCGCCGCGCGCACCACGCCCCGGCCCGGGAACGGGCGGTTGAGCACGACGGCCATGGCCAGGCCGACGGCGAGCTCGATCGCCACCGAGACGACGGTGAACGCGGCGGTGCGCGCCAGCGACGGGACGAACGTCGCGCCGGTGAACACCTGGACGTAGTTGCCCAGACCTGCGCCGCTGCCGAGCGTCGTCGGGTCGAGCAGGTCGACGTGGTGGAAGGAGTTCCACAGGTTGTAGAACAGGGGGAACGCCGTTATCAGGAGCAGCACCACGACCGCCGGCGCCACCATGCCGTAGCCCAGCAGGCGGTCCCGCGTCTCCAGGCTGCGTACGCGTGCCACAGCCGACCCGGCTCAGCCGCCCGACGCCAGGCTCTTCACCTGCGGCCCGGTCCTGGCGAGCGCCGCCTTCGCCTGCTCCTGCCCGGTGAGCACCGACGAGAGCATCGTCTGCAGCTGGTCGGAGATCTTCGGGTACGCGGGGTTGACCGGGCGCGGCGAGGCGTCCTGGAAGACCGCCTTCTCCTGCTTGAAGTAGGGCGCCCTGGCGTACAGGGCGGAGGTGTACGCGGCCGTCACCGCGGGCGGGTCGCCGGCCGCGACCGCACGCTCGATCTGCACCTTCGGCGAGCTGAGGTACTGGATGAACTCCCAGGCCGCTGCCTTGTGCGTGCTGTTCGCGTTGACCACGAGGTCGTCGCCGCCGAGCGCCGCCTGCGGCGTGTTGCTCCCGGCGGGGAACGGGATCCAGCCGGTCCTGCCCTTGACCTTCGAGCCCTTCGCCTCGGACAGCGAGAAGATGTACGGCCAGTTCATCGCGAACGGCGTCTGCCCGGACAGCCACGCCGACTGCACCTGCGACTCCTGCCAGCCCGTGACGGCCTTCGGCGCGATGCCGTACTTGTAGATCGTGTCGCGCATGAACTGCAGGCCCTGCACATTCTGCGGCGAGTCCAGGTTCGCCGGGTCGAGCCTGCCGCCGTACGCGCCGAGGAAGTTCACGAGCGCGGTGACGGCGCCCTCGTACTTGTCACCCTCGAACGCGAGGCCCTCCTTGAGCGACGGGTCCTTCTTCATCGCCGCCTTCGCGTCGCTCACCAGCTGCTGCGGCGTCTTCGGCGGCGAGGGGACGAGGTCGGTGCGGTAGTAGACCCCCTCGGCGTTGATGAACCACGGCACGCCGTAGGTCTTGCCCTTGTAGCGGACGCTCTGCACCTGCCCGCTGAAGAACCTAGACGTGTCCGGGTGGAACGAGTCGAGCGGCGCGAGCCAGCCCGCCTTGGCGAAGGTGGCCGGCCAGATGACGTCGGAGGTGATGACGTCGGGTGTGCCGGACTTGGCGACGAACCGCTGCTGCAACTGCTGGTACGCGTTGTTCGAGACCGGCGAAAGCGTCAGGATCTTGACCGTGATCTTCGGGTGCGCCTTCTCGAACCCGGCCACAGCGGCCTTCGAGGCGTCGCCCTCCGCGCCGAGTCCCTGCGTCGCGAAGACGATCGTCTGCTTCGCGTTGGCGCTCGTCCCGCTGCTCTTGTTGCCTCCGCCGACACCGCATCCGGCCAGCGCCACGACACCGGCCACGCCGAGGACCAGCGGCCACCGCGGATAGGTCCCGATTCTCATGTCGAAAATGTAACGCCGTTTCGATCGGGTAATACCTAACAATTCGGCACGTGCAATAGCAACGATTTTCCAAAATCGTTAAGATCTTTTGCCGGCCATTACGGTGGAGTGGTCCCCGCGCGGCCCGGGCGATCGGGCAGGATGCGGGTATGCCACCAGTCGACGCCCCGTACCCGGTCCGTACGCCGAGCGGCCGCCAGTTCACCATCGGCGCGGGCCCGTACGCCGCCACCGTCACCGAGGTCGGCGCCACGATCCGCACGTGCACGTGGAACGACCTGCCGCTCGTCGCCGGTTTCCCCGCCGACGCGATCTGCGACGGCGGCCACGGCCAGTTGCTCGCGCCGTGGCCGAACCGGGTCGACCGCGGCCGGTACGAGTTCCGGGGCGCGAGCCGGCAGCTCGACCTCACCGAGCCGGACAAGGACAACGCGATCCACGGGCTGGTGCGCTGGGAGCCGTGGCACTGCCAGGCGCACGAGGAGAGCCGGGTGACGCTGGCGCACCGGCTCTACCCGAAGCCCGGCTACCCGCACGTGCTCGACCTGCGCGTGAACTACGCCCTCGACGCCTCCGGCGGCCTCGCCGTCGAGACCACCGTCGCGAACGCCGGCACCGAACCCGCGCCCTGGGGCACCGGCCAGCACCCGTACCTGACACCCGGCACCGAGTCGGTGCGCGAGTGCACGCTGCGGCTGCCCGCGTCGTCCTACCTCGTCGTGGACGACCGGATGATCCCGCTCCGCTCCGAGCCGGTCGAGGGGACGCCGTACGACTTCCGCACGGGCCGGGTCATCGGCACCACTCCCCTGGACCCGCCGTTCGGCGACCTGGCGCGTGACGGCGACGGCCGCGCCGTCGCCGAGGTCGTGGCGCCGGACGGCGCGCGGGCCACGCTCTGGTGCGACGAGGCGTACCGCTGGCTGCAGGTGTTCACCGGGCACACGCTGGCGCCGTACCGTCGGTTCCAGGCGATCGCCGTCGAGCCGATGAGCTGCCCGCCGGACGCGTTCAACTCCGGCCGCGACCTCGTCGTCCTCGAACCGGGCGAGTCGTGGACGGGCCGCTGGGGCCTGGCGTTCACTCCCGCGCCGTAGCCGCCGGCGCCGCGATGGCGCTCCCGACGGCCCCCGCCTCGCTCAGTCGGGCCAGGACGGGGAGCGGCCGAGCAGCGCGACCATCCGGTCCAGCGCGGGCGCGTCGTCGGCCACCCGGACAGCCGGCCGGAACGCCGCACCCGGCTGCAGCCGCCGCTCGTCGTCGGGCACCAGCTCGGCCACGGTGAGCGCGGCGTCGACGACGTCGGCGTCGAGCTCGACGCCGACGCCCAGGGAGCGAGCCACGTCCCAGCCGTGCACGACGTAGTCGACCAGGTGGAACCCGATTGCCTGCCGGCCGGGGAACGGCGCGGCCGCGCCGAACTCGGGCAGCGCGAACGGCCGGTCGAGCACGCCCTCGGCCCCGAACGCCGCCAGGACACGCTCGGCCGCGGCCGTGTACTCCGCGACCGGGTCGTCGCCGAGCGGCCGGACGCGCCACGCCTCGGGGTCCGCGCCGTGCCCCTCGGCGGCGGAGGCGAACCCGTGGTGCTGGACGGTCATGTGCGCGAGCAGGTCTGCGAGGGTCCAGTCGGCGCAGGGTGTCGGGCGCTCCAGGTCGCCGGGCCGCAGCCGGGCGACGACGGTGAGGGTGGCCCGCACGGCGCGGCGGTCCAGGTCGGGAAGTTCCGCGATGTTCATATGCATCTGCTTATCGTAAGCATGTGCCTATTATCTGTCCAGGGGTATCTTCTGCCCCATGGCCACCTCTTCGCGATCGCCCAGGAGGGCCCGCCGGCGCGACCTGGGCGCGATGCTCGTGCCCCTCGGCCGCCGGCTCGTCGCCATGGAGCTGCCGATCCTGGAACGGCACGGCCTCTCGATGTGGGGCTATGCCGTGCTGTCCCGCCTGGGCGAGGAGCCGCCGCGCACCCAGGCCGCCTTCGCCGCGTCGATAGGCGCTGACAAGACCCGCATCATCGGCGTCCTGGACGAGCTGCAGGAGCGCGGGCTGATCGACCGGCGGCCCGATCCCGACGACCGGCGCGCCCGGCTGCTGTCCATCACTCCCGCGGGTCACCGGCTGCAGGCCCGCGTACAGCACGAGATCCAGCGGAGCGAGGAGCGGCTCCTCGCCAGGCTGAGCCGGAGCGACCGGGATGCGTTCCTCCGGGTTCTCGCGATCCTCACGGAGGATCAGGAGGCCTGATCTGTGGTATGCCCGTACTCGTGACGACGAGCGACGATGCCCCCGCTGTGTCCTTCCCCGCCGGCTTCCTCTGGGGAGTCGCTGCGACGGCGTACCAGATCGAGGGGGCCGTGGACGAGGACGGGCGGGGCCCTTCGGTGTGGGACACGTTCACGGCGCAGCCGGGCAAGGTGGTCGACGGCAGCGACGGCCGGGTCGCGTGCGACCACTACCACCGCTACGAGGAGGACGTCGCGCTCATGCGCGACCTCGGCGTCGGGGCGTACGAGTTCTCGCTCGGCTGGTCGCGTGTCCAGCCCACCGGCAGCGGACCGGCCAACGCCGCCGGGCTCGCCTTCTACGACCGCCTCGTCGACTCGCTCTGCGCGGCCGGCATCACGCCGGTCGCCACGCTGTACCACTGGGACCACCCGCAGCCGCTGGAGGACGCCGGCGGCTGGACGTCGCGGGACACGGCCGCGCGGTTCGCCGACTACGCCACCCTCGCGGCCGAGCGGCTCGGCGATCGCGTCCCGTTCTGGATCACCATGAACGAGCCGCAGGTGCTGACGCTGCTCGGCTACGCCGCCGGCGTGCACGCGCCGGGACGCACGCTGATGTTCGACGCCCTGCCCGTCGCGCACCATCTGCTCTACGGCCACGGGCTCGCCGCCCGGGCCCTGCGCGCCGCCGGAGCGCGCCGGATCGGCATCGTCGAGAACCACATGCCGGTGTGGCCGGCGGGCGGGTCCGAGGCGGACACAGGCGCCGCGCAGGCGTACGACCTGCTGTACAACCACCTGTTCGCCGACCCCGTCCTGCTCGGCCGCTACCCGGACGACGGGTTCGGCGACGCCATGCCGGGGCCGGTCGACGACGACCTGCACACGATCGCCACGCCGCTCGACTTCTACGGCGTCAACTACTACATGCCCGCGCTCGTCGGCGCCCCGCGCACCGGCGCCGACACCGGCGGTTCCGGCGCCGCCGCCGGGACCGCCGTCGGCGAGGCCGGGCTCGTCAACGGGATGGCCGTCCCCGAGGGCCTCCCGTTCGAGCTGCACGCCGTCGAGGGCTACCCCCGCACCGACTTCGGCTGGCCGGTCGTTCCGGACGGGTTGCGTCAGGTACTGGTCGGCCTGCGCGACCGGTACGGCGACCGCCTGCCGCCGGTCTACGTCACCGAGAACGGCTGCTCCTACGACGAGCACCCGGACGAGACCGGCAGGGTGCGCGACGACCGGCGGATCGCGTTCCACGACGGCCACCTGCGCGCGGTGCGGGCGGCACTGGACGAGGGCGTCGACGTCCGCGGGTACTTCGCCTGGTCGATCATGGACAACTTCGAGTGGGCGGAGGGGTTCACCCAGCGGTTCGGCCTGGTGCACGTCGACTACGGGAGCCTCGCCCGGACGCCGAAGGACTCCTACCACTGGTACCGCGAGGTGATCAGGCGCGGCGGCCTGCCGTCCGCCGCGTCCGGAAGCCACGCCGAGTCGTGAGCGCGCACGCCGAGCCCGCGACCGCCCCGACCGCGCTCGGCGAGCCCACCACGCCGGTGCCCCGGCGCTGGGTGGCGGCGGTGTCGATCGCCAGCGTCGGCTCGTGGTCGGCGCTGTTCGGCCCGATCCAGGTGCTGCTCGCCCTGCAGGCGGCACAGCTCGCGCCGCACGGCAAGCAGGCGGTGTTCGGCCTGGTGACCGGGCTCGGAGCCGCGGTGGCGGTCGTGGCGAACCCGGTGTTCGGAGCGCTCTCGGACCGCACCACGTCGCGGTTCGGCCGGCGGCTGCCGTGGGTCGCGGCGAGCACAGTCGCCGGCGCGGCGTCGCTCGTGCTGCTCACGTGGGCGCCGGACGTCGCCGCGATGGCGCTCGGCTGGTGCCTCGCGCAGGCGGCGTTCAACGCGTTCTACGCCGCGCTCGCCGCCGCGGTGCCCGACCAGGTGCCGCGTACCCAACGCGGTGTCGTGAGCGGGTGGCTCGGCCTCGCGCAGACCGCGGGCATCGTCGTCGGCACGGCGCTCGCGGCGCTGTCCGGCGGGATCACGGCGGGCTACCTCGCCTGCGCGGCCCTCGCGCTGGTGAGCGCCGTGCCGTACCTGGCGGCGCGCCGCGACATCGTGCTCCCCAGGTCGCAGCGGCCGGCGCTGCGGCTTCGCCCTTTCCTCGCGAGCTTCTGGATCGACCCGCGCCGCCACCCGGACTTCGCGTGGGCGTTCGCCACCCGGATGCTGATGAAGCTCTGCAACGCGATGGGCACGCTGTACCTGCTCTACTACCTGCAGGACCAGGTGCGCAGAACCGACGCGAAGACCGACGTGCTCGTGCTCACCGCGCTGTACGCCGCCGCCGTGCTCGGCACCGCGATCGCGCTCGGCACCTGGTCGGACCGCGTCGCACGCCGCCGCCCGTTCGTGACGGCGTCCGGCGTCGTGATGGCGGTCGCGGCGGTGATCCTCGCGGCCTGGCCGACCTGGCCGGGCGCGATCACCGCGGCGGTCGTGTTCGGCGTGGGCTACGGCGGCTACGCGTCGGTCGACTTCGCACTGCTCACCGAGGTGCTCCCCACGGCCGCCGACCGCGGCAAGGACCTCGGCGTGATCAACATCGCCGACTCGCTCCCCCAGGTGCTCGCCCCCGCCGTGGCCGCGCCGATCGTCGTCCACGCCGGGGGCTACCCGACGCTCTACGCGGTCGCGGCCGCGTTCTCGCTGAGCGGCGGCGTGCTCGTCCGGCGCATCCGCTCGGTGCGGTGAGTCCGCGCTACTCGACGATCTTGGCGATCGGCAGCTCGAGGATGTCGTGCGCGCCGGCGGCCTTCAGCGCCGGGATGAGCGTGTTGATGGTCGCCTTGGGCACGACGGTGCCGACGGCGTGGTCGCCGTTGGCCAGCGAGGTGACCGTCGGCGAGCCGAGCGCGGGCAGCCGGTCGAGCACGCCCGCGAGCCGGTCGGCCGTGACGTTGAGCATCAGGTAGACGTTGCCGCGCGCGGTGATCGCCCCGCGCAGGAGCAGCAGGACGTCCTCCATCGCGGCCCTGCGCTCGTCGTCCTCGTACGCGGACCGGTTGGCGACCAGCTCGGTGCGGCTGGTGAGCAGCGTGTGCACGATCTTCAGCCCGTGCTTGCGCAGCGAGGACCCGGTCTCGGTGACGTCGACCACCGCGTCCACGATGTCCGGCACCTTCGCCTCGGTGGCGCCGTACGACGGGACGATGCGCGCCTTGACGCCGATCTCGTCGAAGTACCGCCGGGTCAGCTGCGGGTACTCGGTGGACACCCGGACGCCCTCGGGCAGGTCCTCGCCCGAGCTCGCCTCGGCCTCGGCCGGGATCGCGAGCACGATCCGCACCGGGTTGGACGTCGCCTTCGAGTACTCGAGCTCGCCGAGGCTCACTACGTCGGAGCCGGTCTCCTCGATCCAGTCGCGGCCGGTGATGCCGACGTCGAACAGGCCCTGCTCGAGGTAGACCGGGATCTCCTGCGGCCGCAGGAACCGCACCCGGTCGATGCGCGGGTCGTCGACGGAGGCGTGGTAGTCGCGGTCGGAGCCGCGCCGGACGGTGAGGTCGGCCGCCTCGAACAGGTCGAGGGTGGCGCGTTCGAGCGAGCCCTTGGGCAGGACGAGCGAGAGCATGGGGTGCCTTTCCGGGGAACGAGGGATGCGACGTCGGGTTCGGTGCTCAGCGGTTCAGTAGCTCTGGGCCCGTTGATGTCGAAGCCGGCGGAGCGCGACGGCTGCGTCGATCGCGGCCATGGTCGCCTCCCATCCCTTGTCCTCGCGGCTGTCCGGCAGTCCGCACCGGTCCAGCGCCTGTTCCAGGGTGTCACAGGTGAGCACCCCGTTGCCCACGGGGGTGGCGGCGTCGAGCGCGACCCTGGTCAGCCCGTCGGTGACGCTGCGGCACACGTAGTCGAAGTGCGGTGTGCCGCCGCGGACCACCGCGCCCAGGCAGACCACGGCGTCGTGGCTGGCCGCGAACTGCTGGGCGATCACGGGCAGCTCGATCGACCCGGCCACGTGTGCCACGTCCGCCACGGCACCGCAGTCCGCCACGGCGGCGAGGGCGCGCGCGAGCATCGCGTCGACGACGCGCTCGTTCCACCGGGTGGCGACGACGCCGACGCGCATCCCTGCGGCCTCCACCCGCAGGTCCGGCCGTCCCTCACCGCTCACCGCGCCTCCAGCAGCCCGTCGCCGAGCCAGGGCACGTCGTGACCCATCCGGTCGCGCTTGACCCGCAGGTACTGCAGGTTGTCCGGCGTCGGCACGGTGTGCGACGGCACCCGCTCGCGGACGACGATGCCGTACTGCGCGAGCGCGTCCTCCTTGGCCGGGTTGTTGGTGATCAGCCGCACCGATCGGACGCCGAGGTCCTGCAGCGCCTGCGCCGCGGGGGCGTAGTCGCGGCTGTCGACGGGCAGGCCGAGCCGGACGTTCGCCTCCACGGTGTCGGCGCCGCCGTCCTGCAGCTGGTAAGCCCGCAGCTTGCTGAGCAGGCCGATGCCCCGGCCCTCGTGACCGCGGACGTAGGCGACGACGCCGCGCCCGGCGTCGACGACCTGGGACAGCGCAGCACCCAGCTGGGCGCCGCAGTCGCAGCGCGCCGAGCCGAGCGCGTCGCCGGTGAGGCACTCCGAGTGCACCCGGACCAGCACGTCCTCGCCGGAGCCGATGTCACCGTGCACGAGCAGCACGCACTCCACGCCGGTGGGCTCGTCGAGGTACCCGTGCGCCGTGAACGTGCCGTACGCCGTCGGCAGCCGGGTCGTGGCCACCCGCCGCACCTGGCGCTCGTGCCGCCGGACGTAGTCGACCAGCTCCTGCACGCTCAGCTGGACGAGGTCGTGCGTGCGGAGGAACCCGGCCACGTGGTCGCTGCGCAGCATCGACCCGTCGTCGGTGACCAGCTCGGCGATGCCCGCGACCTGGGGCAGCCCGGCGAGGCGCAGCAGGTCGACGGCCGCCTCCGTGTGCCCGCGCCTGGCCAGCACGCCGCCGGACCTGGCGCGCAGCGGGAAGACGTGCCCCGGCCGGGTGAGCGAGGCCGACGTCGCGTTCTCGTCGGCGAGCACGCGCAGCGTGCGGGCGCGGTCGGCCGCCGAGATGCCCGTGGTGACGCCGTCGCGCGCGTCCACGGAGACGGTGAACGCGGTGCGCTTCGGGTCCTCGCTGACCGCCGTCATCGGCGGCAGCACGAGGCGGTCGGCGTCGGCCGCCGGCATCGGTGCGCAGATGATGCCCGACGAGTACCGGACGGTGAACCCGAGCAGCTCGGGCGTGGCGAGCGACGCCGCGAAGATGACGTCGCACTCGTTCTCGCGATCCGGGTCGTCGGCGACGACCACCGGCTGCCCGGCGGCGAGCCGGTCCAGTGCCGTCCCGATCCGCGCGTCCGCGCCGTGGGTGTCGGTGTCGGTGTCCTGGTTCGTCGAGATCTCGTTCACCCGCTGCAGCCTCCTCATGCCTTCGCCCCCTCCGGTTCGGCGGCCCTGGGCTCCGCCGTCCTCGACTTGCGTGCCCACGCGTAGATGCCCATCAGGCAGAGCACGAAGAACACCACGTAGGTCGAGGCGTAGACGACCAGCCCGTGCGTGTACGCGAGCGGCACGCCGACCATGTCGACCAGGATCCAGACGAACCAGAACTCGACCCAGCCGCGGGCCTGGCCGTAGAACGCCACCAGGCTGCCGATGAAGATGTATGCGTCCGGCAGCGGCGCGTACGACGCGTGCGTCGCGCTCAGCAGCCACGCGAATCCCGCGGTGCCGACCACGAGCCCGACCAGCATGCCGATCCGCTCGGGCCAGCGCGCCCACCGGACCGGCACCTGCTCCTGCTGCTTCCGGCCCCGGATCCACTTCCACCAGCCGTAGCCCGCGATGACCGCGATCACGACCTGGCGGGCGGCGTTGCCGCCGAGGTGCGCGGAGAGGCTGGCCGCGAACAGCAGCACGCAGCTCAGGATCTGGACGGGCCAGGTGATGAGCCAGCGCTTGGTGGCGAGCAGCACGACGAGGATCGCCGTGAGGCTGCCGACGAGGTCGGTCCACAGGATCTTCTCCTGACCGACCTGGAAGGCGACCGTGTTCGCCCAGCCGAACAGCGTGTTCATACCAGCTCCCTGGACACGGCACCGAGCCGCTCGACGTACTTCGCGACCACGTCGACCTCGACGTTGACGGCGTCGCCGGGCTGCCTGGCACCGAGCACGGTGCGGCGCAGCGTCTCGGGTATGAGCCCGACGGTGAACGCCTCCGCCGTGACGTCGACGACAGTCAGGCTGACGCCGTCCAGCGCGATCGAGCCCTTCGGCGCGACGTACCGGGCCAGCGCGGGCGGCAACGCGAACGCCACCTCGCTCCACTCCGGCCGGTCGACCCGGTCGAGCAGCGTGGTGGTGGCGTCGACGTGGCCCTGCACGATGTGTCCGCCGAACCTGCCGTCCGCGCGGAGCGCACGTTCCAGGTCGACGCGGGTGCCGGGCCGGTAGCTCCCGACGGTCGAGCGCGCCAGCGTCTCGCCCATGACGTCGACCGTGAAGACGTCACCGGCCACGTCCACGACGGTGAGGCAGACGCCGTCCACGGCGATCGAGTCGCCGGGGCCGGCATCGCTGCTGACGAGCGGGCCGCGGACGGTGAGCCGTCCCGCGCCGTCGCCGGTGGCGAGCTCGACGACCTCGCCGAGCTCCTCGACGATCCCGGTGAACACCGTTCACCACCCCCGCTGCGCGGGTGGGCGGCGAAGACGGTCGAAGGCTGGTACTGCCTGTCGCAAGAAACCTGTCACTCCCGGTCTCCCTCTGCTCAGGCGCACCCGGGGTGACTAGCGAACGTGCGGCCGAGAACCCCTCGACCGGCGTCGCCGCGCGCATCCTCCCATCCGGACTTTGACCGTCGGTCCCGGAATTCCACCGGGTCAACCGGCCGATGGCTTCGGCCGGGTCGCGGACTGTAACCGCCGGTTCGGAGTTTCACCGACCCCGGAGCGCACGTCTTGCGTGTCCACGCCAGTGTAGGCACACCCGGGCGGAGTTCGCCGCAGTCTGTGGCGACCGCAACAACGGCCCCCGCGACGGTCAGGAGCGGCGGCGGTCGACCGCGATGTTCGCGGTCTCGCCCCGCTTCGCGAACGCGAGCATCTCGCCGGCGACCGCGGCCACCTGCCGGCGGTCGGTGAAGGACCGGTACTCGTTGGTCGCCACGCCGGCCGAGATCGTCACCAGCGGCACCTGGGAGACCACGCCGCGGC
Source organism: Streptosporangiales bacterium (assembly GCA_036378185.1). Lineage (GTDB taxonomy): Bacteria > Actinomycetota > Actinomycetes > Streptosporangiales > WHST01 > WHST01. The sequence continues at coordinate 39,095 of DASUWX010000117.1, read as the reverse complement.
GGTCGGTCACCTCGAACGTGCCGCGCCGCCTGTCGGCCTCGGTGTAGTGCTGCAGCGTGTCCGCCGCGAACATGTCGGCGGCGTCCCGGCACGCTGGCCGCGCGTCGTCCGGCGAACAGAGCAGGACGAAGTCGTCGCCGCCGAGGTGTGCGACGAACGGCGCGGGCGACAGGTCGGCCGCGATCCGGCGCAGGGTGGCCGCGACGGTCTGGATCAGCTCGTCTCCCAGCGGGTACCCGTAGGCCTGGTTGAACGCCGCGAACCGGTCCAGGTCGAGGCGGCAGTACGCGAACGGCTCGCCCGAGGCCATCCAACGGTCCAGCTCCTGGCCCAGCCGCATCAGGCCGGGCAGACCGGTGAGCGCCGCCATCGGGCTGAGCTCGGCGTTGCGCAGCGCCACCCATGCGAGCCGGGTCCACAGCGCCCCGGGCGCCCACGGCACCGGCAGGTAGTCGTCGGCGACGTCGCCGAGGGACGCCAGCACGGTCACCGGCAGCTCCTGCGGCGTGAGGACCACGAGCGGCAGGCCGGCCAGCTTGAAGTCGCCGCGGACCCGGCGGACCCGGTCGAGGCTGCCGTCGTGGTCGTCGGTGCCGTCGATCACGAGCGCCGCCGACCGGTCGCGCCCGGCCTCCTGCACGAGCTGCTGCACGTCGTCGACCCGGCGGACCTTCACGCCGACGGCCGCCAGCTCGCGGCGCACGGACTCGGCGGCCGCGTCGTCGTCGACCAGGCACAGCACGGTGCCGGGAAGCGTGGACTCCTCCGTGCCCCCGGCGGACCTGGTCATGGCCTGGCGCCCGCGTTCTCGGCGCGCTGCCGCAGCTCCCGCACGGCCGCCGCCGGGTCGTCCGTGCCGTAGACGGCGGAACCGGCGACGAACACGTCGGCACCGGCCTCGGCGCAGCGCGCCACGGTCTCGTGGTCGACGCCGCCGTCGACCTCGATCCAGACGTCCAGCTCGGCGGCGGAGACGAGCGACCGTGCGCGCCGCACCTTCCGCAGCACGAACTCCAGGAACTCCTGGCCGCCGAAGCCGGGCTCGACGGTCATCAGCAGCAGCATGTCGATCTCACCGAGCACGTCGGCGTACCCGTCGACCGGCGTGGCCGGGTTGAGCCCGAGCCCGACGCGGGTGCCCGCGGCGCGCAGCTCCCTCGCGGTCCGCACCGGCGCCCTGGACGCCTCGGCGTGGAAGGTGACGCTCGCGGCGCCGGCCTCGGCGTACCGGACCGCCCAGCGGTCCGGCTCCTCGATCATGAGGTGGCAGTCGAGCGGTACCGAGCTCGCCTTCGCGAGACTCGCGACGACCGGCACGCCGAGGGTGAGGTTCGGCACGAAGTGCCCGTCCATCACGTCGACGTGCAGCCAGTCGGCCTCGCCCGCGACGGCCTCGGCCTCGGCACCCAGCCGGGTGAAGTCGGCGGAGAGGATGCTCGGCGCGATCTGTACCCGGGTCACGAACCGACCTCCGAAGTGAGCATCGCAGCGACTCTACCGGCCCGCAGCTGACAGCCTGGCGCAACGGAGCGAGGAGCGGAGCGGAGGAGGTCGGTGGGGAACACTGCTCACGAAGTCGTCCTCCTCAGCAGCGCAAGGAACATCGCGTCGGTCCCGTGCCGGTGCGGCCACAGTTGTACCCAGGGTCCTGGACCGGGCCCGGGAACGCCAGTGAGCAACGACCGTGCGTCGAGGAGCTCGGCGTCCTGAGTATCGCCGACGACCGTGCGGACGACGTCGCGGGTCTCCGCGGGATGCGGCGAGCAGGTGACGTACGCGACGACGCCGCCCGGCCGGGCCGCCGCGAGCGCCGCTCGCAGCAGCCGCTGCTGGAGCGCGGCGAGCCCGGGGACGTCGTCCGCCGAGCGCCGCCACCGTGCCTCGGGCCGGCGGCGGAGCGCACCGAGCCCGGTGCAGGGCGCGTCGACCAGCACCCGTGCGAAGCTCGCGTCCCGCCACGGGCCCGCGGTGCCGTCGGCCGTCAGGGCGACGGCGTTGTCCAGCGGGGCGAGCGCGCCGGCGACGAGGCGGGCGCGGCGGTGCCGGCGTTCGCCGGCGACCAGCCGGGCGTCCCGGGACGCGGCGAGGGCGCCGAGGAGCGCCGCCTTGCCGCCCGGGCCGGCGCAGGTCTCGAGCCAGGCGTCGTCGGGGACGCCGTCGCCCAGCGGTGCGCCCGCGAGCGCGAGCGTGACCAGCTGGCTGCCCTCGTCCTGGACGCCCGCCCGCGCCGCACGCACCGCAGCCAGCTCGCCCGGGTCGCCGCCGACCACCCGCGCGTACGGCGACCAGCGGCCGGGCCGCCCGCCGAGCTCCTCCGGCGGGCACAGGCCGGGCCGGGCGCACAGCACCACCTCGGCCGGCTCGTTGTCGGCCGCCAGAGCCGCCTCGGTCTGCTCCCACGAGCCGTCGAGCGCCGCGTGGAACGCCTCGACGATCCAGCGCGGGTGGGCGTGCGCGACCGCGAGGTGGCCGGCCGGGTCGTCGGCCCGCGACGGTGCGACGGCGTCGACCCAGGCCGGCAGGTCCCGGCCGCCGACCCGGCGCAGCACGGCGTTCACCAGGCCGGCCGGCCCCCGGCCCAGGCGTGCGCGGGCGAGCGTCACGCTCGTGCTGACGGCGGCGTGCCGTGGCACCCGCATGCTGAGCAGCTGGTGCGCGCCGAGCCGCAGCACGTCGCGCAGCGGCGGGTCGACCGCCTCGAAGGGGCGGTCGACGCAGGCGGCGAGCACGGCGTCGTAGGTGCCGCGGCGGCGCAGCGTGCCGTAGCTCAGCTCCGTCGCCAGCGCGGCGTCGCGCCCGCCGAGACCCGCGGTCCGCAGCGCCCTCGGCAGCACCAGGTTGGCGTAGGCGTCCCTGCCGTCGACCGCGCGCAACGTCTCGAACGCCACCTCGCGCGCGGTGTCCACGGGCCGCGACATCACGCCCCCAGCACGGCCGCGTCGAGGTCGCGGACGCCGCGGGCCCAGTCCGCCGCGGCCATCCGCCTGCGCCCCTGCGGCTGCACCTCGCCCAGCCGGACCGGGGTGGTCGCCGTCCCGACCAGCACCTCTCCGCGGCCGACGCGGAGCCGGCCGGGCGGAAGCGCGGGGGCGTCGGTCGGCGCCACCGGGCCGAGCTTGAGCCGGTCGCCCCGGAACACGGTCCAGGCACCGGGCGCCGGCGTCACCGACCTGACCTGCCGGTCGACCGCCCGGGCGGGGCGGTCCCAGCGCACCTCGCCGTCGGCGGAGGTCAGCTTCGGCGCGTACGAGACGCCGTCCGCCGGCTGCGGGGCGGCGCGGACGGTGCCGTCCTCGATGCCGTCGAGCGTGGCGACGAGCAGCTTCGCGCCGGAGTGGGCGAGCCGGTCGAGCAGGTCGCCCGCGGTGTCGTCGTCGCGCACCGGCTCGGTGACCGTGCCGAAGACGGGCCCGGCGTCCAGCTCCTCGACGATGCGGAACACCGACGCGCCGGTGACGTCGTCACCGGCGCGGACCGCGTGCGGAACCGGAGCGGCACCGCGCCACGCCGGCAGCAGCGAGAAGTGCAGGTGGACCCAGCCGTGCCGCGGCACGGCGAGCACGGCCGGCGGCAGCAGCGCGCCGTACGCGACGACGGGACAGCAGTCCGGTGCCAGCCGCTCGAGCCGCTTGATCACGTCGGGGTCGCCGATGCGGGCGGGCTTGAGCACCTCTACGCCCGCCTCACCGGCGCGGCGCGCGACGGGGCTCGCCTCCAGCCGGCGACCGCGGCCAGCCGGTGCGTCCGGGCGGGTCACGGCGGCGACCACCTCGTGCCGGGACGCGAGCAGCGCGTCGAGGGCGGGCACCGCGACATCCGGCGTGCCGGCGAAGACAAGGCGCATGGGTCAGAGGGCGCGACCGAACGTCGGGTGCGGGGAGACCTTCACCTCGGGAGGTCCCTCGGCGCCCCAGTCGGCCTCGCGGATCTCCTTCATCGCCGCCTTGCGCTGCGCCCGGTCGAGCCGGTCGATGAACAGCACGCCGTCCAGGTGGTCGGTCTCGTGCTGTATCGCCCTGGCGAGCAGCTCGCTGCCGCGGATCTCCACCGGTTCGCCGTACATGTTCAGGCCGCGCGCGACGACGTGCATGGACCGCTTCACGTCGTAGACGAGGCCGGGGAAGGACAGGCAGCCCTCGTCGCCCTCCTGCTGCTCGTCGGAGAGCTCGAGCTGCGGGTTGATCAGGTGGTCGATGACGTCGTCGACGTTGTAGGTGAACACCCGCAGGCCCACGCCGATCTGCGGCGCGGCCAGGCCGGCGCCGTTCGCGTCGAGCATGGTGTCGCGCAGGTCGGCGACCAGCTTGCGCAGCTCCTTGTCGAAGTCGCGCACCGGCTCGGCCGGCGTGCGCAGCACCGGGTCGCCGAAGAGCCTGATCGGCTGGATGGCCACGTCTTACTCCATGAGGTCGGGAACGGTTCAGTCTACGGATACGAGCCGTTCCCGGCGCTGAGCGTCACCGTGATCACGCTTCGCACGGACGATTGTCAGGCGGGTTCGCATACCAGCTCGCATGCTAATGTCCGCCGATACGGACGGCGGGACCGGAGGTGCCCGATGACCCAGACGACGACGGGGACGGACCTGGCCGGGAAGGCGCTGTTCGACCTCAGCGGCAGGGTCGCGGTGGTGACCGGCTCCGGGCGCGGGCTGGGCCGGGTCCTCGCGACCGGGCTCGCCCAGGCCGGCGCGGCGGTCGTCACCTGCTCACGCACCCTGGAGCAGGCCGAGAGCACCGCCGCCGGCATCCGCGACGCGGGTGGCCGCGCCGTCGCGGTGCGTACCGACACCTCGGACCCCGCGGCCGCGAAGGCCCTGGTGGCGACCGCGGTCGAGGAGTACGGCCAGCTCGACGTCCTGGTCAACAACGCCGGCATCGACGCCATCGAGCCGTCCGAGGACGTCACCGTGGAGCACTGGCGCGAGGTCCTGGACGTCAACCTCGGCGGCTACTTCCACTGCGCCCAGGCCGCGGGCAGGCACATGCTCGAACGCGGCTCCGGCTCCATCGTGAACATCTCGTCCATCGCCGGGCGGGTCGGCATCGCCGGCCTCACGTCCTACTCGGCGGCGAAGGGCGGCGTCGACCAGCTCACCAAGGTGCTCGCCGTCGAGTGGGCCACCCGCGGGGTCCGCGTGAACGCCGTCGCACCCGGCTACCTCCAGAACCTCATGGAGGGCACCGGCGACGCACACCACAACCCGGCGAAGCAGACGCAGGTCACCACGTTCACGCCGATGGCGCGCCGCGCCGCGCTGGAGGAGATCGTCGGGCCGGTGGTGTTCCTCGCCTCCGACGCGGCCAGCTACGTCACCGGCGCCGTGCTGTACGTCGACGGCGGCTACACGGCGGCGTGACCGAGCGGAGCGAGGGAACCATATGCACTGCTTGTCAGGCGTTCACCGGCCCACCGCGACGGTGAACGCCACCCGACGGCCGCGGGAGGTGAACGCCTGAGCCATGGATGCTCTCGAGTACATGAGCCGGTGGGGGCACAAGAAGCTCGTCTTCTGCCACGACGCGGCGAGCGGCCTGCGCGCCGTGATCGCGCTGCACTCGACGGCGCTCGGCCCGGCGACCGGCGGCACCCGGATGTGGCCGTACGAGTCGGAGGACGCGGCGGTGCTCGACGCACTGCGGCTGGCCCGCGGGATGACCTACAAGTACGCCGCGGCGGGCGTCGACCTCGGCGGCGGCAAGGGCGTGATCATCGGGGATCCGAAGCGGGACAAGACGGAGGCGCTGCTGCGCGCGTACGGCCGCTTCGTCGACTCGCTGGCGGGCGAGTACATCACCGGCGAGGACGTCGGCACCACCCTCGCCGACATGGAGGTCATCTACGGCGAGACCGACCACATCGTCACGCTGCCCGAGCACTGCGGCGGCGCCGGCGACATCTCCCCCGCGACCGCGCTCGGCGCCGTGTCGGCCACCCGCGCGTGCGCCGAGCGGGTGTGGGGCTCGCCCAGCCTGGCCGGGCGCAAGGTCGCCCTCCAGGGTCTCGGCGCCGTGGGGCAGAACGCGCTCGCCCTGCTGACCGACGAGGGCGCCGACGTCGTCGTCACGGACATCGACGACGCCAAGGTCGCCGAGGCACGCGAGCGCTACGGCGTCCGCTCGGTCGCGCCCGACCGGATCTACGACGAGGACGTCGACGTGTTCGCCCCGTACGCCCTCGGGGGCATCATCAACGACGACACGGTCCCGCGGCTGCGTTGCCGCGTCGTGGCGGGGTCGGCGAACAACATCCTGGCCGAGGAGCGGCACGGCGACGAGCTCGAGCGGCGCGGCATCGTCTACGCCGTCGACTACGTCGCCAACTCCGGCGGCACCATCTTCGACACCGACCGGCTGCGCAAGGGCGGCTTCGACCGGACCCGCGCGATGGGCGCCGTCGAGCGCATCTACGACCGCATCCACGAGATCTTCGACCTCGCCAAGGTCGAGGGCGTCCCGTTGTACCGCGCGGCCGACCGGCTCGCCGAGCTGCGGATCGCGGGCCTGCGCGAGCTGCCGCTGTTGTCCGCTCCGGCGCCGCGGACGTGACCCGATGCGCCCGCAGCCCGGCACCTCGGCGAAGCCGTCGCGCACGCGGGACGCGTACGACCGGCTGCGTGCGGCCATCGTCACGGGGCGGCTGCGGCCCAACGAGCGGCTGGTCGAGGCCGATCTGGCCGATTGGCTGGCGGTGAGCCGCACGCCGGTGCGCGAGTGCCTGCACCGGCTCGCCACCGAGGGCCTGGTGGCGAACCGGCGCCGCGGCTGGGTCGTGCACGAGCACACCCCGGACGAGATACGCGAGGTCTACGACCTCCGCGCCGCGCTCGAAGGCTTCGCCGCCCGGCTCGCGGCCGAGCGGGCCACACCGGAACAGGCCGCGGCCATGGAGCGCCTCGCCGCCGTCGATCCGGCGGCGTACGCCGAGCCGCCGCGCACTGACTTCGTCGACTACAACCAGACGTTCCACGACACCGTCGTGGCGACGGCCGCCAGCGGCAGGTTGGCCGATACCATCCGTCGCACCCGGGAGTACTACTTCAACCACCGCATCGCCGCCGTCTACACCGAAGCCGACGTGGCCGCCGCGCTCGCCGGCCACCGAGCCATCGCCGCCGCCGTCAGGGACCACGACGCCGAGGCGGCCGAACGGCTCACCCGCGCCCACGTCTACGAAGCACTGGAACTCGCCGTCCACAAGCTGTGAAGGGGAGGCCTCTCATGTCCAACCCGAGGTCCGCACGTGCATCCGCCCGGCGGGTCGTCCGCCTGCTCGGCTGCGCCCTGGCCACGGGCCTGCTCGCGTCCGCATGCGGTGGAGGCGGCGGAGGCTCGTCCGGTTCGTCCGGCGGCGACATCCTCATCGGTGTCCCCGCCCCGTTGTCCGGTGACTACGCGAGCGCGGGCACCGACGTCGTGCACGGCGCCGAGCTCGCGGCCAAGGACATCAACGCCAAGGGCGGGGTCATCGGCCGCAAGCTCAAGATCGTCTCCCAGGACGACGCGTGCACCGCACAGACAGCGGCGCAGGCCGCGCAGAAGCTGGTGGCGCAGAAGGTCGTCGCGGCGACGGGTGGCTACTGCTCCACCGCCGCGCTGCCCGAGGTGCAGGCGTTCCACCGCGTCGGCGTCCCGTACGTGATGGCGGGCTCGACCAACCCGCAGCTCACCGAGCAGGGCTTCGCCGAGGCGTTCCGCACCATCGGCCGCGACGACGAGCAGGGCCCGTTCGTGGCGAAGTTCGTCACCGGCTTCCTGCACGCCAAGCGGATCGCCATCGGCAACGACAACACCACCTACTCCAAGGGCCTGGCCGACAGCACCGCGGCGGCGCTGAAGAAGGCCGGCGCGCAGGTCGTGTTCGACAACGCGCTGACGCCCGGGCAGTCCGACTACAGCTCGTTCCTCACCAAGGTCGGGCAGAGCAAGCCGGACCTGTTCTACTACTCCGGCTACTTCGCCGAGTTCGGTCTGCTCATCAAGCAGGCCAAGCGACTGGGCCTGTCCTTCCCGCTGATGGGTGGGGACGCCAACAACGACACCACCCTGATCAAGACCGCCGGCAAGACGGCCGAAGGCGTCTACGTCGACACCGCGCCGCTCGCTCAGTTCCTGAGCTCGGCCAAGGGCTACGTCGACGAGTACAAGAAGACCTACAAGAGCGGGCCGGGACCGTACTCGACCTACGCCTACGACGGCGTCGGCGTCATCGCGGCGGCGATCAAGAAGGCCAACTCGGCCGACGCGAAGAAGATCACCTCGGCCCTGCACTCGCTCGGCCAGTACAAGGGCATCACCGGCACCTTCTCGTTCGACAAGAAGGGCGACAGGAAGCCGGTGAACTACATCGTCGTCCGGGTCGAGAACGGTCAGTTCACGGCGTACAAGAAGCTCGACCCGAACACACAGCAATGGACGAACGTGTCGTGACCGCGTTCGTCCGGTCGGGCCGGTCATGCCCGGACAGGTCAGGGGCACCCTCACCGCACCATGACGCGGTGAGGGGCACCCTCACCGGTTCGACCCCAACCGGCGGGACGGAGGTGACCGGGTGAGCGCGTTCGTCCAGTACCTGGTGAACGGCCTGACCATCGGCGCCTTCACGGCGCTCGTCGCCCTGGGCTACACGATGATCTACGGCATCATCCGGCTGATCAACTTCGCGCACGGCGACGTCTTCATGGTCGGGTCGTTCGCCGGGTACGCGGTGCTCGTCGCGCTCGCGGCCCAGCACTGGCCGATCGCGATCGCGATCCTCGTCGCGCTGATCGGCGCCATGCTCGCCACCGGCGTGCTCGGCGTGGTGATCGAGCGGATCGCCTACCGCCCGTTGCTCACCGCGCCACGGCTGGCGATCCTCATCAGTGCCCTCGGCGTCTCGCTGGCCCTCGAGGAGGGGGCCCGCATCGTGTTCGGCGCCGGCTTCTCCTCCTACCCCGACGTGCTGCCCGACACCGGGTTCTCGCTCGGCGGCGCTCGGTTGTCGTTCGCGCAGCTCGGCATGATCGGGCTCTCGCTCGTGCTCATGGCGGGGCTGTACCTGTTCGTGCAACGGACGGCGACCGGCACGGCGATGCGCGCGCTCGCCATGGACCGCGACGCGGCCAGGCTGATGGGCATCAACGTCGAGCGCACGATCATGCTCACGTTCGTGCTCGGCTCGGTGCTGGCCGGCGCGTCCGGCGTCATGCAGGGCGTCTACTACACCCAGATCAACTTCATCATGGGCTTCCTCATCGGCCTGCGCGCGTTCACGGCGGCGGTGCTGGGTGGCATCGGCAACATCCCGGGCGCGATGGTGGCAGGCTTCCTCATCGGCCTGCTGCAGTCGTTCTCCGCCGGGTACGTCTCGTCGCGGTGGAGCGACGCCCTCATCTTCGCGGTCCTCATCCTCGTGCTCGTCGTCAAACCAACCGGCCTGTTCGGCGAGCGCGTCGTGGAGCGGGCATGACTGTGTATCCCGCCTCCCTCCCGCGCTCCGCTCCTCGCTCAGTGCGCGTGGCTACACGCGCCACCGGTCCCCTGTTCGCTGCGATGCTCACGCGGGAGGTCGGCTCATGACTCCCCGATTGAACCTGAGCCCCGGGGCGAGCCTGGGCGTGCGGGTCGGGCTCACCGGCGTCGCGTGCGTGCTCGCGCTGGCCATGCCGTGGCTCATGTCGGGGTATGCGATGTCGGTGGCGGTCACCATCGTCACGTTCGCGATCCTCGGGCTCGGCCTCAACGTGGTCGTCGGCTACGCCGGCCTGCTCGACCTCGGTTACGCCGCCTTCTTCGCGATCGGCGCGTACACGTCGTCGCTGCTGCAGCTCTACGCGCACCTGTCGTTCTGGCTGACGCTGCCCATCGCGCTGGTCGCCGCGGCGATCTCGGGGTGCATCATCGGCTACCCCACGTTGCGGCTGCGCAGCGACTACCTCGCCATCGTCACTCTCGGCTTCGGCGAGATCGTCCGCATCACGGTCACCAACCTCGGCATCACCGGCGGACCGAACGGCCTCTACGGCATACCCGCGGCGAGCGTGTTCGGGCTGCAGGTCGTCTCGGCGAACGCGCAGTACTACCTGGGCCTAGTCTTCCTCGCCGTGGCCGTCGTCGGCACCGGCCTGCTCTCCCGGTCGCGGCTCGGCCGCGCCTGGCGCAGCCTGCGCGAGGACGAGTCGGCGAGCGAGGCGGTCGGCGTCCCGACGGTCAAGGTGAAGCTGCTCGCGTACGTGATGGGCGCCATGGTCGGCGCGCTGGCGGGCATGTTCTTCTCCGCGCGGTTCGGCACCGTCGACCCCAGCAGCTTCACGTACAACACCTCGGTGATGATCCTCATCGTCGTCGTGGTCGGCGGCATGGGCAGCATCCCCGGCATGATCCTCGGCGCGATCATCGTCGTCGCGCTGCCCGAGGTACTGCGCCCGATCAGCGACTTCCGGCTGCTCATCTTCGCGCTCGCGCTGGTCGCGCTCATGCTCGTCCGACCGCAGGGGCTGTGGCCGGCGCGGCGTTCCCGCCGGGCCACCTACAGCGCGCTGCCCGAGGAACCGCCGCCCGAAGCGGCTCCCGGGGCGGAGACCGGGGCACCCACGGAGCCGCCGCTGCTGCTCCGGGTCCGCGACCTGCAGCATCACTTCGGCGGCGTGCGCGCCGTCGACGGGGTGAGCTTCGACGTCCGGGCCGGCGAGATCGTCAGCGTCATCGGGCCGAACGGCGCGGGGAAGACCACCGTCTTCAACTGCGTGACCGGCGTGGTCACGGTACAGCAGGGCGACGTCCTGCTGCGCGGCGAGCGATCGCTTCGCGGGCTCGCGCCGCACGTCGTCGTCGGCCTGGGGCTGGCCCGCACCTTCCAGGGCATCCGCCTGTTCGACGGGCTGGACGTGGCCGACAACTGCCTCGTCGGGCTCAGCGCGCACCAGAGCCGGCTGCTGTCGCGGCACGGACTGCTGGCCCGGACGACGACGCCCGACCGGCAGCGCGCCCTGCGCCGGCTGCGGTTCGTCGGGCTGGACGACCGCGCGCACCTGCTCGCGTCCGAGCTCCCCTACGGCGACCGCCGCAGGTTGGAGATCGCCCGCGCGCTGATGAGCGACCCGCTCGTCCTGCTGCTCGACGAGCCGGCCGCGGGCACCAACCCCACGGAGAAGCGTGCGCTGATGGAGCTGATCCGCGAGGTGCGCGCCTCGGGCGTGGCGGTCGTGCTCATCGAGCACGACATGGAGCTCGTCATGGGCCTGTCCGACCGCGTCGTGGTGCTGGACCAGGGCCAGGTCATCGCGGAGGGCACGCCGGACCAGGTGCGCGACGACCCGAGGGTCGTCGACGCGTACCTCGGGCGCGAGGACGCCGAGACGGCCGAGACGGTCGAGGAGGTGCTCGGATGGCGCTCCTGACCGTGTCCGACCTGCACACGTACTACGGCGACACCGCAGCCGTCCGGGGCGCGTCGCTGGAGGTCGATGAGGGCGAGATCGTCGCCCTGCTCGGCAGCAACGGCGCGGGGAAGACAACCACGCTGCGCACCATCAGCGGCCTGCAGCGGTCGCGGCGCGGCTCGGTGAGCTTCGCCGGCGTCGACATCACGAGGGCCCGCGCCCACCGCATCCTGGGCCTCGGCCTGGCCCACGTCCCGGAGGGGCGGCGCATCTTCAGTGGCCTCACCGTCGAGGAGAACCTCGACCTCGGCGGGTTCCTCGACCGGCGCCGGCGCAGCGTCGTCGCCGAGCGGAAGCGGGCCGTCTTCGAGCTGTTCCCGCGACTGCAGGAGCGACGCCGGCAACTCGGCGGCACGCTGTCCGGCGGCGAGCAGCAGATGCTGGCCATCGGACGGGCGCTGATGACCGAGCCGAAGCTGCTCGCGCTGGACGAGCCGTCGATGGGGCTGGCGCCGATCGTCGTCCGGGCCGTCGGCGAGGTCATCCGCCGCATCCGCGAGCGCGGCACGGCCGTGCTCATGGTCGAGCAGAACGTCCGCCAGGCCTTCGCGCTGGCCGACCGCGCGTACGTGCTGGAGACCGGGCGGATCGCGCTGTCCGGCCCCGCCGCGGAGCTCGCCGACGACCCGCGCGTGCAGCACGCCTACCTGGGCGGGGCGGCCGAGGCGGAGGCGGACGGGTGAAGCCGCCGACGCCCGCGTACCGGGCCACCAGGGGCGGGCCGCTGGACGTCGACCGCGCCTTCTACGACCGCGTCGCCGCCGCCGAGCGCACGCCCGCGCAGGCGCTCACCGTGCCACCGCGCTCCGGCCGCGCCTGGGAGGTGCGGGCCGGGCAGGTGTTCCGGATCGTCGAGGTGGAGGGCCCGCAGGTAGGCGACCTGAACCTGTGGAACCGGCACGACCCGCGGGAGCGGCTGTGGGCGTCGCGCACCCGGCAGCTGCAGGCGGCACACGTCACGACCTACGACCGGTTGTGGTCGACGCTGCCGTTCCTGCGCCCGCTCGTCACGATCACCGGCGACACCCTGGCCTACGGCGTCGACGAGTACGGCGGCCGCTGCCACGACCTGCTCGGCACCAGGTGCGACCCGTACGTCAACCGCCTGCTCACCGGCGAGGACTTCGACCGGCACTGCCACAGCAACCTCGTCCGCGCCGTCCTCCCCTACCGCCTCACCGAGTTCGACGTGCACGACGTGCTGAACGTCTTCCAGCTCACCGGCCTGGTCGACGACCGCTACTTCATGTCGGCCAGCCCGGCCCGCGCCGGCGACCACATCGAGTTCTTCGCCGAGACCGACCTGCTGTGCGCGCTGTCCGCCTGCCCGGGCGGCGACCTGTCGGTCGACCTGTGGGGGCCGGACGCCGGCGACCCGGCGTCCACCTGCAAACCGCTCGGCGTCGAGGTGTACGACCTGCCCGCGGAGGTGCTCGACGGGTGGCATCCACCCGCCAGCCCGCCGTACGCGGGCGGCCACGGCGTGCGCCTCCCGGCCGACTGACGGCCCCTGGCCTTCCGGTCGCGGTTCTCCGGTGGCCCGGTCTCCCGGTGGCCCGGTCTTCCAAATGATCACGGTATGTGGGTTTCCAGGGAACCTACCCAGCCGAATGCCCACTTCCCGCGTGCGGCAGCACGGGAGAAGCAGGTACTCGGCTCGGGAAGCCCTGGAACCTGACATACCGTGATCATTTGGAGAACTGGGCGCCGGAGCTACCGGCGCCGGAGCCCGCCCCCGGTCACCGTCGGACGAGGTGTCAGAGCAGGTCGGGCGGGTCGAGCTGGACGCGGACCCGGCCGGGGCGCTTGGCCGCGCTGCGGACCGCGAGGGCCGCGTGCAGTGCGGACGCCAGCGCCCTGCCGTCGCGCCGGGGCACCCGGACGACCGCGCGGACGGCGCCGGTCGCGTCCTCGCCGCCGCCGTCGACCGGCAGCGGCCCGAGCACGTCGCGCACCTCGGGCAGCCCGTCGGCGCGCAGCAGCTCGTCGACGGCGTCCGGGTCGCCGCTGAGCGAGGCCACGTGCACGGCGGGCGGGAAGCGCAGCTCGGAGCGCTCGGCGAGCTCGCGGTCGGCGAACCCGGCAGGATCCCACCGCAGCAGCGCCTGCACCGGAGGCAGCGACGACTCCGCCAGCACCACCACCTCGCCCCCGTCGGCGCGTGACCGCACCAGCGCGGACGCGTTGAGCCACCGGCGCAGCGTCTCCTCGCCGGCCCGCAGGTCCGCGCGACCGAGCATGGCCCAACCGTCGAGCAGCAGCGCGGCGGCGTACCCGCCCGCCGCGACCGGTTCGGCGCCCGGCGTGGCCACCACGAGCTGCGGCTCGGCGGACACCTCGGCGAGCACGCCGCGGTCGGCACCGCTGACCCGCACGGTCGCACCGGGGAACGCACGGCCCAGCTCCTCGGCCGTGCGCGCCGCGCCCACGACCACCGCCCGCAACTGCCGGCCCGAGCACTGCCGGCACTGCCAGCCCACCACCGGTCGGCCACACCACCGGCAGCCGATCCCGTCGGCCCGGTCCGCGGCGAGCGTCCCGCCGCAGTGCGGGCAGCGTGCGGTCGCCCGGCAGCGGGTGCACGCGAGCACCGGGACGTAGCCGCGGCGCGGTGTCTGGACGAGCACCGGCCCGCGTTCCAGGCCCGCGCGTGCCACCCGCCACGCCTGCTGCGGCAGCCGGGCAGTGCGTGCGGCGGCGTCGCGGGCGAGCTCGGCGTCGTCGCCCGTCGCCCGGATCGCCGGCATCCGGGCGCGGACGGTCGCCCGCTCCGGCGTGATCGCGCGCGCCCAGCCGGTGCCGACGAGCAGGCTCGCCTCGCTCGTGCGGGCATACCCGCCGAGCAGCAGCGCCGCGTCCTGCTGGTGCGAGCGCAGCGCGAGCACCTCGCGGACGTGCGGGTACGGCGCGCGCGGCTCGGCGTGCAGGTCGTCGCCGTCGTCCCAGCACACGGCCAGTCCCAGGTCCTGGACGGGCGCGAACATCGCCGCCCGGGCGCCGGCGACCACCCGTACGCCGCCGCGCCGGACGGCGAGCCAGCGCCGGTAGCGTTCGGCCGGCCCGAGCTCCGCCGACAGCACCACGTGAGGCACGCCGCCCAACGCGGTGCCGAGCGCGGCGTCGACGCGCGCCAGGTCGCGATGGTCGGGCACGACGACGAGCGCGCCGCGTCCGGAGGCCGCACAACAAGCGACCGCGGCGGCGACCGCCGCCGGCCAGTCGTCTCCCGGCAGCGCATCCCACACCGCGCGGGGCGAGCGCCCGTCGGCGAGCGCGCGGACGAACGCCGCGCCGGCCGGATAGTCCTGCCAGCCGCCCGGGTCGGGCGCCGGCACGGGCCCGGTCGGCGCCGCGGCGGCGGGCTCCCCCTCTACCTTGGCGTGCCGGGCCGGCACGGCGAGCCGGACGACGTCGGCGAGGCTGCCGGCATACCGGTCGGCGACCGACCTGGCCAGCCGCACGATCTCCGGTGCCAGCACCGGTTCGGCGGACACCACGCGATCGAGGTACGCGAGCCGGCCGGAATGCTCGCTGTCGTCGACGCGGTCGAGGACGTAACCGTCCACGAGCGCGCCGGCGAACCGTACCCGCACCCGGCAGCCGGGCACGCAGTCGGCGTCGTACCGCCTGGGCACTAGGTAGTCGAACGGCCGGTCCAGGTGGGCCAGCGAGACGTCGACCAGGACCCGCGCGACCGGACGCTCGCCGGCGGGCTCGACCGCCGGCTTCGCGCGCGGGCGGCGCGCACGCTGCCTGACCAGCGTGAGCTGCTCGCCGCCGGCGTCAGCGGGCCCGTCCTGTTCGGTCACGAGCCGGCCTCTCGCGTGAGCATCGCAGCGAGCACACCACCCGCCGTGCGCGCGACGACCGCGCGTGAGCGAGGAGCGCAGCGCGGGAGGCCGGCGGGGTGCGGAGTCACGGACCCGTTCTACCGGACGCGGCCGCCGAGTGCCGGTTGTCCACACCCCGACTCGCCGCGCCGGAGACGCTGGAGCGCAGCCTCAGGTCAGGCGCCGACGAACGAGCGGAGCTGCTCGACGCGGTCGGTGCGCTCCCAGCTCAGCGCGACGTCGGTGCGGCCGAAGTGGCCGTACGCCGCGGTCTGCTTGTACACCGGCCGGAGCAGCTCCAGGTCGCGGATGATCGCACCGGGCCGCAGGTCGAACACCTCGCCGACGGACTTCTCGATCTGGTCGACCGGGATCTGCTCGGTGCCGAAGGTCTCGACGAACAGGCCGACCGGCTGGGCCTTGCCGATGGCGTACGCCACCTGCACCTCGCAGCGCTCGGCGAAGCCCGCCGCGACGATGTTCTTGGCCACCCAGCGCATGGCGTAGGCGGCGGACCGGTCGACCTTGGACGGGTCCTTGCCGGAGAACGCGCCGCCGCCGTGCCTGGCCATGCCGCCGTAGGTGTCGACGATGATCTTGCGGCCGGTGAGGCCCGCGTCGCCCATCGGCCCGCCGACCTCGAACCGGCCGGTCGGGTTCACGTACAGCCGGTAGCCGTGCGAGTCGAGCTCGAACGCCTCGAGCACCGGCTCGACGACGTGGCGACGGATGTCCGGCGTGAGCAGGCCGTCGAGGTCGATGTCGGCGGCGTGCTGCGAGGAGACGACGACGGCGTCCAGCCGCACCGGCTTGTTGCCCTGGTACTCGACGGTGACCTGGGTCTTGCCGTCCGGCCGCAGGTACGGCACCAGCCCGTCCTTGCGCACCTGCGACAGCCGCCGGGCGAGCTCGTGCGCGAGCGCGATCGGCAGCGGCATCAGCTGCTCGGTCTCGGTGCACGCGTAGCCGAACATCATGCCCTGGTCGCCGGCGCCCTGCAGGTCGAACGGGTCGACCGAGCCCTCGGCGCGTCCCTCGTACGCCTTGGCGACGCCCTGCGCGATGTCCGGCGACTGCGAGCCGATGGACACCGCGACGCCGCAGGACGCGCCGTCGAAGCCCTTGATGGAGGAGTCGTAGCCGATGCCGAGGACGGTGTCGCGGACCAGCTGCGGGATCTCGACGTACGCGTTGGTCGTCACCTCACCCGCGACGTGCACCTGCCCCGTCGTGATGAGCGTCTCGACGGCCACCCGGCTCGCCGGATCCTGCGCGATCAGGGCGTCGAGAATCGCATCGCTGATCTGGTCCGCGATCTTGTCGGGATGACCCTCGGTGACGGACTCCGAGGTGAAGAGGCGGCTGGACACGACTGTTTCCTCCAAGGGATCGGCATCGGTCCAGGCCGAGTTTACCGGCGTGGCTCGGACCGGGCCGGGAACGTACATGTCAGGCGGGCTGCAACCGCTCCGTCACCAGGTCGAGCACACGGTCGGCCAGGACGCCCTTGCTCGACCGGTGCAGGTGCGTCTCCGTGCCGTCCGCGGCGAGCACGACCGCCTCGTTCTCCTCGACCTCGAAGCCCTTGCCGTCGCCCACCTCGTTGACGACGAGCAGGTCGCAGCCCTTCGCGGCGAGTTTCGCCCGCCCCCGCTCGAGCACGTCGTCGGTCTCCGCGGCGAAGCCCACGATCACCTGTCCCTCCCGGGAGCGGTGCCTGCCCAGCCCGGCGAGGATGTCCGGCGTCTTGCGCAACCGCAGCGGCTCCGGCTCCGCGTCGGTCTTCTTGATCTTGGACGTCGCCGCTGCGACCGGGCCGAAGTCGGCCGGCGCCGCGGCCATCACCACGACGTCGGCGGCCGCGGCGTGCCGGGCGACGGCGTCCGCCAGCTGCTCGGTGGTCTCGACGCGGACGACGTCGACGCCGGCCGGGTCGGTGAGCGCGCTGTTCGCCGCGACCAGCACGACGTCGGCGCCGCGGACGAGCGCCGCGCGGGCGAACGCGTAGCCCTGCTTGCCGCTGGACCGGTTGCCGAGGAAGCGGACCGGGTCGAGCGGCTCGCGGGTGCCGCCCGCGGTGACGAGCACCTTCCGCCCGTGCAGGTCGGCTGAGCCGCCGGTGCCGGCGTGGACGAGCGCCGCGCGGGCGGTGTGGAAGATCTCGTCCGGTTCGGGCAGCCGGCCCGGCCCGGAGTCGGCGCCGGTCAGCCGCCCGCTCGCGGGCTCGAGGACGAGCGCGCCCCGGCCCCGCAGGGTCCGGACGCTGTCCTGGGTGGCCGGGTGCTGCCACATCTCGGTGTGCATCGCCGGGGCGTACACGACCGGGCAGCGGGCCGTGAGCAGCGTGTTGGTGAGCAGGTCGTCGGCGAGGCCGTGCGCGGCACGCGCGAGCGTGTTCGCCGTCGCGGGCGCGACGACGACGAGGTCGGCCTCCCGCCCGAGCCGGACGTGCGGCACCTCGTGCGCGTCCTGCCAGACGCCCGCGGCGACCGGGTTGCCGGAGAGCGCCGCCCAGGTGGGCTCACCGACGAACCGCAGCGCGCTCTCGGTCGGGACGACGCGGACCTCGTGCCCGCTCTCGGTGAACAGCCGGACGAGCGCGCACGCCTTGAACGCCGCGATGCCGCCCGCGACGCCGACGAGGACCAGCGGCCGCTCGGTGCTCACGCCTGGCTCGGGTTATCGGGCGAGCGCCGGGTCGGTGGGGTCGTTCGGGTCGGGGGTGTCGACGGTCTCGGTGTCGAGCAGCCCGGCGTGGATCTCGCGCAGCGCGATCGAGAGCGGCTTCTCCTGCACGTGGGTCTCCACGAGCGGGCCGACGTACTCAAGCAAGCCCTCACCGAGCTGCGAGTAGTACGCGTTGATCTGCCGCGCGCGCTTGGCCGCGTAGATGACCAGCTGGTAGCGGCTCGGGGTGCCCTGGAGCAGCTCGTCGATGGGTGGGTTGGTGATGCCTTCGGCCACCGGCTGGGTAGCGGGCAAGGCGGTCCTTCCGGTCGTGACGTCACCGGCCCACACGCTCAGCGCGGTGCTCCGTCGGGAGCAGGGCCGGTAGCTCTTCGGGATCCGGGGTCGCCCCCGGAACAACTCAGACCCAGCAAGGCTACCAGGCGGTCGCAGACGTCATCGATCGTCGTGTTGACGAGGGTCACGTCGAACTCCGCCTCGGCCGCCAGCTCGACCCGCGCCTGGGCGAGCCGCCGCTCCACCACGTCGGGCGGTTCGGTGCCGCGCCCGACCAGGCGCTGGACGAGCTCGTCCCACGACGGCGGGGCGAGGAACACGAGCAGCGAGCCCTGCATCGACTCGCGTACCTGCCGGGCCCCCTGCAGCTCGATGACGAGCAGCGTGGCATCACCGGCGGCGAGATGGTCGAGCACCGGTCCGCGCGGCGTGCCGTACCGGTTGCCGGCGAACTCGGCATGCTCCAGCAGCTCGCCGGCCGCGATCATCTTGTCGAACGTGGCGTCGTCGACGAAGTGGTAGTCGACGCCGTCGGTCTCGCCCGGGCGCCTCGGCCGGGTCGTCGCCGACACCGACAGCCAGACCTCCGGGTGTCGCTGCCGCAGGCGTGCGACGACCGTGGTCTTGCCGACTCCGGACGGGCCGGAGAGGACCAGCAGGCGTCGGTCAGTTCGCACCGAACTCGCGCTCGAGCGCCGCGATCTGGTTGGCACCGAGCCCGCGCACCCGCCGGGACTCGGCGATGCCGAGTCGCTCCATCATCTGCCGGGCACGCACCTTGCCGACGCCGGGCAACGACTCGAGGAGCGCGAGCACCTTCATCTTGCCGACGACGTCGTTGCGCTGGCCCTCCTTGATGACGTCGGCGAGGGAGACGCCGGAGTGCTTGAGCCGGTTCTTCACCTCGGCTCGTTCACGCCTGGCCGCAGCGGCCTTTTCCAGAGCAGCGGCGCGCTGTTCGGGGGTGAGGGAAGGGAGCGGCACGCGCAGTCACCTCGGTCTCGCTCGGGTCGGTCGCACTGACATCGTTCGACGCGCCCGGACCGTTTCGGCTCCGGTGGCGTGAACCCTTCGGAACCTAGCGAGTCGGGGCGGGAGAAGGCAACGCGGGGTCCCCGTTCTCCATGATCACGGCGAACGGACCCGCCGCGCCGGTCGCGGCTCACTGCCCGCCGTGCGCCTGCCGGTGCTCGCGCACGAGGTCCTCGACGGCCTTCGGGACGGTCGTCTCGAAGTCGAGCAGCTTCGCCCACGTGGGCTCGACGACGATGCGCGCCATCTGCGCGTAGAGCGCGCGCACGCCCGCCTCCCAGCCCTCGAACCGGTCGGCGGGGACGATCCTGCGCCCGGCCTCGACGTACTCGCGGGGCACGCCGTCGACGATGCCGACGGTCGCCTCACCGCGCACCAGCAGCACGTGCGGCGGGAAGCCCTCGGTGTCGATCGTGACGGCCACCTTCGGGCGCCGGCGCAGCGCGTTCACCTTCGCCGCCTTCGGCACGGTGTGGACGATGATCCGCTCGCCGTCCCAGAAGTAGCCCACCGGAACGACACGCGGCGCGTCGTCGAGGCCGACGTACGCGAAGCGGGCGGGGATGTTGGACGCCAGCAGCCGCTGGGAGGCCGGCCGGCTCATCACGTCCGCGATTTCCTGTTCGTTCATCTCCGTGCCCCTCCTGTCCGGGTGCCACCTGGTGGCCTCTTCGAGGCGGGGACGGAGCCGCGGACGCGTTCTCTACATCACCCGGTGGCGCTCCTGCGCCGGAGCGTCCTCGCGAGCGCCGCGGCGGCCGCGCCCGGGTCGGGCGCCCCCGTGATGGGCCGGCCGACGACGAGCAGGTCGGCGCCGTCGGACAGGGCCTGTTCGGGCGTGGCCACCCGCGCCTGGTCCTGAACACCCGCGCCCGCGGGGCGGACACCGGGCGTGATCAGCGTGATCTCGTCGCCGACCTCGGCGCGGACGGCCGCGACCTCGCGCGGCGAGCAGACGATCGCCCTGGCACCGGCGGCGACCGCGTACGCCGAGAGGCGGCGCACCGTGTCGCCCGCGGGACCGGCCAGCCCGACCGCGGCGAGCTCCTCGTCGGCGAGAGAGGTGAGCAGGGTCACACCGGCGACCTTGGTGTCCGGCAGCGCCTCGACGGCGGCGCGGATCATGGCCGCACCGCCGGTGGCGTGCACGGTGAGATACGTGGGATGCAGCGACGCGACCGCCCGCGCGGCGCCGGCCACGGTCGCCGGGATGTCGTGCAGCTTGAGGTCGAGGAAGACGTCGACGCCGCTGCCGCCGCGCACGCTGGCCACCGCGGACGGCCCGTACCGCATGTACAGCTCGAGGCCGATCTTCAACGTGCTGACCTGCGGCGTCACGGCGCTGGCCCAGCGGGCGGCCGTCTCCAGGTCGCTGGTGTCGAGCGCGACCGCGATCGGTGCGGGGGTCATCGAAGTGCTGCCTTTCCCGGTCAAGACGGCTGATGGGCACGGCCGACGGCGTCGGCGAACGAGCCGAAGCCGCGCTCGGCGAGCGCGGTGGTGAGCTCCGCGAGAATACGCGGGCACGCTGTGGGATCGCCGAAGACCGCGGTGCCGACGGAGACCGCGTTCGCGCCGGCGAGGACGAGTTCGAGCGCGTCCAGCCCGCTGCGGACGCCGCCCATGCCGAGGATCGGCACGTCCGGCAGCGCCGCGCGCACCTGCCAGATGCACCGCACCGCCACCGGGCGGATCGCGGGACCGGACAGGCCGCCGGTGACGCCGGCGAGCACCGGACGCAGGGTGTCCGTGTCGATCGCCATGCCGAGCAGCGTGTTGATCATGGACAGCCCGTCGGCGCCGGCGTCCACGCAGGACTTGGCGATCGCGACGATGTCGGTGACGTCCGGCGAGAGCTTAGCCAGCACCGGCACGCCTTCGGGCACGACGCCCCGGACGGCCGCGACGACGTCCGCCGCGGCGTGCGCGTCGCAGGCGAACACCTGTCCCCTGCTCTCCACGTTGGGGCAGGAGATGTTGACCTCGACGGCGACGACGCCGGGGGCGTCGCGCAGTGCCTGGGCGACCTTGGCGTACTCCTCGACCGAACCGCCCGCGATCGAGACCACGACGCGCGCACCCCGGCCGGCCAGCCACGGGAGGTCGGTGGCGACGAACGCGTCGACGCCCGAGCCCTGCAGGCCGATGGAGTTCAGCATGCCCGCGGGGGTCTCGGCCATCCGCGGTGTCGCCCGGCCCGCGCGCGGATTCGCCATGATCGACTTGGTCACCACGGCCCCCAGCGCGGCGAGGTCGACGTACGGCGCCAGCTCCCGGCCGTACCCGGCGCAGCCGGACGCCGTGAGCACCGGGTTGGGCAGCTCGAGCGGGCCGAGCCTGGTGCGCATGGCGACCTGGGTCATGCGCGTCATCAGTGCACCCCCGCTCCGAGCGTGTCCGCGGGCACGGTGCCGACGTCGGCCCAGCGCACCCTCGTGCCGTCGAAGACCGGGCCCTCGGTGCAGGACCTCGTCATCCGCGTGATCCCGTCGTCCCCGACCACGGGCAGCACACAGGTCATGCAGACGCCCACGCCGCACGCCATCGACTCCTCGACCGCCGTGTGGGCACGGGCGCCGTGGGCGGCGGCCACGGCGGTGCACGCGGCGAGCATCCCCATCGGGCCGCACGCGTAGACGTCGCGCGCGCCGGTGCGGTCGAGCAGGTCGGGCAGCGGGTCGGTGACGACGCCGCGGACACCGACGGTCCCGTCGTCCGTGGTGACGGTGACGGACGCGAACCGTCCCGGTGCGTCCTCCCCCGTTCCCCTTCCGCCACCCCCGGAGTCCCCGCCGGCGAACAGCCGGTCGGCGGTGGCGGCGCCGAGGACGAGGTGCGGCGTGGACCCCACGGCACGCAGGGCGTCGGCGAGCGCGAACATCGGCGCGCTGCCGTACCCACCGCCGACGAGGACCTGCTCGCCGGGTTCGTCCGGCACGGGGAACGGCCGGCCGAGCGGGCCGACGACGTCGACCGTGTCGCCAGGCCGCAGGCCCGCGAGCCACGCGGTGCCCTTCCCGGCGACGGCGAACACGAACTCGACCGTGCCCGCGGCGGCGTCGGCGGCGTACACCGAGAAGCAGCGCCGCAGCACCATCGACGTGTGCGGACCACCGACGGCGAGCGCCACGAACTGGCCGGGCCGGAACCCGGTGGCCGCCCACGGCGCGCGCAGTGTCATCGCGAGGTAGGCGCCGCGCGGCGAGAGGTCGAGGACGGTCCCGGTCCGCTCCATGATCATGAAGATTCCCCGGTGCTGTGGCCCCCGGGATCTTTCATGATCATGGAGCCGGAGGCACGCAGGTGGCGCGCGTGCTCCTGCAGGGAGCGGACGCCGATCGAGCCGCGCACCGTCGCCTCGATGCCCTCGACGGCCGCGGCGAGACCCTGCACGGTCGTCATGCACGGGACGCCCGCGGTGACCGCCGCGGTGCGGATCTCGTAGCCGTCCACCCGCGGCTCGCCGTGGCCGGGGCTGCCGAACGGCGTGTTCACGATGAGGTCGACCTCGCCCGCGAGGATCCGCTGCACGATGGTCGGCTCGCCGTCCGGCCCCACGCCCTGGCCGTGCTTGCGGACGACGGTCGCCTCGATTCCGTGCCGGCGCAGCACCTGCGCGGTGCCGCTGGTGGCGAGCACCTCGAAGCCGAGGTCGGCGAGCCGGCGCACCGGGAACACCATCGACCGCTTGTCGCGGTTGGCCACCGAGACGAACACCCGCCCCGACGTCGGCATCGGGTCGGCGTAGACGGCCACCTGCGACTTGGCGAACGCCGTGCCGAACTGCGCGTCGATGCCCATCACCTCGCCGGTGGAACGCATCTCCGGGCCGAGCACCGTGTCGACGCCGCGGAACCTGCCCCACGGCAGCACGGCCTCCTTCACCGCGATCGGCGCGTCCGGGGGCAGGTCGCCGCCGTCGCCCTGCGCGGGCAGCGTGCCGTCGGCACGGAGCTGCGCGATGCTGGTGCCGAGCATGACCCGCGCCGCGGCCTTGGCGAGCGGGACGCCGGTGGCTTTGGACACGAACGGCACCGTTCGGGACGCCCGCGGGTTCGCCTCGAGCACGTACAGCACATCGGACGCGAGCGCGTACTGCACGTTGAGCAGCCCGCGCACGTGCACGCCGCGCGCGATCGCCTCGGTGGACTCGCGGATCCGCCCGATGATCTCCTGGCCGAGCGTCGTCGGCGGCAGCGCGCACGCCGAGTCGCCGGAGTGGATGCCCGCCTCCTCGATGTGCTCCATCACTCCGCCGAGGTACAGCTCCTCGCCGTCGAAGAGCGCGTCGACGTCGATCTCGATCGCGTCGTCGAGGAACCGGTCGACGAGCACCGGGTGTTCGGGCGACACCTCGGTGGCGCGCTCGATGTAGGCACGCAGCCGCTCGTCGTCGTAGACGATCTCCATGCCCCGGCCGCCGAGCACGTACGACGGCCGCACCAGCACCGGGTAGCCGATCTCGTCCGCGATCGCCTTGGCCTCGGGGAACGACGACGCCGTGCCGTGCTTCGGCGCGGGCAGCGACGCCGCCGCGAGCACGTGGCCGAACGAACCGCGGTCCTCGGCGAGGTGGATGCTCTCCGGCGACGTGCCGACGATCGGGACCCCGGCGTCGGCGAGCGCCTTCGCCAGGCCGAGCGGCGTCTGCCCGCCGAGCTGGACGACGACCCCGACGACCTCGCCGGTCTCCTGCTCGGCGTGCACGACCTCGAGCACGTCCTCCAGGGTGAGCGGCTCGAAGTACAGCCGGTCGCTGGTGTCGTAGTCGGTCGAGACGGTCTCCGGGTTGCAGTTGACCATGACGGTCTCGTAGCCGTCGGCCTGCAGCGCCATCGAAGCGTGCACGCAGGAGTAGTCGAACTCGATGCCCTGCCCGATCCGGTTCGGCCCGGAGCCGAGGATCACGACCTTCCTGCGATCGCCGGCGGGCACCTCCGTCTCCTCGTCGTAGCTCGAGTAGAGGTACGGCGTCCGCGCCGCGAACTCGGCGGCGCAGGTGTCGACGGTCTTGTAGACGGGCCGGACGCCGAGCGCCTGCCGCAGCGCCCGCACCAGCAGCTCGTCGACGCCCCGGATGCGCGCCAGCTGCCGGTCGCTGAAGCCGTGCCGCTTCGCCCTGCGCAGCAACGGCGCGTCGAGGTCACGCGCCCCGGCCACCTCGACGGCGATCTCGTCGAGCAGCAGGATCTGGTCGAGGAACCACGGGTCGATGCGGGTGGCGTCGTACAGCTCGTCGAGCGTCGCGCCCGCGCGCAACGCCTGCTGGATCGTGGCCAGGCGGCCGTCGTGCGGCGTGCGGCACCGGCGGAGCAGGTCGTCCTTGTCGCCGGGCTCGCCGTGCCAGTCGAACGACGAGCCGGACCGCTCCAGCGAGCGCAACGCCTTCTGCAGCGCCTCGGTGAAGCACCGGCCGATCGCCATCGCCTCGCCGACCGACTTCATGTGGGTGGTGAGCTCGGGGTCGGCGCCGGGGAACTTCTCGAACGCGAACCGCGGCACCTTCACGACGACGTAGTCGAGCGTCGGCTCGAAGCTCGCCGGCGTCTCCTCGGTGATGTCGTTGCGGATCTCGTCCAGCGTGTAGCCGATCGCGAGCCGCGCGGCGATCTTCGCGATCGGGAAGCCGGTCGCCTTGGACGCCAGCGCACTGGACCGCGACACCCGCGGGTTCATCTCGATGACGACCATGCGGCCGTTCTCCGGGTTGACCGCGAACTGGATGTTGCAGCCGCCGGTGTCGACGCCCACCGCGCGGATCACGTCGATCGCGACGTCGCGCATGTGCTGGTACTCGCGGTCGGTCAGCGTCATCGCGGGCGCGACGGTGACCGAGTCGCCGGTGTGCACGCCCATGGGGTCGACGTTCTCGATCGAGCACACCACCACCACGTTGTCGTGGTGGTCGCGCATCAGCTCGAGCTCGTACTCCTTCCAGCCGAGCACGCTCTCCTCGATCAGCACCTCGGAGGTGGGGCTCGCCCGCAACCCGGCGGACGCGATCCGGCGCAGGCCCGCCTCGTCGTGCGCCATGCCCGAGCCGGTGCCGCCGAGGGTGAACGAGGGCCGGACGACGACCGGGTAGTTCAGCTCCCCGGCCGCGGCGAGGCACTCGTCCAGTGTGTGGCAGACGATGCTCCGCGGCGACTCCGCGCCGATGGACGCGACGATCTCCTTGAACCGCTCGCGGTTCTCCCCCGCCTGGATCGCGTCGATCGAGGCGCCGATCAGCTCGACCTCGTACTTGTCGAGGACGCCGCTCTCGTGCAGCGCGACCGCGGTGTTGAGGGCGGTCTGGCCACCGAGCGTCGCGAGCAGCGCGTCCGGTCGCTCCTGGGCGATGACCTGCTCCACCACGCCGGGCGTGATCGGCTCGACGTAGGTGGCGTCGGCGAACTCCGGGTCGGTCATGATCGTCGCCGGGTTGCTGTTGACCAGGCTGACCCGCAGGCCCTCGGCGCGCAGCACGCGGCACGCCTGCGTCCCCGAGTAGTCGAACTCGCAGGCCTGGCCGATCACGATCGGGCCGGAGCCGATGACCAGCACGCTCGACAGGTCGGCTCTCCTAGGCATCGGCGGACCCTTCCATCAGGTCGCGGAACCGGTCGAACAGGTACGCCGCGTCGTGCGGCCCGGCGGCGGCCTCCGGGTGGTACTGCACGGAGAACGCGGGCACGTCCAGGCAGCGCAGGCCCTCGACGACGTCGTCGTTCAGGCAGACGTGGCTCACCTCGGCGCGGCCGAACGGGGTGTCGACGGGCCCGCCCCGCGGCGCGTCGACGGCGAACCCGTGGTTGTGCGCAGTGACCTCGACCCTGCCCGTGGCGAGGTCCTTGACCGGCTGGTTGATGCCGCGGTGCCCGTAGCGCAGCTTGTAGGTGCCGAACCCGAGAGCGCGGCCGAGCACCTGGTTGCCGAAGCAGATGCCGAACACCGGCACCCGCCGGCCGAGCAGCTGCCGCACCAGCTCGACCTGCGCGTCGGCGGTGGCGGGGTCGCCGGGGCCGTTCGCGAGGAACACCCCGTCGGGCTCGATCGCGAGCACGTCGTCGACGGTCGCGGTGGCCGGGACGACGTGCGTCTCGATGCCGCGCTCGGCCATCCGGCGCGGCGTCATCGACTTGATGCCGAGGTCGAGCGCGGCGATGCGGAACCGCGCGTCCGCGTCGGCCGGCACCACGTACGGCTCCGTGGTGCTGACCTCCTCGGCGAGCTGCGCGCCGACCATGGCCGGGCTCGCGAGCACCGCCTCGCGCAGGGCGTCCGTCGGCCGGCGGGCGGCGTCACCGCTGAACACGCCGGCGCGCATCGCGCCGCGCTCCCTGATGTGCCGGGTCAGCGCGCGGGTGTCGATTGACCTGATCGACACGACGCCCTGGTCGCGCAGGTAGCCGTCGAGGTCGCCCGTCGACCGCCAGCTGGACGCCCGCCTGGCCGGGTCGCGCAGCACGTAGCCCGCCACCCAGACCCGGCGCGACTCCGGGTCGTCGGTGTTCACGCCGGTGTTGCCGACGTGCGGAGCGGTCATCACAACGATCTGCCGGTGGTACGACGGGTCGGTCAGCGTCTCCTGGTACCCGGTCATGCCCGTGGCGAAGACGATCTCGCCGAACGTCTCCCCGACCGCGCCGTACGGCTCGCCGCGGAACGTGCGCCCGTCCTCGAGCACGAGTACCGCGGCGCCGGATCCGTTCATTCCGCCACTCCCGGAATCCCAGCCGCCGTTCATTCCGCCACCCCCGGAATCCCAGCCGGCGTTCATTCCGCCACCCCCGGAATCCCAGCCGGGCGTCACGGCCGGCGTCCCATCTGTGAAAGGCTCCTCGCCCACGCGTCACTTTCCTCTGTCCGGTCCAGCCGGACGGTCGTCTCGAGCGGTCGCCCGCCATGTTGCCAGCGGACGACCAGGGTGTGGTCGCGCACCTCACCGGTGCGCAGCTCGTGCTGCTCGATGAGCACGTCGTTGGTGCCGCGTCGTTCCAGGATCAGGCCCTCGGCGGCCAGCACCAGCTTCACGCGGCCGCGACCCCCGAGCCCGCACGCGCGCACCGGGTCGCCCTCGTAGACCGACGTGCCCTGGTAGCTGCCCTCGGCGGGCGGCCGCAGCGCCCGCGGGTACGACGGCGGTGCGGCGACCGGCGGGAACGTGCCGGCGCCGGCCCGGCCGCGCCGCGCCCAGCCGGGCCGGGCGAACAGCAGCACCAGCACGACGGCCAGCAGCCCGAGCCCGACGGCGATCAGCACGAGCCCGCGCACCGCGCCCGGACTCATGCTGCGGACCCCCGTCGTGGTCCTGGCACCTGTCGGGGACCCCACCCGTGGCTCTCACCACAGTGGGGGTCCCCAGCGGGAACGCGGTCGCTCATACCGGCTTGCCGTCGAGGACGGTCGGCCGCCCGTGCAGGAACGTCGCCACCACGCGGCCGGGCAGCTCCCGGCCGGCGTACGGCGTGTTGCGGCTTCGCGAGGCCATCGCCGCGGGGTCGACGGTCCAGCGTGCGGACGGGTCGTAGAGCACGACGTTGCCGGGCTCGCCCGCGGCCAGCGGGCGCCCGTGCGCGGCCAGGCCGCCGATCGCCGCAGGACGCGACGACATCCGCTCCGCGACCCCCTCCCAGTCGAGCAGGCCGGTGTCCACCATGGCCTCCTGGACGACCGACAGCGCCGTCTCCAGGCCGAGCATGCCCGGCGCCGCGGCCGGCCACTCCGCCTCCTTGTACTCCAGCGAGTGCGGCGCGTGGTCGGTGGCCACGCAGTCGACGGTGCCGTCGGCGAGCGCCTCGCGGAGCGCCCGGACGTCCTCGTCCGTGCGCAGCGGCGGGTTCACCTTGTACAGCGGGTCGTAGCTGCGGGCGAGCTCCTCGGTGAGCATCAGGTGGTGCGGCGTCACCTCGGCGGTGACCTGCCACCCCTTCGCCTTGGCCCACCTGATGATCTCGACCGAGCCTGCGGTCGAGACGTGGCAGATGTGCACGCGCGACCGGACGTGCCCCGCGAGCAGCGCGTCCCTGGCGACGATCGCCTCCTCGGCCACCGCAGGCCAGCCCTGCAGCCCGAGCACTCCGGACAGCGCGCTCTCGTTCATCTGCGCGCCCTCGGTGAGCCGCGGCTCCTGGGCGTGCTGGGCGATCACGCCGCCGAACGCCTTGACGTACTCCAGCGCCCGGCGCATCAGCACCGCGTCGGAGACGCAGTCACCGTCGTCGCTGAACACGCGGACACGGGCCGCGGAGTCGGCCATCGCGCCGAGCTCGGCGAGCCGCCTGCCCTCCCGGCCCACGGTGACGGCCCCGATCGGCTGGACGTCGGCGTGCCCGGCCTCGCGGCCCAGCCGCCACACCTGCTCGACCACGCCCGCCGTGTCGGCGGCGGGCTCGGTGTTGGGCATCGCGAACACGGCCGTGTAACCGCCGGCGGCCGCGGCGCGGGTCCCGGTCTCGACCGTCTCGGCGTCCTCGCGTCCGGGCTCGCGCAGATGGGTGTGCAGGTCGACCAGCCCGGGCAACGCCACCAGCCCGTCGCCGTCGACGACCTCGGCGCCCGCGGCGTCCAGGCCGGTCCCGGTCCCGGCGATGCGGCCCTCGTCGAGCAGCAGGTCGGTGGCCCCGCCGCCGAGCGGCCGCACCCCCTTCAGCAGGACTTTCACCGGGGTTTGCTTCACGCGGGCACCTCCTCGGTCTCGGGTTCGGCGCCGATGGCGGGTTCGGACCCGCCGAGCAGCAGGTAGAGCACCGCCATCCGCACCGAGACGCCGTTGGCGACCTGCTCGGTGATCGTGGACCGGACGGAGTCGGCGACCTCGGCGGCGATCTCCATCCCGCGGTTCATCGGCCCCGGGTGCATCACGATCGCGTGGTCGGGCAGGCTCGCCATCCGCCGCGCGTCCAGCCCGTACCGCCGGCTGTACTCGCGGGCGCTCGGGAAGTACGCGGCGTTCATCCGCTCCTGCTGCACCCGCAGCATCATCACGACGTCGCACTTCGGCAGCACGGCGTCGAGGTCGTAGGACGTCGCGCACGGCCATGCGTCGACGCCGACGGGCAGCAGCGTCGGCGGCCCGACCAGGGTCACCTCCGCCCCCGCCGTCGACAGCAGCAGCACGTTCGAGCGCGCCACCCGGCTGTGCAGGACGTCGCCGACGATCACCACGCGCAGCCCCTCGAGCCGGCCGAGCCGCTCGCGCATCGTGTACGCGTCGAGCAGCGCCTGGGTCGGGTGCTCGTGCGTGCCGTCGCCTGCGTTGACGACGCTGCCGCGGATCCAGTTGGTGAGCCGCAACGGGGTCCCGGACGCCTGGTGCCGGACGATCACCGCGTCCGTGCCCATCGCCTCCAGGGTGAGCGCGGTGTCCTTCAGGCTCTCGCCCTTCGCGACGCTGGAGCCCTTGGCGGAGAAGTTGATCACGTCCGCGGACAGCCGCTTGGCCGCCACCTCGAACGAGGTGCGGGTGCGCGTGGAGTCCTCGAAGAACAGGTTGACCGCCGTCCGGCCGCGCAGCGTCGGCAGCTTCTTGACCGGCCGGCTGGCGACCTTGGCCAGCTCGGCCGCGGTGTCGAGCACCAGCGTGATGTCGTCGCGGCCGAGGTCGCCGGCGGAGAGCAGATGCCGCTTCATCGTCCGTGCTCCTCTCCGGCGCGCTCGATGATCACGTCGTCGCGCCCGTCGCGCTCGGTGAGCAGCACCCGGACCGTCTCGGTGCGCGCCGTCGGCAGGTTCTTGCCGATGTAGTCGGGCCGGATGGGCAGCTCGCGGTGGCCGCGGTCGACGAGGACCGCGAGCTGGACGGCACGGGGCCGGCCGAGGTCCTCGAGCGCGGTGAGCGCGGCGCGCACCGTGCGGCCGGAGAACAGCACGTCGTCGACGAGGACGACCACCCGGCCGTCGACGCCGCCGGGCGGCTCCTCGGTGTGCTCCAGGGCGCGGGCGGGCCGCAGCCGCAGGTCGTCGCGGTACATGGTCGGGTCGAGCGACCCGACGGGGATCTCGCGTCCCTCGACGCCGCCGATCCGGTCGGCGAGGCGCCGGGCCAGATCCACGCCCCGGGTCGGGATGCCCAGCAGGACGACGTCGGCGCCGCCGCGGGTGCGTTCGAGGATCTCGTGGGCGATGCGGGTGAGGGCCCGGCCGATGTCGGCGGGCTCCAGTACGGAACGTGCACCGGACGGCTCCGGCGCAGGCAGGCTCGTCACATGCGCTCCTTTCCCGCCTCACGGGACGGGTCTTAAAGGATTGCCAGGTATGCCGAGGTCGACTGCGACCCCGAGTAACGCTAGCAGTGCCGGCGAACCGCCCCGGAGATGGGCGCGCGGTGTGTTGTCATGCCCGTCACGCGCCGGCTTCTTCCTCGTTATCGTTGAGTAGGCGGTTCGTTACATATCGTCGGGTTCTGTGTCTGGCTTGACCCACGTCGCCCACCTGCCTACGGTCACCGTGAGTAGTCACTCGGGGCGTGGGTCTCGACGATCGCAGGTAGCGAGGTCCAGGTGACGGGGAAAGGACCGGAATGTCGGACTACGGAAAGTCGCTTGGCGCGCGCCTGCGCGCCATACGTCAACAGCAGGGCCTCTCGCTCCACGGGGTGGAGGAGAAGTCCCACGGCAGGTGGAAGGCCGTGGTCGTCGGCTCGTACGAGCGCGGCGATCGTGCGGTCACGGTGCACAAGCTCGCGGAGCTGGCGGAGTTCTACGGAGTCCCCATCTCCGAGCTGCTGCCGGGCGGTCATCCCGGCAACGGCATCGCGGAACGGCCGCCGAAGCTCGTGATCGACCTGGGCAAGCTCTCCCAACTCCCTCAGGAGCAGTCCGGGCCGCTCGCGAGGTACATCGCCGCCATCCAGCACCAGCGTGGCGACTACAACGGGCGCGTGCTCACGATCCGCAGCGAGGATCTGCGCGCCCTGTCGGTGATCTACGACCTCGAGCCGTCGGCGCTCGTCACCCAGCTCATCGGCTGGGGCGTGCTCAACGACGAGGCGCAGACCATCACCGAGACGCTGTAACCCACCGTCGCCACCCGCTCTCCGCTCCGGCTGACTCCCGCGGATTCGGAGCCGGGAGCGGGTGTGACGGACTTCACGGGCGTACCGTGACGGGCATGGCCGTGCCCGACGGCGTGTACCGGATCGGACCGGAGTCCGGACGACTCCTGGTCCGGACGGCGCGTACCGGGCTGGGCGCGAAGGCGGGCCACGACCTCACCATCGAGGCGGCCAGCTGGCGCGGGCAGGTCACGGTCGACTCGGCCGAGCCGGCGAACGCCGCCGTGAGTCTCGACGTGGACGTCGACTCGTTCGAGGTGCGCGAGGGCACGGGTGGGGTCAAGCCGCTCAGCGACTCCGACCGGCGGGACATCAAGCGGAACATCAGCCAGAAGATCCTGCACACCGACCGGCACCCGTCGATCAGCTTCCGGTCGACCCGGGTCCAGGGCACGCCCGAGGCGGTGACCGTCGACGGCGAGCTCACCATCACCGGGAAGACCCAGCCGATCACCGTGCAGGGCAGCATCTCCGAGGGCCGGCTGCACGCCACGGCG
Organism: Streptosporangiales bacterium; assembly: GCA_036378185.1. GTDB lineage: Bacteria > Actinomycetota > Actinomycetes > Streptosporangiales > WHST01 > WHST01. The sequence goes on along the minus strand of DASUWX010000117.1, from coordinate 7,313 downwards.
ACGGTCGTCCAGTCCCGGTGGGGCATCAAGCCCTACACGGCGTTCCTCGGCGCGCTCAAGCTGCGCGACGAGGTCGAGATCGAGCTGACCGCCACCCTCACGCCGTGAACCTCGCGAGGGGCTCAGAGCGCCAGTGACGGCTTCAGGTTCAGCAGCTTGCCGAGCAGGCCGTTGACGAACGCCGGCGACGCGTCGGTCGACAGGTCCGTCGCCAGCCGCACCGCCTCCGCGACCGCGACCGCGTCCGGCACGTCCGCCGCGTACAGCAACTCGTATGCGCCGAGACGCAGCACCGCGCGGTCGACGGCGGGCATCCGGTCCAGTGTCCAGTCGACGGCGTACTCGGAGATCAGCTCGTCCAGCCTCGCCCGGTGCGCGCTCACGCCCTCGACGAGGCCGACCGCGTACTCCGGCACCGGCGGGTCCGCCGCTGCGATCCGGTCGGCGAGCAGGCGGACCGGGTCGAGACCGCGCACGTCGGCCTCGAACAGGACGTCGAGCGCGCGCTTGCGGGCCTTGCCGCGGGCGCCTGGAGCCCCGGCGGGACGGGATCTCGCGGGCTCGGGCATCAGCCGGACACGCGCGAGATGTACTCGCCCGTCCGGGTGTCGACCTTGATCCGCTCACCCGTGGTGACGAACAGCGGCACCTGGATCTGCGCGCCGGTCTCCAGCCGTGCCGGCTTGGTGCCGCCGCTGCTCCGGTCGCCCTGCAGGCCGGGCTCGGTGTACTCGATGGTGAGCTCGACCGACGCCGGCAGGTCGACGTAGAGCACGGTGCCGTCGTGCATGGCGACGGTCGCCTCCTGGCTCTCCAGCAGGAAGTTCGCCGCGTCCCCGATCGTCTCGCTCGGCACGTGGATCTGGTCGTAGGTCTCGGTGTCCATGAACACGTAGTCGGCGCCGTCCTTGTACAGGTACTGCATGCCGCGCTTGTCCACGGTCGCGACGTCGACCTTCACGCCGGCGTTGAACGTCTTGTCGACGACCTTGCCGGAGGTGACGTTCTTCAGCTTGGTGCGGACGAACGCCCCGCCCTTGCCGGGCTTCACGTGCTGGAACTCGACGACGTTCCAGAGGTTGCCGTCGAGGTTGAGGGTCATGCCGTTCTTCAGGTCGTTCGTCGTGGCCACTGCCTGGGTTCTCCGCGTCGTAGTCGGGCCGCGCCGGAAGCCCTACAGCAGGGCGAGGTCGCGGTCGGTCCGGGTCAGGGACTCCGCGCCCTCGACGCCGACGAGGAGCGTGTCCTCGATCCGTACGCCGCCGCGCCCGGGCAGGTAGATGCCTGGCTCGATCGTGACGGGAATCCGATCTGCCAGTGTAGCCGTGGCGCTGTACCCCAGGAACGGGTCCTCGTGTATCTCGAGCCCGACGCCGTGCCCGAGGCCGTGGGTGAAGTGTTCCCCGTACCCCGCGTCGGCGATGACCCCGCGGCTGGCGGCGTCCACCTCCCTGGCGGACGCGCCGTCCCGCAACGCCTCCCGGCCCGCGCGCTGTGCCGCCGCGACGAGCTGGTGGATCTCGCGCTGCCAGTCGGCGGCGGCGCCGAGCACGAACGTCCTGGTCTCGTCGGCGTGGTAGCCGGCGTACCGGGCACCGAAGTCGATCTTGACGAAGTCGCCGCGCTGCAGCTGCCGGTCGGTCGGCTGGTGGTGCGGGATCGCCGAGTGCGGCCCGCTCGCCACGATCGTCGGGAAGCCGGGCCCGTCGGCGCCGTACTCACGCATCCTGGCGTCCAGCTTCCGCGCCAGGTCGCGTTCGGTCATGCCCTCCCGTACGACCTTCAGCACGTCCGCGAGGGCCTGGTCGCTGACCTCGCACGCCTGCCGCAACGCCGCGATCTCGACGTCGTCCTTGACCATGCGCAGTCGCTCGACGCCCTGCTCGATGGACGTGAACGTGACGTCGGGTGCCGCCTCGGTCATCGCCTGGTAGAGCCGGACGGTGACGTCGTGGTCCTCGAACCCGACCCGCTTCTCCCCCGACTCCACCAGCCGCGCGACGCCGTGGACGGCGACGGGCAGCCGGACGCCGGTGCGTGCCGGGTAGTCGACGAGCAGCTCGACGTCGGGCGCCTCCGCGCTCGCCTGGTCGGCGTACCGCCCGTCGGTGACGAGCAGGTCGGCCCCGTCCTCGCGGACGACGAGCGCACCGTTCGACCCGGTGAAGCCGGACAGGTAACGCACGTTGACGAGCCTGGTGACGACGGCGGCCTCGACGTCGCGCTGCGCCAGGAGAACGCGCAGGCGATCCCGTCTGACCGCGTGGTTGGCCCCCGAAGGCATGGTCATGAGACCTCTCTCGCGCCGCTTTGCCCCGCTCCCACACCGTATCCGGTGCGGGAGCGTGGATCCCACCCCTCCTCGGGGCGGCGACCCAGAGCGATCAGCGCACCAGCTGAGGGGCGGGCGGCGGGCGGTGCGGCCGGCGGAACCGCTCAGGGGGCAGGCCGCGGACCAGGATCACCCCGGGCACGTTCACCCGGCAGAACGCCTCGAGGAACGCCGGGTGGGCGTCGACCAGCCACACCCAGCCCTTGTGGATGTCGCTGCCGACGAACCGGATGATGCGGGCCGCCGCGAGCGAGACCACGATCGCGGCGAGCATCACGAGGAGCGGGAACGCCAGGTGCCAACGCACGGCGTCGACGCCGAACAGCACCACGGCCACGACGGCCGCCGCGGCGGCGACGCCGGCCGCGCCGTACACCAGGCCCTGCTGGGCGCGCAGCCTGGCCAGACCGGCCGCGCTCACCGGCAGGTACATGGTGATCGGCGGGTTGACCAGGTTCATGTACCAGCCCAGCAGGCCGGGGAAGTACAGCGCGTGGCTGTGGAACACGAACCGGGTGAGCCGCACGGCCTGCTCACCGTTGAAGACGCAGACCGGCGGCATGCGCAGCGACATCGACACGTCCTTGCGCCAACACGCCTCGGTCTTCATCGCACCCCTTCTCACCCGGCAGGCGTCGGGACGGAACGGACATGCCGGCGTCCCGGCGGACGACTCCGGCGGCGATCACCGTATCGCGCCGGCCACGCATCGTGACGATCGCCCGGCAAGTCACCCGCCCGGCGGTGCGGCGACCGCCGCGGGTCAGCGCTGGTAGCCCTGCGGGCCGTACCCCTGCTGCTGCGCCTGGTCGGGCTGTGCGCCGTAACCGGGGTGTCCCTGGTAGCCCTGCTGCTGCGGGTAGCCCTGCTGACCCTGCTGTTGCGGGTAGCCCTGCTGAGCTTGGTATCCCTGCGGCTGGTACCCCTGCTGCTGGGGGATGCCCTGCTGGTACGCCGGCTGCTGCTGCGCGTAGCCCGTCACCTGCTGCGGCTGCGCTTGCGGGTAGCCCGGCCGGCCGTAGCCCTGCTGCGGCATGGCCTCGGGCACCTGCACCATGCCGGGAGGGTTCATCCGCACGAAGGCGTCGACGAACGCCGGGTGCGCGTTGTTCATGTAGATCCACTTGCCGTCGACGCCCGCGCCGATCACATTGCTGACGAGCGTCCCGCCCACGATGACGAGCGCGACCCCGGCGAGGATCAGCAGCCAGCCCAGCACGCCACCCACGGCGTTCTGCAGCGCGAACCAGAGGACGATGCCGAGCAGGACCGCGGCGAGCCCACCGAACGTGAGATAGCGCAGCTGCTTGACCTTGGCGGCCGGCGCGGCGGAGAGCGGGATGTTCATCCGGACCGCCGGGTTCGTGAGACGGAGTATTGCTCCGGCGACGCCGGGGACGTAACGGGCCCACGGGCTCTGGAAGACGAACCGTACCGAGGTGGTGGCCGGCTGTCCGGTGGCGGCGCACACGCCGGGCAGCTGCAGCTGGCCGAGCGCCTGCCGGGGCCACGTCACTTTGCTCATCGCTTCTTCGACTCCTCGCTGATCTCTCGCCACGCGCACCCTGCGACGGGGCGCGGGCGGGTTACGTTCCGCTCGACTCCGTGGCGATCGCGCGCAGGGCGAGTTCGTAGGACCGCAACCCGAACCCGGCGACGGTACCGGTCGCCACGCCCGCGACGACCGAGGTGTGCCGGAACTCCTCGCGGGCCGCGGGGTTGGTCAGGTGCACCTCGACGAGCGGCGCCGTCCGCTGGGCGCAGGCATCGCGCAGTGCGTACGAATAATGGGTGAACGCCGCCGGGTTGAGCACGACGGGGAGGCTGCCGTCGGCCGCCTCGTGCAGCCACCCCACCAGCTCCGCCTCGTCGTCGGTCTGCCTGACCTCGACGTCGAGTCCCAGCTCCTTGCCCACCCGCTCGCAGGCGGCGACGAGAGCGGGGAAGTCCTGGCGGCCGTAGACGTCCGGCTCACGCGAGCCGAGCCGACCGAGGTTCGGCCCGTTGAGCACCAGTACGCGCACGGCGGACAGCGTAGTGGTAGCGCGCGCCGGCGTGATCAGCGGGCGACGGCCGCGTACGCCTCTTCCAGGATCTCCGGGTCGGGGTCCTCCAGCATCGTGGTCTCGCCCAGCCCGGACAGGATGACGAAGCGCAGGGCGGCACCGCGGGACTTCTTGTCCACGCGCATCGCCTCGAGCAGGGCCGGCCAGGCCTCCGCGCGGTAGCGGATCGGCAGGCCGAGCGAGGCGAGGATGCTGGAGTGCCGCTTGGCGACGACGTCGTCGATCGCGCCGGCGAGCCGTCCGAGCTCGGCGGCGTAGACCATGCCCACGGAGACCGCGTGGCCGTGCCGCCACTGGTACCGCTCGACCCGCTCGATCGCGTGGCCGAGCGTGTGGCCGTAGTTGAGCGCCTCCCGCGGCCCCGCCTCGCGCAGGTCGGTGGCGACGACGGCCGCCTTCATCCGCACCGCGCGCTCGACCAGCTCCTGCACGTGCGGCCCGTCGGGCCGCGCCGCGGCGACCGGGTCGTCCTCGACCAGGTCGAGGATGGCGGGGTCGGCGATGAAGCCGGCCTTGACGACCTCGGCCATGCCGGCGACGTACTCGTCGCCCGGCAGCCCGGCCAGCGTGTCGAGGTCGCACAGCACGCCGCCGGGCGGGTGGAACGTGCCGACCAGGTTCTTGCCCGCGGAGGTGTTGATGCCGGTCTTCCCGCCGACCGCGGCGTCGACCATGCCGAGCAGCGTCGTCGGCACGTGCACGACGCGGACGCCGCGCAGCCACACCGACGCGACGAACCCGGCGAGGTCGGTGACCGCTCCCCCGCCGACGCTCACGACGCAGTCGGTGCGGGTGAAGCCGAGGTCGCCCATCCGGGCCCAGCACATCGCCGCGACCGAGATGTCCTTGCCGCCCTCGGCATCGGGGATCTCGATGCGGCAGGTGCGCAGGCCGGCGTCGGCCAGCGCCTCGACCACGCGGTCGGCGCACGGCCGCACCGTCGCGGTGCTGATGACCGCGACCTGGCGCACGCCCGCGCCGAGCAGGCGGGTGACCTCGGTGACCACACCGTGGCCGACGACCACGTCGTACGGGCTCTCCCCCGCGACGGCGATCCGGGTCGCACCCGCGTTCATCCGGCTTCGTCCTCCGTCCGCTCGCCGCGCACCACGTCCAGCACGGCCTCGACCACCTCGGCCGGTGACAGCGCGGACGTCGCGACCACGGCGGTCGCCACCTCGAGGTAGTGCGGCCGGCGGTCCGCGAGCTGTTGCCGCAGCGTCGCACGCGGATTGCCGATGAGCAGCGGCCGCGGGGTGTCCAGGCCGACCCGCTGGGCGGCCGCCCCGAGGTCGACGTCGAGGAACACGACGCGGTGGGCGCGAAGGAGGTCCCTGGTGGCAGGGTCGAGGACGGCGCCGCCGCCGAGCGACAGCACCCCGTCGTGCTCGGCGAGCGCCGTGGCCACGGCCTCGTGCTCCAGCCGGCGGAAGGCCGGCTCGCCGTCGACGACGAAGATCTCGGCGACGGGCTTGCCGGCCCGCTCCTCGACCGCGGCGTCGGTGTCCAGGAACCCCACGCCGAGCCGCTCGGCGAGGCGCCGGCCGACGGTGGTCTTGCCGGCGCCCGGCGGCCCGACCAGCACGACGACGGGACCCGTCTGCTCGGCGTTCGCCGCCGTTTCGTCACTCAGGGTGTCGGTGTCGCCCACTCTCGACCTTCTTCTTGACTCTCTGTAGCGGAAGAGGCTACTGGCTCGGCCCGCGGCCGGCCGCAACGGGACCGGCGTGTCGCACGGCTAGGAGAACGCGAGGTTGTCCCGGTACCCCTCGAGGTTACGCGCCGCCTCGGCCACCGAGTCGCCGCCGAACTTCTCCAGGAAGACGTCGGCGAGGACGAGCGCGACCATGGCCTCGGCGACCACGCCCGCGGCGGGCACGGCGCACACGTCGCTGCGCTGGTTGATCGCCTGCGCGGGCTCGCCGGTGGCGACGTCGACCGTGCGCAGCGCCCGCGGCACGGTGGAGATCGGCTTCATCGCCGCCCGGACGCGCAGCACCTCGCCCGTGGACATGCCGCCCTCGGTGCCGCCCGCGCGGCCGGACGTGCGCCGGATCCCGTCCGCCGTGGCCACGATCTCGTCGTGTGCCGCCGAGCCGCGGCGCCTCGCGAGCTCGAAGCCGTCGCCGAGCTCGACGCCCTTGATGGCCTGGATGCCCATGAGCGCGGCGGCCAGCCGCGCGTCGAGCCGGCGGTCCCAGTGCGTGTGACTGCCCAGGCCCTGCGGCAGGGCGTGCGCGACGACCTCCACGACGCCGCCCAGCGTGTCGCCCTCGCCGCGCGCGGCGTCCACCTCGGCGACCATCAACTTCCCGGTGTCCTGGTCGGCGCAGCGCACCGGGTCCTCGTCGATGCGTGCCGCGTCCCCGGGACCCGGCACCACGCCGGCGGGCACCGCGACGGTACCGAGCTCCACCACGTGGCTGACGATCTCGATGCCGGCCACCTGCCGGAGGAACCGCCTGGCCACCTCGCCGAGGGCCACGCGCGCGGCCGTCTCGCGTGCGCTGGCGCGCTCCAGGACGGGGCGGGCGTCGTCGAAGCCGTACTTCTGCATGCCGACGAGGTCGGCGTGGCCAGGACGCGGCCGGGTGAGCGGCGCGTTGCGGGCGAGGCCGGCGATCTCGTCCGGGTCGACCGGGTCGGCGGCCATCACCTTCTCCCACTTGGGCCACTCGGTGTTGCCGACGCGGATCGCGACGGGGCCGCCGAGCGTCCGGCCGTGCCGGACGCCGCCGGAGAAGCTCACCTGGTCCTGCTCGAACGACCTCCGTGCGCCGCGGCCGAACCCGAGCCGCCGGCGGGCCAGGGCGGCGGCCACGTCGGACGTGGTGACCTCGATGCCGGCGGGGAGGCCCTCGATGGTCGCGACCAGGGCCGGCCCATGGGACTCACCGGCGGTCAGCCAACGCAGC